>JAEDGA010000030.1 GCA_016297775.1 Candidatus Methanomethylophilaceae archaeon
TCGACCAGTTTTCCGAGATAACCGGAGACCTTCTCCCTCTTCTTGGTGGCCGAGTTATATCTGGTCGTCTGATAATATACATAGTAGGAATTGCCGGATTTCTTCACATCGAAGCATTTCCTGCCGCCTTCCTTCTCCTTTCTGATCCAATCCTGGACCCACTGATCGTACTCGGACCTCTGTACCATGATTATTGTAACAAATTATGCGTATATATACCATACCGTATAAGTTTTTCAAAGAAAGTTATACGGTATCCACAAAAACACATGAATTTCTACAATAGATGAAAGAAAACCGGATGCTCGCGTCAGAAGGTATTAAGGGGTTTGGGAAAGGGTTTCAGGAGTAGCTGATCGTCATCCGAGTAATCAGATTCCGAGGAATGCTGCTGCGACGTGGGATGCCTCGACTGCGTCGTAGGACCATCCGTCCGCACCGATCTGGTCTGCGAACTCTTTGGAGGTCGCTCCACCACCGATCATGGTCTTGATGGCTCCCTTCTTTCCGGCCTCCTTGAGGTCTGCCTCGACCTGCTTCATTCCGGCGAGGGTGGGGGTCATGAGAGTGGAGGTTGCGATGATCTGTGCGTTGTTGTCGATCGCGGATGCGATGATGTCCTTGATGGGGATGTCCTTACCCATGTCGATGACGTTGAGTCCGAGTCCGGTCAGCATGGCCTTGACGATGTTCTTTCCGATGTCGTGAACATCTCCCTCGACGACTGCGAGAACGACGGTTCCCTTGGATGCGGATCCGTCTCCCTGAAGGAGGGGCAGGCAGAGGTTGAGTCCCTGGTAGAGGGTGTTGGCTGCGAGAAGGACCTGGGGCAGGAAGTACTTCTTGGAGGCGTAGAGGTCTCCGACGATTCCCATTGCCTTGGAGAGACCCTCAAAGATGATGGTCTTTGCATCGATTCCCTCGTCGAGGCAGGCCTGGGTTGCGGCCTTTGCTTCCTTAATCTTTCCCTTTACGACAATGTCGATAAGTGCGTCCATGTTTGCGCTCATTGTAATTCCTCCAACCTTTTCAGGCTGTGATTGATGATTGTCGGGAAGTGACTTAAAGACTATGATGGATGGTTAATATATCCTACTCTTATAATAAGAGTCCGTGAATCTATATTTAAAAGTATTCCTAAATGGTCAAATGTATAACTCGGACGCCCCGCCCAGTTCGCCGAGCTCCATGAGGCCGAGATCCGAGATGCCGTAGAGCTCCGCGGAGGCCATATCGCACGACCTGCAGGCAGGGGACATGAAGTCCTCCTGCAATCCCGAGGAGAAATCTGTTCCCGACGACAGGAAGCTGAAGGGAGGGATCACCAAAACCCCTTCCTTGCGCGCGTACATGAAACACTGCATCTTTATCCCGCCGCACATGGAGCCCGATATCCTCACCGAAGGATGCTCGTGTCCGATCACCACCGGACGTACGCCGGAATCCACATGGCCGTGCTCCAGCCTATAACCTCCGACGTCGTAGTAGTCCACCACGTCTATCCCCATATCGGCGACGATGTTCTGCACGTAGTTGTCATGGTTACCCTTCACGATGACGGGTTCCGCCGCATCCGCTATCAGACGGACGATGTTCCTGACCTCCTCCTTGCCCTCGAACTTGGCGCGTCTGAAATCATGCTTTATATCCCCCAGAAGGACCACGGTCCTGGGTTCGTACTTCTCCAGGATGCGGTTGAGGAGTTCGCGTATGGATTCCGTGTTCAGACGCGGCAGGTACATACCCTCGTCCTCCAATGCCCTCTCGTATCCCAGATGCAGGTCGCCGATGACCAGTACCTTCTCTCTGTCGAACACCACGCACCTGTCGTTGGTGATCCTCACACCCGGTTCGATCTCCTTGGAATCCATGTACCTGGGAATGTCCGAATCATAGATTAGGGTAGCGTCCGCGTAAGGGGGCACAATATAATAAAGGCATAAGAGATGGTGGCAAGCATGATAGAGAGCACCTTTCAGATCCTTCCTCGCCTTGGACCGAAGAAGGAGACCATGCTGTGGGAGTCCGGGATCAGAAGATGGTGCGATTTCATAGACTGCGATTGCGTATGCAACTTCAAGGGCGATGTCAAATCCCGCATGGATTCGCAGCTGAACTACGCGTACGAACTGCTGGATTCCGGGGACTGTTCCGGTCTCGGCAACATGCTGAAACCCAGGGAGCACTGGAGGCTCTTCGACCGCTTCAAGGGATCCGTGGGATATCTCGACATCGAGACGGACGGGTTGGACCGCGATTCGGAGGTCACGGTGGTCACCATCCACAAGAAGGGCGGAACGGTCACGCTGGTGAACGGACAGGGGTTGGATGCCGGATCGCTGAAGGATGCCATGTCCGACGTGTCCATGCTGGTGACGTTCAACGGAAGATGCTTCGACGTACCCGTTCTCCGTTACAGCTTCCCGGAGGTGGATTGGGACATCCCACACTTCGATCTCAGATTCGGATGCAAGGACGTGGGCCTCAAAGGAGGACTGAAATCCATAGAGAAGGAGATAGGCATCGCCAGGTCCGATGACATATCCGACGTGGACGGTTTCGAGGCCGTCAGATTGTGGAAGAGATGGACCAGGGACGGGGACAGGGACAGTCTCGATCGCCTGGTGGAATACAACAGGGCGGACACGGTGAATCTTGAGGTCCTCGCCGACACCGTCTACCCTAGGCTGGTGAAGGAATATGCAGGATTTGTCGACGATACATCCTGACCTTCCGGGGATGGTGTCCCGTGCGGCGGATGCCGTGAGGAATGCGGACGACATACTGATAGTGTCGCACATAGACGCCGACGGCATCACCAGTGCCGCCATAGCGTACAGCACCTGCATACGCAGGAAGATGTCCGTCATGAGACACACGGCCCTGGAGACGTCCAAGGGCAAGCTGACCGAGAAGAAGCTGAAGGACAGATACGATGCCGTGATGAAGCGTACGGACGGCAACACCGAGCGCCGCATACGCGACATGGCCGAGATATACACATCCGCGGAGGCCGTTCTGAAGGATGGTTGCGTGGACCCCGTATCGGTGAACGCCGTGATGGCGGATGCGAAGAGGTGTTTGGACAGGGACATGCGCGGACTCGCCGAAGCGAAGGTGAAGGTGAGGTTCGCGAAGAAGATGGATCCCGATACCATCAGGATGATACGTTCGGACGGATCGTCACTGGTATGGATCTGCGACCTCGGAAGCGGATACAAGGGTCAGATGTGCCGCGACGACATCCTGATCACGGATCATCACGTCCCGGATTCCAACGGCGGACCGGATACGCAGGATGACAGACAGACCAGGCTGTGGTTCACCTTCGACATACAGGAGATAAATCCGGTGAACATCGGCATGGAGGGATCCACCCAGGGATGCGGCGCCAGCGTCACGTATCTCGTGGCGAGGGAGGTCGACCCGGACAACAGGGACCTGGCGCAGCTGGCCGTGGTGGGAGCGTGCGGGGATATGCAGGACCTGCCCATCAAAGGCCTGACCGGCATCAACGCGATAGCTCTGAAGGATGCCGAGGAGAACGGGGACGTGGTCGCGGAAGAGGACCTGAGATTCTTCGGTCGCGAGACCAGGCCCCTCATCAACTACCTGAAGTACAGCGGGGACCCGGAGATCCCGGGGATCTCCGACGACGGCGTGGGGTGCTCCAAACTCCTGAGGTCCTTGGACATAGAACTGAAGGATGACGGTGCGTTCAGGACCTGGAACGATTTGAATCCAGACGAGAAGGAGAGGGTCACCAGGTCGATACTCGACAGACTTAACGGGGAGGCCCAGGGCAGGGCGTACGGTTTCGCATACACCCTTCCGAGATACCCGCGCCACACGGAATACAGGGATGCGAAGGAGTTCGCCACCATGCTGAACTCCTGCGGACGTTACGACGACGCCGAGACGGGTATGCAGGTGTGCATCGAAGGCCGCAACGCGTCCGAGGAGCTTCTCAAGAGGGTGAAGAGGCACCGCTCCGAACATACCGAGAACATCAACAGGTGCACCCAGTACATACTGGAGAACGATATGATTCGGACGTGCAGGAACATAAGGTACTTCTTCGCGGGAGACAGCGTGGAGGAGACCGTGGTCGGCATCGTTGCGGGTTCGTTGTTGAGCAAGGATCCGGAGAGATACGGTATGCCAATGATGGGATTCGTGGACACGGATGACGGTGTGAAAGTGTCCGCAAGAGCCGACAGATCCCTTGTGAAGAGGGGGTTGGACCTGTCCGCGGTGATGAACAAGGCCGCAGGCATGGTGGGCGGATACGGCGGCGGCCACAACATCGCCGCCGGTGCCACCATCCCGAAAGGGACGGAGAAGAGGTTTCTCGATGTCGCCAACGACATCATGCTGATACAGATCGTGTGATTCAATCCTTCATCACGGTGTACAGCACCGCCTTCTGTGCGTGGAGACGGTTCTCGGCCTCGTCGAATACGACGCTCTGGGGCCCGTCCATGACCTCGGCGGTAATCTCCTGTCCGCGGTGTGCGGGGAGACAGTGCATCACGATACAGTCGGGCTTCGCTATGGAGAGGAGCTCGCTGTTGATCTGGTAGTCGTGGAAGATCCTGACGGCCTCCTCGAGAGGGGTGTCGTCACCCATGGAGATCCAGGTGTCCGTGTAAAGGACGTCCGCATCCTTGCAGGCCTCCTTGGGCTCGTGCGATGCGATGATCTTGCTTCCGTTCGCATCCGCGATCCTGGACGCGTTCAGCATGATCTCGGCGTTGGGCATCCTGGTGGCGGGACAGCATGCGACCATGTCCATTCCCATGATGGCACATGCGTACAGCAGGGAGTTGCAGACGTTGTTACCGTCTCCCAGGTAGACCAGTTTCTTTCCGCGGAACCCTCCCTTCTTCTCCTTGATGGTGACCATGTCGGCGAGTGCCTGGCAGGGGTGCTCGAGATCGTCCAATCCGCTGATGACGGGGACGGATGCGTTCTCTCCGAGACGGTCCATCACCTTGTAGTTGAATGCGCGGTACATGATACCGTGGACGAACCTGCTCATGACGTGTGCGGTGTCCTCGACGGTCTCGCCGTGTCCCATCTGCATCTTGGTGGCCTCGATGTAGAGTGCGTGTCCTCCCAGCTCGCTGATGGCGACGTCGAACGAGATCCTGGTCCTGGTGCTGGGTTTCTCGAAGATCATCGCGAGCGTCTTTCCCTTGAGGGGATCGCCGTGGTGTCCGCGCTCCTTCTTGAGCTTGATCGCGAGGTCGACCAGCTCGGGCATATCGTCCTTCATATCCAAAACGGAGATTATGTCTCTCTTGGCCATGATATATCGACTCCCCTAGAAACTACATAAACCATTTGCTCAAAAATGGACAAAAACAATCATGTTTTGACCGATACGTCATATCATCCGATGCATGCGATGATATGGACATCCTTCCGGACGGACCCGTAAGGAGGGCCTATCAGGATGTTTCGGACGTATATCCTCCATATCGTCACCGTTGCGGATACGATACCGTGCATACCACGTATCCCGAAAGAGAGGGACGTGACGTCTAGGATGTTATCAGGAATGTTCCAACGGCCATAAGATTTATCTATTACGATTAGTTGATGGGATTTACAGATGGCCTGAGTAGGGTAGCTTGGTTATCCTAGGGGATTGTGGATCCCTTGACTCGTGTTCAAATCTCGGCTCAGGCCCCACCTGTCTATTCTTTGTCCGTGAGGTACCATATCATGTCATGGGAAGGCGAATTGCTGAGAATCGATGAGAACAGGGTGGAGATCCCCGTGGGTGCCGTACCCGGAATGAGGACCAACGCGATCATCTACGCCAAGGAATCGATGATCCCGCAGATCAGATCCGACAACGCTCCCATGCAGGCGGCCAACGTCGCATGCCTCCCGGGAATAGTCGGGAGTTCCATCACGATGCCCGACATCCACTGGGGATACGGTTTCCCCATAGGCGGTGTCGCTGCGGTGGAGGGGAACAGCGGATGCATATCCCCCGGAGGCATAGGTTTCGACATCAACTGCGGTGTCAGGCTCATCAAGACCGATCTCACCGTGGATGATGTTTCCGGACACATGGACGCCCTCATGGACGCACTCTACGCCAACGTACCTTCCGGTCTCGGATCCAAGGGTCTGAAGAGACTCGGGATGAAGGAGATCGATGAAATCCTCAGAAACGGTTCCGCGTGGGCGGTAGAGAACGGCTACGGTTGGGAATCCGACCTGGACGTGACCGAGGAGCGCGGATGCATGACCTCCGCCGACGAGACCAAGGTCAGCGACAAGGCCAAGAAGAGGGGCATACCCCAGTTGGGTTCCCTCGGATCCGGGAACCACTTCCTCGAAGTGGACGTGGTCGATGAGACGTTCGACCAGCGCGCGGCCAAGGCGTTCGGATTGAAGGAAGGACAGATCACCATCACCGTACACTGCGGTTCCAGGGGATGCGGACACCAGATAGCGACGGATTATCTCCAGTCGATGGAACAGTATGTCAAATCCCATGAAATCGAGCTTCCGGACAGACAGCTCGCCTGCGCACCTCTCGACAGCGCGTTGGGGGACGAATATTTCTCGGCCATGTCCTGCGGTGCCAACTACGCATGGGCCAACAGGCAGATGATCACCCACTGGATCAGGGAATCCTTCGAGAAGGTCATGGGCGATTCCGCCGAGAGCATGGGAATGGATGTCGTCTATGACGTGGCACACAACATTGCCAAGAAGGAGAGGCACCTGGTGGACGGCAGCAACATGGACGTGCTGGTGCACAGGAAGGGTGCCACCAGGGCATTCGCCGCCGGAAGACCGGAGATCACCATGAAGTACAGGGATGTGGGACAGCCCGTCATCATCCCCGGGGACATGAGCGTCGGTACCTATGTCCTCGTGGGTATGAAGGGCGCCATGACAGACAGCTTCGGAACATCCTGCCACGGAGCGGGAAGGAAGATGTCCAGGAAGGCGACGTCGTCCCTCAGTGCCAGCGATATAGAATCCGCGATGACCGATAAGGGAATCACTCTGAGAAGGGGTTCCGAGGAGGGGCTCGTCGAGGAGGCCCCGCAGGCTTACAAGGACGTGGATGAGGTCGTATCCGTCGTGTGCAACGGCGGTCTGACCGGAAGGGTCGCAAGATTAAGACCCATCGGCGTCGTCAAGGGATAAGATTCTTCTTGCGGCACGTTCCGCATCGGAACGGAGACGTTCCGGCACGGAGACCATCACACACCAATCGATGGGATCCCGGGACTGCAACGCCTTGGCCACGGACGAATAACGGGAGATGGGTCTCACCCTGTCCCCGATCAGGACGGATACGTCCGTCTTTCCGACCTTGGCCTTGGACAGAAGACTCGATTCCGAAGGTACATCGACTATGACCTCGGCAGGATCCGCGCCTATCGCCGATGCTATCTCGCATTCCAGGGACCTGCGTCTGTCCGCATCCGTGTATCTGACCAAGGATGCCTTGAAATCCTCGGATGCGTCGGCGGAATAGACGATGACCGCGTTCTTGTACAGTCTCCTGTTCAGTACGGAACGCATCATATCGGAGGACAGTCCGCCGCATCCCAGCAATGCGGACGTGAGATCCGCATCCGTCATCAGGTACAGTTCGGACAGATCCAGATCCGAGACCTCTATGGCACGCCTGAGCATGGCCTCCACGGTCTTCACCGTCTTGTGATAATACACCGAGGAATACATCAGGGTACGTGCCACCATGAGGCCCTCGGCGGCCACGATACCGCCCTTGCGGATCACCATCCTTCCGTTGTATATGTCCATCTGGCTCAGCAGCCTGTCCTTATCCACCGCGCCGTGTATCACGCCGGTGTAATGGGCATCCCTCATCAGATAGTCCATCTGATCCGCATCCACAGGTCCGTGGATGATCTGGTGCGCATACTCCCTGTCCGAGAATGACGACTGACCGCTCCCGTATCCGGACAGTGTGAATCCCCCGGTATCGGAATGCGGATTGATTATGAGGTCGCAGACCTCCTCGGGGGATATCCCGGCATCCTCCATCAAGGTGCACAGAGGATCGATACCATCGAAATATGAACGGTCGCGTTCCATGAATGACGGCACATCCCCCATGATCAGAGCGCGGGACATCTCCATATGATCCAGACCGGTGATGCTCTCCATCATGCGTTCGAGCGTATGCGAGAACGGAGGGTGACACACATCATGCAGAAGCGCGGCCATGCGTATGGTGTCCGATTCCTCTTCGGAGAGGCCCATGGAATCCGCCATCCTGCCCGCCAGATGGTATACGCCGAGACTGTGCTCGAAACGCGTGTGGTTTGCACCGGGGAAGACCGCGTTGCTGAGACCCAGCTGTCTTATCGACCTCAGTCTCTGGATCTCGTGCCTGTCCATCACCTCGAGGAAAGGGCCGTCCAGGGTTATGCTTCCGTGTATAGGATCGTGGACGACCTTCCTCTCCGTGACGTTCACCTCCTCTTGGGAATCTCCAGGGAGAACCCGCAGGGTACGATGAGCCAGACATTGCCTCCGAGTACGTGGCATGCACAGTCGGACGTCTCGGCCATCATGCGTATCTCCGCTTCGGCCTCGGACATATCTCCGGCATAGGACGACATGTCCACGGCCATGCAGATCCCGGATGCCAGCCACTTCCTCAACCCAGATATCTCGGACGGTTCGGATGGCATTGAGACGCGTATCCTGGGTCTGTCATCGGATTCGCGTATGGGAACGGATGCCAGATCGATGAACACCGTCTCCGAGTTGGGATCGGGTACCGACTGTCTCCTCCCGAAGAAGCCCGTATCACTCACCTGCCTTCCAGAGCTTGTCGCCCACATAGTGCAGCATCATGACGGCCTTTCCCTTATCCTTCATGCGTATGCCTTCGGTATCGCGCAACGCGACACCCACCGCAAGGGGCATACGGTTCTTCTCGTCGCGGATCCACACCAGATCGCCTTCGGATATGCCGTCGTCCGCCTCGGTGATCCCGGGGCCCATGACGTCCGCACCGTTGGTGACGAACTTGACCGCACCCATGTCGACGGTCACGAAACGCCTCTCGGGCCTGAACTTGTGCAACCCCCTCACAGTAAGGAAGGGCTTTCCCTCGTAGATCATACCGAGTATGTCGCTTCCGCAGAACAGAAGACCGAAATCCGGTCCTTCGGCGATATCGATAGGGTCCTTCTCGGTGAACGTGGGTATGCCGAACACGGCATCCAGCTCCTCTACGACCGCCTTGATCTCCTTCTCTCTCATCCTCTTCCTCTTGCGGATCCTGATATCTGCCATACGCACACCCTTATGCCGTACTGATGTATCCATGTTTCGCACGGAAGCGTTCCCGCGCGCACGAACCTTTTAAAGCAATGCCGAACGATATCCCGCGCATGAAAGTCTTCACCTCGCTGATGAAGACCCTCATCATGATCGTGTCGTTGGCCCTGACGCTGATGTTGGTGATGTCCGCGGCCCCCCTGATCATGGGAGGTGTCGACATCGAGAACACGGACCCCCTATCCATCGAACAGGTGGACGGCGGGGCCAACATCCGTATATACGGTACGATGACAGTGAAATCCAGTCTCCCCAAGGACATCGAGGACCTAGAGTTCGGAATAGATGCCATATCCACGAAGACGGACAAGCCCATCGCCATCGAGATAGTCCACGTCGGACCTGAGACCGTACCTTCCGGCGGTAATCTGCCGGTCCACATCGATTCCAAGATCTCCATGGCGGAGGTGGCGATGCTGATCCTCGCCGACAACAACGGCGGTACCGGTATCTATCTGCCCCTCAAGATCCAGATCAAGGCAGGATATTCCGGATTGGCCAAGATCGATCTCGGAATGAACATGACGGTACCGCTTTCCGATAACGGAGGGATAACCGCAGACACCCAAAAGAACTCCGAGGGCAAGATCAAGACGGTGGAGGCCACCATAGCCGGAGACGCGGCCGATCAACTCTCCGCTCTGATCCCCAACACGGGAATGTCCGCCGGGATATCGATCGAGGGAGTCTCCGAATCACTCTCCCTAGACGTCACCAAGGATGGAAGCGGAAATGTCTCCATAGACATAGACACCGGATCCGAAAAGGCCATCACCGACCTTATGAAAGAGATGGTGGAATCCGGAAAGGATGCGAAGATCACCGTAGGCAGTAACGAATACACCGTTACCGCAGAGGAGATCTCCAAGATGTACGAACTCATGGAAGAGTTCCTGGGAGGTATCCCCGATGTCTGACAGGGACTACTATACCGATTTCTCCCCCAAGTGCATGTCGTTCGGGGGAGCGTTCAAATCTCTCGCGGACTCCATAACGGGATACATCCTGCTCCCGCTGGCGGCGATCTCGCTGCTCGGCGGTATCGGTCCGGCACTCACGGCGGCCATTCCGGCAGGATCCCTGGACTTCGGAACACTCCTGGACGGATTCACCGTGTACCTCAGGAACCTGATGATCTACTCGATCCCGCTGATCTTCCTGTCCATATTCATCGGACTATATGAACCCGGAAGCTACGCAAGGATCCCCTTCAAGTTCATCTCCAGCATCTACCTGGCCATGGTCCTGCTGATGTTCACCAAGGGCGGATGCATGGACGTATCCATCGACGGATCGGGAATGGGGGTCGGCATGGGAATGATCACCATGTCCCTGGAGATCCAGGCCGTGATCTACATCCTCGCCGTGATATCCGTCATCAAAGGGTTCCTCGCATTCGCCGAATTCTCCGACAACCGCAAGAAGTACCTCAAGGACATGGCCAAGAAGTTCAACAAGAAGGAGAAGAAGGAAGCAGAGTGGGATTACGAAGATGAGGAAGAGGAAGAGATCCCTCAGCCGAAGAAGAAAAAGAAGGACGAGGACGAGGACTCCGGCAGGAAGAAGAAAAAGAAGAAGAGGCCCGTCGAGGAAGACGAGGAATACGAAGAATACTGATGATGAAGGTGTGTGAAGGATGGGAATAAGCATAGCCATTTGCGAGAAGGACGCGCCCAGCGCGGCCTGTGCCGGTCTGAAGAAGGATATAAGGAAGGCCATGGTGTCGGACATAGCCCCGTTCGGGGATGCCGCCATATTCGATATGGTGGTATCGTTGGACGATGCCAAGGCGGCCTTCCCGGACTTCGAAGCATTCCTCAAACGCAACAGGATCAACGAATCCACGGACGCCATATACATGGAGAAGGTGAAGAAGGAGGACGACCGTGCGATACTTGAACCCAAGGCGGAGAGGAGGTACACCGGATGGGTGGACATGACCGGTATGACCGACGATCTCAGAACCAAAGCTCTGGAACTGTCCAAACCCGAGAACAGGGTCAACGGATGGGACTGTCTGGATTTCGACGAGGCCAACAAGGCATGTGCCGAATGCCCCCTGTCCTGGGACAAGGGAAGAGGATGCATCGGTGCGTTCGGACCGGATTCCACGCAGCTGCCGGAGATCGCCGGAAGGCACGGATGCGATCTGGTCGCGTCGGTACCGGAACTCGCGAAGGGATGCACCATCCTGGCACCTTCGGATGCCGAGAAGCTCCTGAAGGAATGTGCCACACTTGCCGATATATTGCCCGAGGAGGGCAAGATGGCCGTCAGGAGATATGCGGGCCCGGTGGAACGCATGAGACTCGTGGCGGAGATCTCCGTCAAAGAGGGTTGCGGATTCTATTTCTTCTGAATCCCCACCCCAAACCATTTCACCGCCCCATTACGATAATCATCACCGTTAAAGGACGGTCAATCCCACATCTTTATAATATACGCGCATATGTTGGATACATAGGTGCAATCATGCTAGAGATCAAAGATTTGCATGTGGAGGCAGGGGGCAGGGAGATCCTCAAGGGCGTCTCGCTCACCATCGCTGAAGGGGAGACCTGCGTGCTCTTCGGCCCCAACGGATCCGGTAAGTCCACCCTGCTCGCGGCGATCATGGGTTACGGACACTGTACAGTGACCAAGGGAGAGATCCTCTTCAAGGGTCAGGACATCACACACATGGGAGTCGACGAGCGTGCAAGGCTCGGAATAGGCATGATGATGCAGAGGCCCCCGAACGTGGCGGGTGTCAAACTCGGAGATCTCGTCAGAGCAGCAGCGGGCAACGATCCCAACGCCACCAAGGATGCGGAGAGTTTCAAGATGGACAACTTCCTGGAGAGGGACGTCAACGTCGGATTCTCCGGAGGGGAAATCAAGAGGTCCGAGCTCCTGCAGCTGTCGGCACAGAAACCGGACTTCGTCCTCCTGGACGAACCCGAATCCGGAGTCGACCTGGAGAGCATCGACCTGATCGGAAGGAAGGTACACGACCTGCTGTACATGAAGAGCGGTAAGAAGGGATGCGACGGAAGCAGATGCGCACGCCACGTATCCGCATTGGTCATCACGCACACGGGACAGATCCTGGACTACATCGGAGCCGACAAGGCGTACATCCTCCAGAACGGAGTGATCCGCTGTTCCGGACGCCCCACCGACCTGCTCAAGGACATCAGGGAAAGAGGATACAAGGAGTGCATATCATGCAGAATGGTGAACATCCAGGAGTGAAGGACGCCCTGAAGAAGGCCGGAACGTACGGTCCGGACGTGGATCTCGACGACTATAAGGTTGGAAGCAGCGACACCGGCAGAATCGACGATCTCGAGAAGGCGGACGAGACCACCAAGGATCTGATGGTCAACGTCGGAGTCGTGGCGGACGAGTCCGAGCGCGACGGATCCATCATCTTCATCGACAATGGAATGAGCCACTGTTCCAACAAGACGGAGGACGGTGTGGAGCTCATGTCCACCAGGGATGCGGTCGCCAAGTACGACTGGCTCAAGGACTACTTCTGGAAGGCCATGGACCCCGAGAAGGACAAGTTCACCGCCAAGACGTACCTGGAGGAGTCGGACGGATACTTCATCCGCGTGAAGAAGGGATACCACGCCAAGAATCCCGTTCAGACCTGCATGCTCCTGAAGAACAAGAACACCATGCAGAACCTCCACAACATCATCATCGTGGAGGAGGATGCGTCGTTGGAGATCATCACCGGATGCACCACCGACAGACATGCCAACAACGCGCTGCACATCGGTGTGTCCGAGATCTATGTGAAGGATGGGGGTTCCCTCTCGTTCTCCATGATCCACAACTGGGGATCCGATACCGTCGTGAGACCCAGGACCGCATGTATCCTGGGCAAGGATGCGAAGTACGTCAACAACTACGTCATCCTGAATCCCGTGGGTACCCTGCAGAGCTTCCCCGTCACATACCTGAACGGAGAAGGTGCTTCGTGCAAGTACAACACCATATGTCTGGCACACAAGGATTCCAACATCGATACCGGAGGAGCGGTCGTCATGAACGCCCCGTACACCAGCGCGGAGATCATGTCCAGAAGCCTCAACAAGGGCGGAAAGATGATCGCACGCGGAAGACTCTCCGGAAACGCAGAGAAGGTGAAGGCACACCTCGAGTGCAGGAGCATCGTGCTCGAAGACGGAGGTCTCACACTGGCCGTGCCGGAACTGGAATCAACGGTTGCGGATGTGGAGATGACCCACGAGGCAGCGGTCGGTAAGATCGACAGGGATCAGATCGAGTATCTGATGTCCAGAGGACTCACCGAGGACGATGCGGTCAGCATGATCGTCCGCGGATTCCTGGTAGGCGGCATCAAAGGACTCCCCGAGAACCTCAAGAGGGAGATCGACGACGCCGTCGAGAAGGCCAATCTGGGTAATTGATCCTATCAAAAAAAAGCCGGGAGGGATCCCGGCATTCATTCCACTTTTCCCAATGCATCCACCGCGTGGATGGTGTTGCCGTCATCGTCCCTGAACGAGGTGTACACTCCGATGGGACTGTTCATGGGATCGCGTACGAAGACCACGTTCTCGTCGATGAGACGTCTGTGTATGTCGAACGGGTTCTCCACTCCGATGTATATCCCGGTGTCGATGCCGACATCCTTGCCAACTTTGAGGATGAGTACGCAGTCCCCGCGCCTCAGGAAGGATTGTTTCCCGTCGGATGCGAACTCCTCGAATCCCAGGAGGTCGCAGTAGAATCCCCTCCCTCTGTCGAGGGAGGATACGGGAACCGTACAGGCGGACAGACATTTCGGCAGTCCTTCGTTCGTGTAAGTGAAATTTCCTCCGCAGGGGTCTCCGAGTGGCATGGATGGTGATTATTGATTGTAAAGATAAGGGTATTGCTGGTGTGTGGATTGAACCTGAGTTAGACTGATAGAGCATTTCTCTGTC
>JAEDGA010000084.1 GCA_016297775.1 Candidatus Methanomethylophilaceae archaeon
CTTTCTCTTCGATGCTCATCTTCCATCCATCCTTTGGTCGGGCATCTGAACGCCATGACCGTTCTCGTTACCACTAATGCGACAACGATTTAGATATCCCCGCTATTTAACATACATAATATAAGGGTTTCGACTGAAATCCAATCTGCGCGCGCATATCATCTTCAAAGGAAGTATGCATGACCGAGGACCGCGTATATCACGTCCCGTACGCCTGGGACAGATGAGCGATGGTACGGCATACATACAACCATTTCAGAACATCGATATTAAATATCACGTCTAGAATAGGGCGTTAAATCCCCTGAGGTGATATGAATGAGCGAACTGCTTTGCAACATCGAAATCATCAAGGAAGACGAGGACGGAGAGAAATTCGACGACGGCACCGATGATGGTGCGAAGCTGTATGTAGCGAGGATCCAGAGCGAACTCCTCGGACCCAGAGAGATCAGGTCCGGAGACATCATGGATCTCATCGACCAGATCACCATTGAACTCCAGGAACAGTTCGAGGAGTGATTCCATGGCATCCATCGAGCAGAGAATCAAGATGACGGCCAACGAACTCGAGGGCCGTCTCGCAAACGACAACGGTGTTCCCAGGAACATCAGGAAGGGTGCCGCCGATGCTGTCAACCACCTCATGGACACCAGCAAGGCGACCGATCTGCGCATCTCCAACGCACTCAACGTGCTGGCGGACCTCTCCAACGACCCCAACATCCCCATGGAGTCCTGGAGTGCCATCATGCAGATCCTTTCCGATCTCGAAGCGATCCTCAAGGACGTCACCAACTGAGTCCTTACCGGAAACAGATTTAACAACTCCATCCGTCCGATGAGGACGGTGGATTTCCGATTTTACAACATCACTGCAGTGATACCGATGCGGCAATGGGATTGCCGTATCCTTGGATGATTGCAACCCGGGCCACCGCGTATCGGGTGCCCGCGTGGAAGAGGCGTGAAGAAACCCCGCGGCATCCGCCGCGGGGCATACGGCTCACTGCCAGAACTCCTTCACGATCTCGATGAAGTTCCTGAACATCTCCTCGCCGTACTGGGTGTGCTCCACCTCCGGATGGAACTGTACACCGTAGATGGGACGGTCGAGACACCTCACCGCCTCCACCTTGCATGAAGGGGATGAGGCCGTGACCTTGAATCCCTTCGGGGGCACCTTGACCTCATCGTTATGGGATGCCCATACGGTGATGTCGTCCGGTATGTTCCTGAATAATCCTTCGTGATCGTCTATGTGCAGTTCCACCGAACTGAACTCGGGCTCGTCCGCAGGGCCGAGCTGTCCGCCGAAGTGCTCGGACAGGAACTGCATCCCTGCACATATACCGAATATGGGGAACTCGGCCTCATCCAGATAGATGCCGTTGTTACCCATGGCATCCGCTTCCAGGGCCACACTCGGGGAACCGCCCGAAAGAATGAGGGCATCAACATCACGCAACTCGTCGAAGGGAGTGGTGTTGGGAACGATCTTGGTCTCCACCTCAAGGTCCCTGAGAACACGCCATTCGCGGTGCGTCCACTGCCCGCCGTTATCGACGACGTAAATCTTCATGAAAGAAGATACAAAGCATGATATAAAGGATTGATTGGACGGAACGTGCCCGATGACGGTGTCACAATATCTCGAACATTCATCGTACACTTCATCATGGAATTTTAACTACACAATAAAGTGTATATTAATTGTACTTTAAATCCGGCCGAATCCCATCATCTTCTGCAGATACGGGCCTTCCCGGTCATATCCGTCACATCCAATCTGAGGACGCGTACGATATCCGGAGAGAATGGAAGATCCCCGCGCCCGTAATGCTCCAGGATGCAACGTAACGCATACACCTTCTCGTCACCGTCCACCTCAGACAGGACACCATGTCCGATGACGCTGCGATACTCCATGGTGCACATGTTCTTCTCCTCGTCGATGACCAGCCTGTGGGAACAGTCCATCTCGAAGGATACGGCCGGGTCGTCCTCCATGAGTCCGTACTTGGTGCCTTCACTGGCACCGTGGAAATACAATATCGGCATGCCGTCCGGTCCGACGGACATGCCGAAGTTCAACGGCAGGATGTACGGCGCCCCGGAGGTGTTGAACGCGATACGACACACGTCGCAATCCTTCATGACCGCGACGATACCGTCGGTACCGACGATCTCCCTGTCGGAACGCCTCAATCCGCTCACTCCCACTCGATGGTCGCCGGAGGTTTGTTGGTGATGTCGTAGACCACCCTGTTGACCTGGTCCTTCATGGTGTTGGTGATGCGTCTGGAGATCCTTCCGAGGACCACCATGGGGATGTGGGAGAACTCTGCGGTCATACCGTCTAGGGAACCGACCGCACGTACGACGACTGTCCTTCCGTATGCCCTCCTGTCGCCCTGAACACCGACTGATTTGGAAGGCAGGAGTGCGGCGAAGTACTGCCAGGGGAGCTCCATCTTGTTCTCCTCCGCGGCTTTGCGTATCTCGTCCTCCACGATGAAACATGCTTCGCGGACGATCTCGATCTTCTCGGGAGTGACCTCTCC
>JAEDGA010000031.1 GCA_016297775.1 Candidatus Methanomethylophilaceae archaeon
TGTGACCGCCGTACAGATGTGTTCCAAGGTTTCCGATCCCTACGGTAACATATCGCTCATGGAGAGATTCGTTTCAGAACACAGTGATTCCGACATCATCTGTTTTCCGGAGATGTGTCTTTCCGGATACTCATCGAAGGATCCCGATCGGTTCGCATTGACCAGGGACAGCGATCCCGTGCTCCGTGTATGCGACATGTCCTCCAGGTACGGATGTTCCATAGTGTTCGGTTATATCGAACCCGAGAACGGTTCCCTGTATCTTCACCAGGAGATCGTGGAACCATCTGGAGAAAGGCATCATTACAGGAAATGCCATCTCGGCCAGGCAGAGGCCGCCGTATTCTCCGTGGGTAACGATCTACCAGTATTCGACATCGGAGGGGTATGTGTCGGATTGCATCTGTGCACTGAATCACACATCCCCGAAGTATGCATGACATTCAGGAACAAGGGCGCCGAACTGGTGATCGTACCTTTCGCCAACGGTATCGCGGGAGAGAGGAGGCGCGACACATGGCACAGGTATCTTCCCGCACGTGCCAATGATAACGGGATGTTCGTGGTCGGGTGCAGCGCATCCGGCGCTAATGGTAATGGCGCCGTTTTCGGCGGAGGATTGATCGCGATAGATCCGAAAGGCAGGATCATGGACGAATACTACGGTGACGACGATCATTCCATTACTGTGGATATAGGCGGCAGACTTCCGAGGGACGGACCGGAGACTATGATGTGCATATCGTACTTCGACCGTCGCAGACCAGAGTTATACACGTTCAAATGAGTCCTTTCTATCCTATTTTGGACAAATTACCGAAGAGGGCCATAGAATAATTTATATAGGAGTCTGTAGTACACGACTGATGCGCAAGACCGAAAAGAAGTGCTTTCGGACTTGTATAACATGGAGAGCCAAGATCTCCGCCTTCCGGGAAGGCGTGTTCTCTTGTGTTCTGACGTTCGATGCTACGAATGTTCCGTTAGACGGAGCATCGTAATGAGTGTGCCGTTTAGCGGGACAGCGGTGAAACATGGTAAACTGCCAGTTTCAATTTCATCCATCATATGACGTGAATAGTCAATTGATTTGACTCCGGTTGATCCTGCCGGCGGCCACCGCTATAGGAGTTCGATTAAGACATGCGAGTCGAGAGTCGTAATGGACTCGGCGGACTGCTCAGTAACACGTGGATAACATACCCTGAAGTGGGGGATAATCTCGGGAAATTGAGGATAATACCCCATAGATCATAGGATCTGGAATGACTTATGGTCCAAAGTTCCGGCGCTTCAGGATTGGTCTGCGGCCTATCAGGTAGTAGTGGGTGTAACGGACCCACTAGCCCATGACGGGTATGGGCCTTGAGAGAGGGAGCCCAGAGATGGATTCTGAGACACGAATCCAGGCCCTACGGGGCGCAGCAGTCGCGAAAACTTCACAATGGAGGCAACTCCGATGAGGGAACTCCTAGTGCTAGTGCTATTTTTGTGCTAGCTTTTCTAAAGCGTAGATAACTTTAGGAAGAAGGGCTGGGTAAGACGGGTGCCAGCCGCCGCGGTAATACCCGCAGCCCAAGTGGTGGTCGATTTTATTGAGTCTAAAACGTTCGTAGCCGGTTTGGTAAATCCTTGGGTAAATCGAGGCGCTTAACGTTTCGAATTCCGAGGAGACTGCCAAACTTGGGACCGGGAGAGGCAAGAGGTACTTTTGGGGTAGGGGTAAAATCCTGTAATCCTAAAAGGACCACCGGTGGCGAAGGCGTCTTGCTAGAACGGATCCGACGGTGAGGGACGAAGCCCTGGGTCGCAAACGGGATTAGATACCCCGGTAGTCCAGGGTGTAAACGCTGCAGACTTGGTGTTGGGGACCCTACGGGGGTGTTCAGTGCCGGAGAGAAGTTGTTAAGTCTGCTACTTGGGGAGTACGTCCGCAAGGATGAAACTTAAAGGAATTGGCGGGGGAGCACCGCAACGGGAGGAGCGTGCGGTTTAATTGGATTCAACACCGGAAAACTCACCAGCGGCGACTGTTACATGAAAGTCAGGCCGATGACCTTACTAGATTTTCAGAGAGGTGGTGCATGGCCGTCGTCAGTTCGTACCGTAAGGCGTTCTCTTAAGTGAGATAACGAACGAGACCCTCACCAATAGTTGCTACTCAGTCCTCCGGGGCTGAGGCACACTATTGGGACCGCTGGCGCTAAGTCAGAGGAAGGAGAGGTCAACGGTAGGTCAGTATGCCCCGAATCTGCTGGGCTACACGCGCGCTACAAAGGGCGGGACAATGGGCTCCGACGCCGAAAGGCGAAGGCAATCTCGAAACCCGTCCGTAGTTCGGATTGAGGGTTGTAACTCACCCTCATGAAGCTGGATTCCGTAGTAATCGCGAATCAACAACTCGCGGTGAATATGCCCCTGCTCCTTGCACACACCGCCCGTCAAACCACCTGAGTTGGGTTTCAGTGAGGCTGCCTCTTACTGGGGTTGTCGAACTGAGATTTAGCAAGGAGGGTTAAGTCGTAACAAGGTATCTGTAGGGGAACCTGCAGATGGATCACCTCCTACGCAGGGGGGCACATGCCCCCCTTTAAAATTCAAGCGTACAATTTGCAAGGAAGTCTCGAATGAGTACTTCCCGCAATTCCGTGGCAGCTTACCATGCACTAAAACGTAGCATCGAACGTCAAATTTCCATATCCCGGTTTTCTCATATCTTCTATCGTCGAGACGGAGTCCTGTGTCCCTTTCGGCGGGTGTATCGCCGCATTTGGTATTGAATCATTGTCGCACGTCCGGATGGGGCGCTCGTATCGTCACAATATCATCGCTGGTGGTATTCTCCCCCTCCCGGGACGGGATTCGTATGGCATATCGCGACGGAAGGATGACCCTTGATCAATGATGTCGTACTGTGGATATCGAAAATGATGGTAGTCCTGTCCGGGTTCGAACCGGAGTCGCCGGCTCCAAAGGCCAGCATGATTGACCACTACACTACAGGACTATCGTCCGACCAATGAACGCTCTCGGATTAATACTTTGGCCGAACCTGGTGCGGGGTCAGCATTCCCTGCCGGTCAGATAGGTGGATGCGCATCCGGTGATCTCCACCCTGGTATTCGAACCGAGCGGGAGAACGGTCCTGAATGCCACCGGGCGGTAGTTGTCGGTCCTGCCGATCATCGTACCGTCCTTGCCCACCTCGGTGATCAGAACATCCACGGTCCTTCCTATCAGGCCGGAGTTTACGTCGTACTCGACTTCGTTCTTGACATCCGTGAGTTCCTGCGAGCGCCTCTTGGAGACGTTGCCGTTAACGGCGCCCTCCATCCTCATGGAGTCCGTTCCGGGCCTGGGGGAGTACCTGGTGATGTTCAGGGTGTCCGCCCTCAGTTCCCTGATCAGCGATATGGTGGACATGTGATCCTCCTCGGTCTCGCCGGGGAATCCGCAGATTATGTCGGTGGCTATGCTTATGTCCGGGAACATGCTCCTCAGCGCTCTTACGGTGTCCATGAAACGTTCCGCGGTGTAATGGCGCCTCATGCCTTCCAGGACATCGTCGCTACCGCTCTGCACGGGTATGTGCAGGAACCTGTACACCCTTGTGTCGGAGAGCACATCCAACATCCCGTCCAATATGGGCACGAGATGGTTGGGGTTCATCATGCCGATCCTGATCCTGTAATCCCCTTCGACGGACAGCAGTAGCTTGATCAGGGATGGAAGGTCGGTACCTATGTCCAATCCGTAGCATGCCGTATCCTGTGCGGTCACCAGTATCTCGCGGACACCGGCATCCACGCATTCCCTGAATTCGGACAGTATCTGCTCCGGAGGTCTGCTGACGAGTCTGCCCCTGGCGAAACGTGTTATGCAGTAGGAGCAATCGCCAAGACAGCCCTGTGCGATCGGGATTATCGCCGTCCTTCCGTACGGCGTACGCTTCTCCGAGTCCCCGGTGCCGAACCTGTTCTGTACGATCTCCTGGAAGTCGTCGTACTTGTCCGGCGGTACGATGAGTGCATTCGGCAGTCTGAGGGATATGCGGTTGCTCTGGACCTTGGCCATGCACCCGGTGACGATGACGTCCTTCCGCAGGGTGCGGAGGTCGTTCATCCTCTTGATCATCCTCTTCTCTGTCGTCTCCACCACCGTGCAGGTGTTGAGTATGACAACATCCGCATCCTCGGCCGAATCGCATCTCTCGAAACCGAGGGATTCCATACGGCGGGAGAGCATGTCCCCCTCGCCGTAGTTCGTCGTACATCCGTAGGACTCGATGAAGTATCTCATGGGATCAGCGTGTGGTCGCTTCGGTGGTCCTTGCGGCGAAAGCGGTCTTGGCGGAGATCTTGGTGATCTTGGCGTGGACCGTCGCGCCCTTGACCGTACCGGGGACGACGATCAGGTAGTCCATGAACTTACCGGTACCGTCACCCTTCTTTCCGACATCGTTGATGAAGACCTCGATGACGTCCCCCTCCTTCAGGGAGTTGACGTTCTCGGATCTGGAGGTCTTCTTCACGTTGACGGGCCTGTGTGCACCGCATGCCTCGCACTCGAGGACCAATGTCCTTCCGTCCTTGGTCATCTTGGTGTCGGGGCGTCCGCATTCGGAACAGATGACGAAGGTGTCGGTGTAGGTCTGGATCTTGTCGGCGATCATGCCGGGGCTGACCTTGGCCTTTATGACGACCCTGCGTCCCTCTATGTTACCGGGCGCTCCGAGCTCGCGGAGAAGGAACTGAAGGACGTGCTGTCCGTCCCTTCTGAGGACCTCAGTGATGTCGATGAAGTTCCTGATGACGGTGATCTTACCCTCCTGGATGACATCCACGTCGGGGATGACGAATCTG
Organism: Candidatus Methanomethylophilaceae archaeon; assembly: GCA_016297775.1. GTDB lineage: Archaea > Thermoplasmatota > Thermoplasmata > Methanomassiliicoccales > Methanomethylophilaceae > SIG5. Next base: position 4,863 of record JAEDGA010000031.1, read on the forward strand.
TCGTGGTTCTCCGCTACCTCAGGGAGCTGCTCCTTGGCTCTGTCGAGCAATGCAAAATAATCTTCATCCGATGCCATGCGTATGCGCCTCTGCGTTGGATTATAAACGGCCTTTATTTAACTGTTCCCTAGTTTTAAGTATTAATAATATACGCGACGCGCATCGCGCGTACATAAGGGTATCCGATAACCACTTATACCCGTTCCTCTGTGGGTCGCCCATATGGGATCGAACGGGTCCGGATGACAAGCAATACGATAACGCCAGCCCTCTGGCATCCGATTCGAATAATAGGTTTCTGCTCTTAATCTTTAAATATCATAAGGATTATCGAGCAGTACTTCACATCAAGTAATAAGGTGAAAAAATGGGTAGAGGTCTATATACCGCAAGAAAATTGAGGTCCGACAGGCAGCGCCACCGCTGGCTGGACAGGGCATACAAGAAGAGAGTACTGAAACTTAGGGAGAAGTCCGATCCTCTCGAGGGATCCGCACAGGCCCGCGGAATCGTTCTGGAGAAGGTTGCCGTCGAGGCAAAACAGCCCAACTCCGCTCTCCGTAAGTGTGTTAAGATCCAGCTCGTGAAGAACGGCCGTCAGATCACTGCATTTGCGGTAGGAGACGGTGCTATCAACTTCATTGACGAGCACGACGAGGTCATGGTCGAAGGTATCGGTGGAAGGATGGGTCGTTCTTACGGAGATATCCCCGGAGTCCGTTACAAAGTGATCAAGGTCAACAACGTCTCTCTTGACGAGATGGTCAGGGGCCGCACTGAGAAGCCCGTGAGGTGAATTCCATGTTGGAGAACACAGCACTTATGTTCGGAAAATACAGCCTGTCCGAGGTAACCGTCGCAGACGGCGGTTTGGCAAAATACATTGACCTCACCCCCACAAATGTTCCTCACTCGGGCGGCAAGCATGCAAACAGGTGGTTCGGAAAGTCCAAGCTCAGCATCGTAGAGAGGCTGATCAACAACATCATGAGGACCGAGAAGTACACCGGTAAGAAGCTCAAGGCCTACAAGGCTGTCGCAGATGCATTCGACATCATCGCACAGAGGACCAAGGCCAACCCCGTTCAGATCCTCGTTCAGGGTCTCGAGAACGCAGCACCCCGTGAGGAGGTCACCAGGCTCCAGTTCGGAGGAATCTCCGTCCCCAAGGCCGTCGACATCTCCCCCCAGAGGAGGCTCGACATCGCTCTCCGCAACATGTCCAGGGGAGTCGTTGCAGCATCCTCCAAGAACAAGAAGCCTATCGCACAGTGCCTCGCTGACGAGATCATCCTGGCATCCAAGGGCGATATGACCTCTTTCGCAGTCAGCAAGAAAGAAGAGACCGAGAGGGTCGCACAGTCTGCACGCTGATAACGTATAGAATAACAAGGTGGTATCAATGGGCAGAAAAGAAGACAACATCAAGAAAGCGACCCAGCTCATGGCGACTCCCCAGTTCATCAGGAACATCGGAACCGCCGCACATATCGACCACGGAAAGACCACATTCTCGGACAACCTGATCGCAGGTGCCGGAATGATGTCTCAGGAACTCGCGGGTGACCAGCGTGTCCTCGACTTCGACGAGCAGGAGGCTGCTCGTGGAATCACCATCAACGCAGCATCCGCATCCATGGTCCACCACTTCGGAAACGATTCCTACTTGATCAACCTCATCGATACCCCCGGACACGTCGACTTCGGTGGAGACGTCACCCGTGCGATGAGGGCACTCGACGGAGCATTCATCCTCTGTTGTGCGGTCGAGGGATTCATGCCCCAGACCGAGACTGTCATCAGGCAGGCACTCAAGGAGCGCGTCAGGCCCCTCCTCTTCATCAACAAGGTCGACAGGGCGATCGTCGAGCAGAAGATCTCCAAGGAGATGATGATCGAGAAGTTCTCCAAGCTCGTCGCGGAGTTCAACCAGAAGATCATGAACATCCTCCCTGCACCCCTCAACAAGCAGTGGCAGGTCAGCATCCAGGACGGAACCGTCGCATTCGGATCCGCAAAGAACAACTGGGCAATCTCCGCACCCTTCATGCAGAGGAGCGGAATCACATTCAAGGATATCTTCGAGTACTGCTCCAAGGAGGGCGGTCAGAAGGAGCTCGCAAAGAAGTCCCCTCTGCACGAGGTCGTTCTCGAGATGGCAATCAAGCACATCCAGAACCCCGTCGACGCACAGAAGCTCCGTATCCCCACCATCTGGAAGGGAGACCTGGATTCCCCTCTCGGAAAGCAGATGCTCAACTGCGACCCCAAGGGAGACGTCGCCCTGATGGTCACCAAGATCATCATGGACAAGCAGGCAGGAGAGATCGCGATCGGAAGGCTCTTCTCCGGTTCCATCACCAAGGGACAGACCCTCTACGTCGCAGGAATGCCCAACGCCCAGAGGGTCCAGACAGTGTCCCTCATGGTCGGTGCGGACAGGATCCCGATCGAGAACTGTCAGGCAGGTAACATCGTCGCAGTCACCGGACTCAAGGACGCCATCGCAGGATCCACCGTGTCCACCCTCAAGGACATGGAGCCCTTCGAGAAGATGGCCCACTACTCCGAGCCCGTCGTCACCAAGGCTCTCGAAGCAAAGAACATGAAGGACCTCCCCAAGCTCGTCGATGTCCTCAGGGTCATCGCGAAGGCAGATCCCTCCCTCAGCATCGAGATCAACAACGAGACCGGTCAGCACCTCATGTCCGGTATGGGTGAGCTCCACCTCGAGATCACCGAGTACAGGATTATCAACGAGCAGGGTGTCGACATCAAGTCCTCGCCCCCGATCGTCGTCTACCGCGAGTGTGTCAAGGCGGCCAACAAGACCGAGTTCGAGGGTAAGTCCCCCAACAAGCACAACAAGTTCTACTTCATCGTAGAGCCCCTTGAGGAGGCAGTCCTCGAGGCCATCCACACCGGTCAGATCGATGTCGATGCAAAGATCAAGGACCCCAAGGCAATGGCCAAGATCCTCACCGACCTCGGTGTCGACAAGGATGAGGCAAAGGGAATCGTCGCATTCAAGAACAACAACATGCTGGTCGACTGCACCAAGGGTATCCAGTACCTGCACGAGACCATGGAGCTCGTGAAGCAGTCCTTCGAAGAGGCCATGATGAAGGGACCCCTCGCAAACGAGAAGGTCGGCGGAATCAAGGTCAAGCTCATGGATGCAAAGCTCCACGAGGATACCATCCACAGGGGTCCCGCACAGGTCATCCCCGCAGTCAGGGACGGTATCTACGGTGCGATGTGCTCGGCAGGCAGAGTCCTTCTCGAGCCCATGCAGAAGGAGTTCATCAGCGTACCCCCAGACTTCGTGGGCGGAGTGACCAACCTGATCACCCAGCGCCGCGGAACCATCCTCGAGATGGGACAGGACGGAGCAGACTCGACCCTTGTCGCAGAGTGCCCTGTCGCAGAGATGTTCGGATTCTCCGGAGACCTCCGCGGACAGACCCAGGGACGTGCGATCTGGTCCTCTGAGAACTCGGGATTCAAGATGATGATGCCCGATCTCCAGAAGAAGGTAGTAACCGAGATCAGGACCCGTAAGGGACTCAACCCCGAGCCTTACGACGAGAAATACTACTCTGGACTGTAAGTCTTAAATACAAAACACCTTATCACAACAAATCAAGCTGTATATAAATACGGAGGAATGAAAAATGGCAGAGAAAGAGCACATGAACTTGGTCATCATCGGTCACGTCGATCACGGAAAGTCCACCCTCACCGGAAGGATTCTCCTCGAGACCGGTGCAATCGAGCCCCACATCATCGAGAAGTACAAGAAGCAGGCAGAGGAGAAGGGAAAGGGATCCTTCTACTTCGCATGGGTCATGGATGGACTCAAGGAGGAGAGGGAGAGAGGAGTCACTATCGATGTCGCACACAAGAAGTTCTACACCGACAAGTACTACTTCACCGTCATCGACGCACCCGGACACCGTGATTTCGTCAAGAACATGATCACCGGTACCTCCCAGGCAGATGCAGCAATCATCACCTGTTCCGCTATCGAGGGACCCCAGGCACAGACCAAGGAGCACGTCTTCCTCGCAACCACCCTCGGTGTCAAGCAGATCATCGTTGCCATCAACAAGATGGATGCAGTCAAGTACGATGAGGCAAAGTACAAAGAGGCAGTCGAGGGAATGAAGAAGCTCTTCGCAATGATCGGAAACAAGGCAGAGAACATCCCCTTCATCCCCGTTTCCGCATACGAGGGAGACAACATCAAGGTGCTCTCCCCCAACACCGCATGGTACAAGGGACCCACCCTGATCCAGGCACTCGATCAGCTCTCCGTCCCCAAGAAGGAGACCGACAAGGCACTCAGGCTCCCCATCCAGGATGTTTACACCATCACCGGTATCGGAACCGTTCCCGTCGGACGTGTCGAGACTGGACTCCTGAAGCCCAAGACCAAGGTCGTCTTCATGCCCTCCAACGTCGTCGGAGAGGTCAAGTCCATCGAGATGCACCACGAGCAGATGCCCCAGGCAGAGCCCGGAGACAACGTCGGATTCAACGTCGGTGGAGTCGCAAAGAACCAGGTCAAGAGGGGAGACGTCGCAGGACCCGTCGACAACCCGCCTTCCGTTGCAAAGACCTTCACCGCACAGATCATCGTGCTGAACCACCCGTCCGTCATGACCGTTGGATACACCCCTGTATTCCACGTCCACACCGCACAGGTCGCATGCCAGCTCGTTGAGATCGTTTCCGCACAGCGTGCCGGAAAGAAACTCGAGGACCTCAGCTTCCTCAAGAACGGTGACAACGCAATCGTCAAGTTCAAGCCCACCAAGCCCCTCGTCATCGAGCCCGCCAAGGACTTCGGACCTCTCGGAAGGTTCGCAATCAGGGACATGGGACAGACTGTTGCTGCAGGTGTCTGCATCTCCGTCGAGAAAGCCTGAAGGTAATTTCGATGTCGCAGCGTGCAAGAATATCACTCAGCGGTACCGACTCTGCCCTGGTCGATGGAGTCTGCTCCAAGATCAAGGAGATCTCGCAGAGGACCGGCGTCGCTATCCGTGGACCCGTTCCGCTTCCCACGAAGAAGCTGAAGGTCCCCTGCAGGAAGAGTCCTGACGGAGAGGGTAGCGAGACCTGGGATCGCTGGGAGATGCGTATCCACAAGAGACTCATCGATCTGGATGCAGATGAGCGCGCCCTCAGGCAGCTCATGAGGGTACAGGTACCCGACGGCGTCCGCATCGAGATTGTCCTTCGCAACGTCTAAAACCTTTAACTATCAAACCGGGGGAAACCCCGGTCATCCATTTTCTCTTATCTTAAATAGTGCGATTCGATTCACCGTTCCATGCACAGCATGAGAAGCGATGATGTGAAGACCGGCATCGACAAGGCCCCCCAGAGGAGTCTTCTCAGAGCGGACGGTCTTACCGATGAGGATATGAAGAAACCCTTCATCGGTATCGCGAACTCCTGGAACACGGTTGTTCCGGGACACATCCATCTCAACAAACTGGTGGATGCGTTGGTGGAAGGTATCGAGGAGGCTGGAGGGAAGGCATTCGTCTTCGGCGTACCCGCAGTCTGTGACGGTATCGCCATGGGACATGAGGGGATGAGATATTCCCTGGTATCCAGGGAGACCATCTCCGATTGCTGCGAGATCATGTGTCAGGCACACAGGTTCGACGGATGGGTCGGCGTCAGCAACTGCGATAAGGTCACCCCCGGTATGCTGATGGCCGGAGGAAGGATGAACATCCCCATGATGATGCTCACCGGCGGAGCCATGGAGGTCGGAAGGAACGGCGACGATTCGTTGGATCTGCAATCCGTCTTCGAGGCCATCGGATTGTACAACACCGGAAAGGTGTCCGAGGATTATGTACGTACGATCGAATGTGCCGCATGCCCGGGACAGGGAAGCTGCTCCGGACTGTTCACAGCCAACACCATGGCATGTCTCACCGAGACCCTCGGTCTCAGTCTCACCGGTTGTGCCACCTGTCTTGCCGTCGACGAGAGGAAGGTGCTCATTGCAAAGGAGACCGGAAGGAGGATCGTCCAGCTTGTGAAGGACGGTGTGAAATCCAGGGACATAGTCTCCATGGAATCCATCCGTAATGCTATCAGGGTGGACATGTCCATCGGTGGATCCACCAACACCGCATTGCACATCCCGGCCATCGCCAGGGATTTCGGATACAGGATCACGCTGGATCTCTTCGACGAGATCTCGCGTACGGTGCCGCACATCACCAGTCTCCGTCCCGGAGGTCCGTTCAGTATAAGGGATCTCGACGAGGCCGGGGGCATCCCAGCAGTACTTAACAGGATCAGACCCGTTCTCGAGGATGCGCCCACCGTGAACGGCAGATCGATCTTCGAGATCGCTGATTCTGCAAAGGTGCTGAACGAGGAGGTCCTCAGACCTTTGGACAGGCCGTTCCACCAGCAGGGTGGTATCGCCGTACTCAAGGGCAATCTCGCACCCAAGGGTTCCGTCATCAAACAGGCGGCCGTCAGCGAGAAGATGATGAAATTCACCGGAACCGCCAGGGTATTCGATTCAGAGGCGGACGCCATCAAGGCCATCTCCTCCGGGGACATCGTGTCCGGCAACGTAGTGGTGATAAGGTATGTGGGTCCGAAGGGCGCACCCGGTATGCCGGAGATGCTCTCACCCACCAGTATGATCGTGGGAATGGGGCTCGGTGAATCCGTCGCACTGATCACCGACGGAAGGTTCTCCGGTGCCACCAGGGGCGGTGCCATCGGGCACATCTCTCCGGAGGCATATGAGAAGGGACCGATCGCGGCGATAAAGGACGGGGACATCATCGATATCGACATCCCAGCACGCAGCCTCAGCGTAAGAATCTCCGACGATGAGATGGCGGAGCGTCTGAAGAACGTCACCGTGAAGGAGACCGAGGCGGTCGGAGTGTTGAAGAGATACAGGGAGTTGGTTACCAACGGAGCAGAAGGTGCTTATCTTGACTGAATTGGAATACAAGATGTTGGTGCCCGCATCCAAGAAGTCCATGTATCTGGGTAATGCCATCCTGATAGTAGCTCTAGCGGCCATGGCTGCAGCGGCATACTATTTCTTGAAGGATAACATGCCCGTTATCGCAGGTATTCTTGCTTGTGTGGCAGTATGTGTGGTGTATCTGCTTGTTAGACCGATATTGTACTACAGATTCTACAGATATGCGATCACCGATGACCGCATCGATGTCCGTCAGGGTGTCATCATCCGCACGCACACCGTAGTGCCCATCGAGAGGCTACACCAGGTGGAGGTCGTACGCGGACCCATAAACAGCATATTCGGTCTGTCCAACGTCAAAGTGACCACGGCCGGAGGTGTTGCCGACATCAAGTTCCTAGAGCAGGCCGTTGCAGAATCCATCGTGGACGAATTAAACACGGTCATCAACAGGATCATAAGGGACAGGAATGCACATGCTTGAGACGCCTGTAAGGAATCACCCCTCCGTCATGGGGCAGAACTTCCTCATGGTCGTGATGATCATAGGAATCATCCTGCTGTCATTCGTCATGGAGGGTGTGGATTACAGAAGCATCATAATGATGCTCGGTATCCTGGCGGTCTCGTCGGTATTGATCGTCATATTCTGGGCCAATACCTACGTGTACACCACCGAGACGGAGATCGTGTCCGAGTTCAACTTCATAATGCACAGGCACAAGACCGTTCCATTCTCCAAGATCGCATCCGTGAACGTGGTGAGGAACATATTCAACAGGCTGTTCGGTACCGCCACGATCCAGGTGAACATCAATTCGGCCATCAATGCGGCAAAGCCGGAGATCGTACTCTGTCTGAAGAACGATATGGCGAACCAGGTCAGGGACCATCTCTCTTCACGCATCTATGGTCTGAACTATGTCTCGGACAGCGAACAGGTGTATGAGTCCGCTGTCAACCTGTCCAACAGGGATTCCATACTGCACGGTATCTTCGGTACCAGCTCTTGGTTGGTCCTGATGTCCGGATTCTTCCTGGTGTTGTCCGTGGTATCCATGTTCATGCAGTCCCGCGGGGATCTGACCGGACTCATCTCCACGTCCCTGCTGTTCGCACTGTCGTTCGTGATCCCGATGGTGTTACTCATCCTGAGGTACTACAACTTCCGTGTATACAGGATCGGAGACACTATCTATCTGCAACACGGCGCGATCCAGTTGTACAAGACATCCTTCAAGGTCAACAAGATCAACTCCGTACGTATCAAGAGGACGTTCTTCGCACGTCTGATGAATAAGGCATGTCTCGAGGTGGATGTGGTCGGTATCAACGCCACGGAGGATACCGCCCCCATACTCTGCATCCTGACCACCATGGACAACATAGAGAAGCTCATGAGGGAGGTCGTTCCGGACTTCGTCTACGAGAAGGAAGGGGATGCACAGCCCAAGTCCGCGGCGTATCCTTGGCTGATGCGTGCCACATTGGGTGCACTCGCTACCGCAATAGCATATGCATACCCCCTGTGGTACATGTTCTTCGGAGACCTCTCTTTCTTCGAAGGTGATGAGGTGTTTATCATGCCCATCCGCATCCTGCTGGTGGTCTCTTTCGCGGTATTGGTACTGGCATATTATGCGGCCGCACATGTGGGATTCAACAAGAACCGTCTGGATATCGGAGAGGACATGTTCATGTTCGAGACCGGGATCGTGGACCGTGTCAGGACGGTCATGCAGTACGATCGTGCACAGAAGGTGGATGTGTACGCATGGCCCGCGGCACGCCGTCGCGGTCTCGCCAGGTGCAGGGTGCACATGCTCTCTGCGGCAGGGAACTCGGTAGCAGTATCCGGATATTATCCTGTGGAGAAGCTGGAGGTCATCGGTACCGAGGTCATGGACCGTATCGCCGATGGAAGGTACGATTACAGGAAGACCCTGTGATCGCACCTTTCCAAACCTTTTTCATTTTTCATCCTCCCATATTACAAAAATATTTGTCGCAGTGATCCAGCACATCTGTTTCATGGGGGTTACACCGCAACATTTATCTATGATACATGAATACGAGGAAATCAGTGGGCTGATAGATCAGCGGTAGATCGCTTGCTTTGCAAGCAAGATGTCGCGAGTTCAAATCTCGCTCAGTCCACCACTTTTACATCTTCAACTCAGAAGAGGGTACTCTGCATTCATTTTCGAACGTTCT
>JAEDGA010000085.1 GCA_016297775.1 Candidatus Methanomethylophilaceae archaeon
AGACATCATTTCCGCCCATAGGTTTGCAGCATGATTGCCACTATTTTGTCATATCTCGTCGACAGTCATGCTCCGTAACATAGGAACAGCAAAACGGATCCGCTAAGTGAGAAGGGGAAAGGGGCCTACGTCAATGGGGAAAATAACTAAGGGTGCCCGTATCCGTCAAACCCAAGATTGAATATCCGCATCACAATTATCCTTGTTATGATGGGATCGTGCGGTCATCGGATCATAGGGTGATTACGTTCGTGCAATCCTTCATGATTCCTGCCGGTAGTTGATTACGTAAGGTCCGATTCTCGCAATCAAGGGACTTCGTAGGTTACACAGAGGGCATTCATCGTAACCGATCGGACAATGGTGCGATCGCATACCCGGCAATACCTCGTCGATCATCTGAATGGAAGTTCATTCGAACAAACGGGGGATGTCTCCCACATCGCGTACGCTGACAACGTCGTCGTGCCCTTCTCCGATGAATATGGCTTCCGCTCCCGCGTTCCTGGCGAAGCCGACATCGCTGCCGTAGCTGTCACCGATCATGACCATCTTGTCGCACGGTATGCCCGTGTTCCTGGAGATCAGTTCGAACATGGGTGTGAACGGTTTCCCGACGACATAATCCGGTTCCTTTCCTGAGCAGTTGGTTATGACTGAGGTCATGGCACCGCTTCCGGGGAACACCTTGCCCCCTTCTCCCAGGTACGTCATGTCCTGGTTGCAGTAAATTATGGTATCGGCCCTCATGGCCGCACGGATCGCACGTGTCATCTCTTCGTAATCGAATTCAAGATCTATTCCGACGACGAGCGTATCCGCATGTTCCTCGTCGGTCATGTTGGACACCTGTGCCATCTCTTCCTTGAAAGGTGCGGATCCCACAACGTAGATGTTCTTCAATCCCCTCTCCTCTACGAAACGTACTGCGACATATCCGGAATTGTAGACATCGTCCTCGACGCATTCGATACCGAGTCTGTTGAGTTTCCTGGTGAGGGACGACCTGGTCCTTCCGGAGTTGTTGGTGGCGAAAAGCACTCTCAGACCCTTTTCACGGAAGAAGGATATGGTCTCCTTGGCACCGGGTATCAGGTCGTTGCCGTAATACACGGTACCGTCGAGATCGAATACCGCGGCCTGCAGTTCGGAGAGTGGTCTTACCATACCGCTCTCAATGATGTTCTGATATTTATTCACCAGAACATCCCCTCCAGCGGGATCAGGTCGATGTCCTCGGTCTCGGACATGCGTTCCATATCCTTCCCGAACCCTCCTGCGGAGAACATTATGTAATTCCTCGGTCTCCCCGGTGCCTTGCGTCCGGCGAATGCCTTCAGGGCATCGAATCCCTTGCGTCCCACCGGACGTTTGGACCACGTGCATGAGATGAAGTACGCCTCCTCATCCACGCAGGATGAGAACATGTGCCCGTCCGGATTCATGGCGGTCCACGCTCCGATATCCATGCCGTAACCGTCGCGTATGTATTCGGAACAGCATTCGGAGAACACCTCTGAAATGTATGTGTCCATCTCCTCTTCCACGATGTCTTCGAAAATGTGTTGTTTTCCCGACATTATCTCGTTGATGTGCGGTCTGACGAACCTCATCCAGAATCCGGTCATCCTGTCCGATATGCGGTACGATGCCCTGACCTTCCCTTCGGGAACGTGTCTGGAAACGAACACATCCATTATGGCATCCAGATGTCTCGATACGGCGGCGGTGCTTCTGTCATCCGACTCTCTCACCATGGAGTTCAGGGTGTCCGCACCCTCGGATATGGCGGCCATCAGCGAGATGTAGCCGTCCGGTTCCCTTACACCCATGTTCCTGAGGAGCCTCTCAGGTTCCCGTACCAGACGACCGTTCCTGGAGAAGAACAGCGATCCCAGGGATGCGGACACGGACATCCCACGGTCGAACATCTCCATGTATCCGGGTATGCCTCCCGTCACGGCGTGGATCAGGAGTTTCTCCCTGGGCATGAAGTCCGGGAAGAAGTCCCCACTCTCCCTCAGACAAAACGGTTCCAACATGATGTCCGCATCCTTGAACCCTCTGTCGCACAGTATCAATACGATGTTCTCCGGTGGATCGATCCATTCGATGTCCTTGAATCTCAACGCATCATCAATGGCTACGATCATCCTCCCGTCGGATGGGGACATCTTCTGCAGGACCTCTTCCGGATCCGTTGCATCATCGATTCCGAACAGCGATGCCAGTCTCTTCATGTTGTTGCCGTATCCGTCCGGGGCAGTGCAGAAGTACGTGCATCCATGTTTAGAACAGAAATCATGAAGGAACGCGGTCTTCCCCACGCCTTCCCTGCCGCCTACGGATATCACTTCCATTGTATCCGTGAGTGCGTGCAGTTCCTCCGATTCCTGTTCCCTGCCGATGAGCATCATCTTATCAAATAGTAATTTATGTATTACTATTTGAATATGATATTCATCCGAAATTCAGTCAGCTTTATATACATGACTTTGATAGTCCGATTCACTTGTAGGAGGGCACAAGCCCGTTCGTACTACGAGGAGGAA
>JAEDGA010000032.1 GCA_016297775.1 Candidatus Methanomethylophilaceae archaeon
AGGGAATGGGAGCTTCCGTCGTTGCCGGTCAGAAGGCAATCACCGAGAAGTACCACAAGGAGTACGGAATCAACCTCGCTGTCAGGCACACCATCCCCGACCAGCGTGAGGCAGACCAGGGACTCAGGGACGGAATGGACTCCAAGTTCAACTACCCCGAGAAGTACTGGGAGTGCTGTGAGATCGTCTGCGAGAACGGTGGAGACCTCCTCTCCGTCGAGTCCGTCGGTGGAAAAGAGTTCGCCGACTACGCAGTCACCCACGGAGACATCACCGCCTTCCTGTTCGGAGTCGGTTACCTCGGATCCATCGACATGGAGCACATCTGGACTGAGATGGCAAACATCGCAAAGAAGAACGGAACCGCACTCGGTGGAGACACCAACTGTTCCGGAGCGAACGTTTCCATGTTCATGGCAGGAGGAATGCTCGACAACGATGTCCAGAAGACCTTCTCTGCAGTCACCAGGTGCATTTCCGCAGCAAGGACTCTCGTCGCTTGCGAGTGCGGTGCAGCAGGACCCGACAAGGACTGCGGTTACGAGGGTGTCATCGTCAAGTCGATCACCGGTCAGCCCGCAGCACAGGAGGGTAAGAACTGCCAGTGCGCACACGCAGATCTCCAGGGTAACATGATGGCCCAGTGCTGTGATGTCTGGTCCAACGAGTCTGTCGAGTACCACCCCGAGTTCGGTGGATCCTCCGTCCAGTGCTGGCTCGGATCCCTCGGATACGAGGTTGCCCTCATGAACACCTCCATCGCAGCCGGAAAGGAGAAGACCCTCAGGGACCTCTACATGCTTTCCGACAGGACCCGTGGACCCGAGGGATACATCCTCGCCTACGACAACGCATGGAAGGTCGGAAAGGCAATCGCGGACAACGGAGACAACTACTACCTCCGTGCAAAGGCAGCCGGTATCACCGGAGCCAAGATCATCCGTGAGGGCTACGACAAGAAGGAGCTCATCCTCACCAAGAAGCAGCTCGACGTCCTCGACAAGATCATTGTCGAGCTCGAGGCACTGCCCGACGACGAGGACAAGTTCTACGACTACTGCGTCAAGAAGTACCAGGACGACGTCCCCAACTTCAAGCCCAAGTCCTACGGATTCTGAGCTTAAACAGACGGGCCTTGCCCGTCTTTCAAAACTTCCTTTCAAATCCAGGTCCGGAGCTCATTGTAATCCTCATAAAAACTCTCGGTACCAAAAGTATCGTCCATTACCGGGCCTGGTATTCCTCGTATCCTTCACGACAGGAGGACCCTCCTTTGCAAGTCTTATAATACTCTCCGTTTATCTCCTGTCATGCAAGGATACAGGGATCTGACAGGCAGACATGTTGTTGTGACCGGGGCCAACAGTGGGATCGGTGCATGTCTCCTGAGGATGTTTCTCGATCTCGGATGTACAGTTGTGGCTGCGGACATCAACGGTTCCGAGATATCCGGCATGGCATCCGACAGGATGCACCCTGTGATATGCGACCTGTCCATGAAGGAAGGTGTGGATCATCTCTTCACCGAGGCGGAGGGATTCATGGGAAGTATCGACATATTCGTGGCCAATGCGGGATTCCCGTATTACGAAGTGATCAGAGGCCCGGATTGGGACCACATAAAGAGGATATTCGATGTGAACACCCTGTCTCCGATTTATTCCTATGAGAAGATGATCCTTCATCTCGACGGGAGGAGAGGTATGTTCGTTCTTACGGATTCGGCCATGGGCGAGACATCCATGCCCGGTTTTGCCCTGTACAGTTCTACCAAGTTCGCAATGAACGGTTTCTCCACCGCGGTGGATTTCGAGAGGCCGGAGAACCTTTCCCTGGTCACCGTATACCCCGTATCCACGGATACGGGATTCTTCAGGAATGAGACCACATCGTCCATGGACAAACCCTTCCCGGTTCAGACCCCGGAACATGTGGCCGCGGACATAATCAACGGGATACGCAAAGGCAAACGCAAGGTGTATCCCTGCAGACTATACAGCGTGTCCCGCGTGGTCTTCGTGCTGTTCCCCCCTATTAGATATCTATATAGGAGATACTACGCGAAGAAGCTGATGCATAACAGGTAACCGGGATATCCGTATATACTTCCTGACACACTGGGTATGCATGTCGGATGGGAGTTCCATCGATCTGATGCTGGGGGATCCGAAGAAGGCCCTCAGAGGGATGCTGTTCCCTTTGATCGTATCATACATGGTGGTACAGATCAACCTCCTGGCGGATACCATATGGTGTTCCGGTCTCGGTTCGGATGCCAGTTCCGCGGTATCGGCGATGTCGCCCCTCTATTGGATAATTTCCGACATAGGCACGGGACTCGGAGTGGGCGCCTCCGTGTCCATCGCACGCAGCATAGGTGCGGGGGACAGGGAACGTGCCAACGAACTATGCAGACAGATGGCGATATTCTCGATATTCGCAAGCGCGGTCGTCACTGTCATATTGCTGATGATATTGAGGCCAGGGATACATCTGATAGGCGCGGATGATGTTGGACAGGGCTGCGTGGATTATATGATGCCCATGATCCTCTGTTCCGTCTTCATAATCATGGATGGCGTGTTCGCCGGCCTGATACGTGCGGAGGGTGCCGCCAAGAGGGTCATGATATTGCTGATGTCCGTGTCCGTGATCAACATGATCCTGGATCCGATATTGATCTATGTGTTTGACATGGGCCTCATGGGTGCGGGCCTGGCAACGGTCCTGGGAAGTCTCGGTTCCGCGTTGCTGGCCATATCATGGTATGCCAGGAGGCAGTTGAACCTGACGATATCCTTATCGGGATACCGCCCCAGGCTCCCGTACATAGGCGACATGCTGTATGTGGGTATTCCCAGGATATCCGAATCCATGATAGTCAATGTCATGTCCTTCATACAGAGGATATTCGTCATCATGTGCGCAGGTACCGTGGGTGTGACCATATTCAATATCCCGTGGCGTTATGTGGCGATAGGTATCGTGCCTGCTTTGGCCATCAGTGCGGCCATGGTGCCCATATGTTCTGCGGCCCTGGGACGCAACGACATGGGCAAGGCGAAGATCGGATTCCGTTATGCAGTATCCCTGTCGCTGAAGGTGTTGATCCCCATATCGCTGGCGATATTCATCCTGGCGGACCTGTTGGTGATACCGTTCACCCTGTCGCCGTCCATGATGGAGCTCCGTCCGCAGTTCGTGGAGACACTCAGGATATATGCGTTCATCATCCCGTTCTTCGGAATGATCGAGGTCGGATCGGCGATATTGCAGTCTTTGCGTATGGCACAGTTCGCCATGTTGTTGTCGTTCCTGAGGAACCTGTTGATCTGCATATTCTTCCTGTTCGCGTATCATTATACCATGACGGTGGTCAGTCTTAGTCTTCTGGTGGCGGAGATAATCGGAGGTCTGGGTATGATAGGCATAGCGTATTTCGCCATACGGAGACGTGAAAAGACGTATCTTATCAGTGCCAGATCATGAGATTTCATATCATGGTTTTATATACACTAAACAACGATTACATATCATGTTGCATGAAGAGTCCGTGATCGATTCCGTGGCGAGCGTATATGATGGAGAGGTGATTCTGGACCTTCCCGTACCGGAACCCACGATGGATGAGATCATGCTCTGTCGCGGATACTGCAGTGAGAACACCTGCGGTAATTACGGCATATCATGTACATGCCCTCCCAAGTGCGGTACCGTGGAACATTGTCTGGAACATCTCAGGGTGTATGAGAAGGCCATGTTGATCCGCAAGAGGTATTATCTAGATCTCTCGAACATGGAGAAGGTCGAGGAATGCAGTAACGATCTGGAGACCATATGTCGTAACATACACGTATCGCTCTGCGGGAACGGCATACGCAATCTGGCTCTTACCGGGGGCCCCTGCCGTTACTGTGCAGAGTGTTCCGGTGTATCGGGTTCAGAATGCAGATTCCCGAATCTCAGGATAGGTTCCATCAGCACGTACGGGATAATGATCGACGATTACCTTCGTGACAACGGTATAGAGTCGGAGGACGTCGAGGGTGCGGTCATGCTCTACGCCTTGATAATGTATGACAGGAAAGAGGAGTGAGTCCCCCATCGCTATCGGTTCGTTACGATTCATCCTTTCTGTATGTAATACGTTTTCGTATATCGAACGGTACGATCCAGATGTACCACGTTTCACCGGTATGTGATATATCATCCCATATCGAGTGAATCGTATGATTTCGCGGATATTGCGGTTCCACCCGTAGATGACTTCCTGTTATGTATGGCCTGTAGGTATATCCGGGAGATATTCCGATCACGTATCCTTTGTTACATGTTCCATAGCACTCTTCGTTGCCATAGTTTAATATCCGCACATTCGTTTATCATTTATAATACAAGGGAGTGATATCGTGAAGAATGTCGTGCTCGCATCGACTGCCGTCGTGGTTGTGATTCTTCTCGTAGGTTTCCTGGCCGTTATGCATCCGGATGAGGGCGGGAACCCTCATTCCGCTGATTGGTTGGATGATAATATGAAATCCTCTTTGGAAACACTGAAACGTGTCGATAAGGAAGGCGTACTCTACGAGATGGATTGTGATTACGACTACTACAACAATGAGGCCATCCTCGAACTGCTGAAACAGTATGGCGTATACGATGCCGGATGTTCCGCCTTCGTCACCTGGAACGATAACGGGGACGGTGTGCTTACCGCAAGGAACTATGATTACAGGCACACCACCCCTGCAGGCGAATACACCGGTCTCAACGTCGCCATCCATTGTTCTCCCGAAGGTAAGTACAGATCGATAGGTATAGCGGACGCTTATTGGCTGGATCCCGTGACCGGAACTTTCTGCGCAGGTGTGTTGGATGACGGCAAGACCGATATATCCAACCTGGTGTTGCTGCCCTACATCTGTATGGATGGATTGAACGAGAAAGGCGTCTCCGTTTCCATCCTCAAGCTGGACATCAAGGAGGGCGAATCTGCCGTACATCAGACCGAGGCCGGAAAGATCAACATCGGTCATTCGGTCCTGATGCGTTACATCCTCGATAGCTGTGCCACCATCGACGAGGCCGTCGAGATGGCCAAGAGATACAACATACAGGGTGCCATGGGTATGGATTTCCACATATTCGTGACCGATTCCACCGGCGCCTCCGTCGTCCTTGAATGGCGCAACAACATCCTGAAGGTGACCGAGACCAACGCCGTTTCCAACTTCTACTCCGGATTCGATGATGCCGACGATTACTACAAGGGCGGTCAGCTCATCGAGAACTTTGTGAAACTGGATAACAGTGTGATGACCTACCACTATGGTTACGGACATGGATTCCACCGTTTCACAGGTATCGTGAGTGCGTTGGAGCGTTACATCGACTTCACCGATCCGGATTACGCTACCAAGATGACCACGAGGATGACCCCGGAACAGGCAATGCGCATCCTCAGTGTGGCGGCTCAGGACCCCGGAACAGAGGCGACGTCGATGACGCAGTACAGTCTGATCTATGATGCCAAGAACCTTACTGCAAAGGTATGCCTGCATCAGGATTATGACATTGTGTACACCATAACGTTGTGAGTGTAACATCAAACCCCTATAGGTCACGGGTGCCCGGCGGACATGTTCCGTCGGGTGTCCGTTCTCCTTTTATCAGTTTTTTGTAGGCCAAAAGAATCGTTCACAGCATCTTTGCATAGGTGCTGGGATCCTGTAAGGGTTGCTTCGATGAAATGTTGTAGGGGTATGCAGAATGTGGAAGAACGGGGACGGACATCCTCCTGCAGGAAGATATCCGTCCTTTTGATTTACGATCAGTGACAGTGGCACTCGTGATCGTGGTGGCAGGTGGATTTTCCGCAGTCGCAGATCCTGCCCTGTATGAACGCCTCCGCAACATCGTCCGCCTTTCCGGTCTGTCCCGGATATACGGCGATGCCTCTGGATTTGAGCATGTTCCTAGCACCGTCACCGATACCTCCGCAGATGAGTGCCTCGATGCCGTTCTCCTCCAGGAGGGTGGCGAGAGAACCGTGGGAGTACTGCCCGGACGACAATATCTCGGATCCCCCGGTCTCGGAATCGAATACCTTGAACTCCTTGGTCTGTCCGAAGTGCTGGAACACTTCTCCATCCTTGTAGGTTATTGCGAACAACATACCGTTCGGTATGTTGCCGTCATTTATATACAGATTCTTTAGCGGATCGGTAATGTTCACCACAGGCCGAGCAGACTCTGCATGGTAAGGCTGGAGATGATTATGCATATCCAACATACGGAACCGATGATCAGTGTCTTACCTCCTGTCCTGAGGAGGTTGACCAGATCGGTGTTCAGCCCTATGGCCGCCATCGCGGTTACGATCAGGAACGAACTGACCTTCTTGAGCACGGAGAACGTATCCTCAGCGAGACCGAGGGCGTCACCGGTGAGTACAGAGGTGGTGACCGTGGTGATCAGCGATGCGGCTATGAAGAATAGGATGAACTTGGGGAAGGCCCTCTTTATACCGCCTTTCTCGGAGGATTCCTTCTTTGACATGATGTACGACAGCACTATGACTATCGGTATGATGAACAGTGTCCTGGTGAGCTTCACGATGGCGGCGGAGTCCAACACAGCATGTCCTGTGCCGTGGAGCGTATCCCAAGTGGATGCCGCTGCTGTGACTGACGATGTATCGTTTATGGCGGTACCGGCGAACAATGCGAATCCGGAGTCCGACATACCGAGGATACCTCCGAGTGTGGGAAATATCAACGCCGCAAGTACATTGAACAGGAATATCACGGCGATGGACTGTGCGATGACATGATCCTCAGCTTTTATGACAGGCGCGGTGGCCGCGATGGCGGAACCTCCGCAGATGGATGAACCCACACCCACGAGTGTCGCGGTCTTGGGTTCGGCATGTAGTATCTTATACATCACGTATGCCGCAACGAGCGATACGGTGATGGTGGAGAGGATGATCGGAAGTGAGTCTGCACCCACCTTGAGGATGGTGGAGATGTTCAATCCGAATCCCAGGAGTACGACCGATGCCTGAAGGACGTACTTCGATGTGAACGAGGTTTTCGGCAGTTCCCTGTCGTATCTCTTCACTATCATAAATATGACCATACCTGCCAGTATGGCGATCACAGGTGCTCCCACGATCTTGAGATCGGGAACGAATTCTACCAATAGCCAAGCGATCGCTGCGATAGCGAGGCTGGCAGCCAGTCCCGGTCCGTTGCGGTTCAGGAACTCCCTTGTTTCCATGCACCTGGACTCTACTAACGTGCTTATATCGTTTTCCGAACCACGTATAATGAATCATCACATCTGGGTCATCGATATCACGACAATACAGAATGTGTATATACGGGACGACTTTATCATTCGGTATGAGTGCCATCGCGGTACGTGATCTTGTGAAAACATACGGCGAATTGAAGGCCGTCGATGGGATATCGTTCGATGTCCCGGAAGGTTCATTCTTCGCATTTCTGGGACCGAACGGTGCCGGAAAATCCACTACGATATCGATAATCTGCTCCTTGTTGGAGGCGGATTCCGGTTCCGTCACCATATTCGACAGGAACGTATCCGACATATCCGTGCGCAGGATGATCGGTGTTGTGTTCCAGGATCCCAAACTGGATTCATTACTGACCGTCAGGGAGAATCTGGAGATCCGTGCATCCATGTACGGGCTGGGTAAGGATGCCGTGGATAAGGCGATGGTACGTGCCGATTGCACGGAGTTCGCCGACCGCAGATACGGTACGCTCTCCGGAGGTCAGAGGAGGAGGGCGGACATCGCACGTGCTTTGGTGCACGATCCCAAGGTGCTGATATTGGATGAACCCACATCCGGATTGGACCCCCACACACGCAAGGTGATCTGGGATTCCGTCTTCAGACTGAACCGTGAGAACGGTATGACCGTGTTGCTCACCACACACTACATGGAGGAGGCCAC
This sequence comes from Candidatus Methanomethylophilaceae archaeon, assembly GCA_016297775.1. GTDB lineage: Archaea > Thermoplasmatota > Thermoplasmata > Methanomassiliicoccales > Methanomethylophilaceae > SIG5. Next base: position 7,985 of record JAEDGA010000032.1, read on the forward strand.
GGAAGCCGATGATGTCGTGATAATCGACCATGGTACCATCGTGGCCCACGGAACGCCGGAACAGCTCAAGGAGAGATACAGCTGCGACAGGATGACCATCGTTCCCAAGGACAACGATTCCATGATATCGTCCCTTGATTCCATGGGTGTGGAATACACGTCAGAGAGAGGGGTGTTCACCATAACCCTCGATGCTACGGTGGATTCCATCCCGATCATAGAGAAGGTGAAGGATAACATCGTATCGTTCGAGGTCCGTACCGGCAGCATGGACGATGCATTCGTTTCCATAACAGGAGGCGGTGAGTGATGGATCCGTCATTGGCATTGGCCAAACGCGGTATGCTCTGCTACTTCCGTGACAGACAGAGTGTGTTCTTCTCCTTGATGGGAGTGTTGATCGTGGTGATGCTGTACCTCCTGTTCCTGAAGAACACCCTGGTGTCGTCATGGCCGGACTATCCCGGTATGAGCAGTCTCGTCGATGCATGGGTGCTATCAGGTATCCTTGCCATAGTCCCCGTCACCACATGTGCCGGTGCTCTGCAGATAATGGTCGAGGATCGTTCCAACGGCCGTGACAAGGACATCTGCGTCACCCCGATGCCGGCATACAAGGTGGCATTCGGATACGTGCTGAGCACTTTCGCCGTCGGTACGCTGATGAGTTACATCACATTGGTCATCTGTGTCGTATATCTCCTTGTGACCGGATGTGCGATATCCTTCACCGGTATACTGATATCTGCTCTGTTGGTGATCCCATCCTCGCTGTCCGCATCAATAATCATGTACGCAATCACTTCGTTCATCAAAAGTACGGGTGCATTCTCCGGTCTGTACACAGTCGTGAGCGTGCTGATAGGATTCCTTGCAGGTATCTATATGCCGATGGGCGTGATGCCAGATGCCATGAAGGTCGTCGGTTCCCTGGTACCCGCGAGTCAGATGGCGGTACTGTTCAGGGACACCTTGGCCGCGGACGCACTGAACGAGGTGTTCATCGGGGCACCTGCGGATGTGATATCATCCTTCAGGGCGGAGATGGGATTCGATCTGTCGCTGGGTGATTTCATGTTCAGCGACATCGCGATGATCGGATATGTCTTCGTGGCCACGGTGATATTCTTCGCCATAGCCGTCATGAGGATCAGGCGCTGAAAAACTTTACAAAAATGCTGTACGGTATCACTCCGTACGGCAACATTCACATCCTTTGTTACGGTCGATCAGACTCTCAATGAAACCGTCCATCTCCATCAATGTGTCGTGGTTAAGGGAATAATGCACCCATTGACCCTCCTTCCTCCCATTAACCAATCCGCTCCTCTGCAGGATGCCCATATGATGGGACAGGTTGGGTTGGGACACTCCAAGCTCCTCTATCAGTTTGCAGGCGCATAGTTCCCTATCCGACAGCATGCACACTATCCTCAGACGGTTCTCATCGGAAATCGCTTTGAATATTGCGCACATCCTCTCAGGATCCATATCGTATTATTCGTTCCGATGGATAATAAAAGTATCGTGAGGTTAGATACATAAATGAATTTGAATATATTTATATAATCTGCCCGGTTATATCGATATACGGATACGTTCGGGGTTGCGTTACATGACGGATGTATTGGATTTCATACAGCACCAGATACTCGGTATGCGGTGGCTCAACGACATGGTATGTACTTTGCTCACCGCATTGGGATTAGATGTGGGAACGAGGATCGGAGGCAGCATCGTATTCTTCATCTACGATCTTACCAAGATCGTTGTGCTTCTTGTCATCCTGATATTCGTGATCTCGTACATACAGTCCTATTATCCTCCGGAGAGGACGAGGGCGATACTGTCCAAGATGAAAGGCGTGAAGGCCAACGCGGCAGGTGCATTGTTAGGTACGGTCACACCGTTCTGCAGTTGTTCCTCCATACCCATATTCATAGGGTTCACGAAAGCGGGACTTCCTCTCGGGGTCACGTTCTCCTTCCTGATATCGTCACCTCTGGTGGATCTTGCGGCGTTGACCATATTGATGGGATTGTTCGGTGCGGAGGTCGCGGTCCTGTATGTGGTCGTGGGTGTCGTGGTCGCCATAATAGGTGGTATGATCATCGAGCGCATGGGTATGGAGGATCAGATCGCCGAGTTCGCACGTCCGATTTCGGCGAACGATACGAAGCAATCGTCATGCGGATGTTGCTGTTCCTGTTCCGGGAGGGGATGGTCCGATATGACCGTACGCGAACGCTCGTCCGATGCGTTCTACCAGGTCAGGGTCACTTTGAAGAGGGTGTTCCCCTACGCGGTGATAGGTGTGTTGATCGGAGCGTTGATCCACAATTGGATCCCCGATGACATGATACAGATGGTGCTGGGTGACGACAATCCGTTCTCCGTCATCATAGCCACCATCGTGGGTGCACCCATCTATGCCGATATCTTCGGTACCATACCGATCGCGGAGGCGTTGTTCTCCAAGGGTGTGGGTATAGGCACCATCCTGGCATTCATGATGTCCGTCACACTGCTCTCCATACCTTCGTTGGTGATGCTCAAGACAGCTGTCAAAGGCAGATTGTTGTCGCTGTTCGTGGCGATCTGCCTGGTCGGTGTGATTTTGACAGGATATATATTCAATCTGATATTCTGAGATGATTAGATATGTTCGGAAGAAAGAAATGTAAATGCGGATGCGCAGATAAGGATTGTAAGACGACCGATGCCTTCGTGAAGGTGTTGGGCGGAGGATGCAAGAACTGCAATGAACTGGAGAAGAACACCGTCGAAGCTTTGGAAGCCCTGGGATTGGAGTCCAAGGTGGCACATGTCACATCGATGGAGGACATCGCTGCATACGGTGTCATGCGTCCACCTGCATTGGTGTTCGGAGAGACCGTCGTATCTTCCGGAAAGGTCCTGACCAAGGATCAGGTCATCGAGATCATCGAGGCCAACAGGAGCATGTTCCCCTGATAAAGCGAACGGGGCATACATCAGCCCCGTTCCTCCTTATTCTTTCTGCGATCGTTCATGGTATTCCATCACGTCCTGATATCCGACCATCCTTGGTTAAAGTTGGATATATAATCCAATAAATAGGAAATCAATGATACATGGGGCATGGCATTCATCACATACAACGGGAGGTCCGAGAGGATATGATGGACCGTCCATCGGAATCCGGACATGAGGATCCGAAAGCAAGGGAACTGTTCGATGAAGCGTATGCGGTCTTCAAAACGGAACCATCCACGGCGATATCCCTTCTCAGAGATGCCATATCCCTGGGATGTACGGATTCTATGGTGTTCCTGGGTACGATACTCATCGACAGCAGCGATGATAACGACAGGAAGGAAGCGTTGGATCTTTTCATGCAAGCACATCTGTCGGGTAACAACATGGGTTCCAGGAATCTTGGATATTGTTACGCCGTGGGTGTCGGTATCGATGTTAACAAGGAGAAGGCCGCCGAATGGTACAGGATATCCGGCAATGACGGCAATGCGAAGGCTCAGTGCAATCTGGGCGTATTGTACGAGTACGGACATGGTGTTCCCAGGGATTTCCGTTCCGCAGCGGAGTGGTATAGGATGTCCGCGGAGAACGGATGTTCTAGAGGGATGACCAACTATGCGCGTATGCTCAGGGATGGTATCGGTGTCGAGAAGGATCCCCAATCGGCCGTGGAATGGTTCGAGAGATCCGGTTCCCCGCGTGCCAAGAGATTGTTGGCGCAGATGTATCTCTCCGGAAAGGATATAGAAAAGGATGTGAAACGTGCCATGGAACTTCTGGAATCAGCGTCCGATAGGGACAGGAAGGCCATGTACATCCTCGGGGATCTGATAATGGGGACCGACAGATGCCGCGCCATAGAGTTATTCAAGGCATCCGCTGCGAAAGGGTACGATGAGGCAATACAGCGTCTGACCTCCCTGGGAGAGGAGATTCCGGAGTCCACTTCAAGGCGTAGAAGGCGCGGTTCTACCAAATCTATTAAATCCTAATTGGATTATACATCCAATACAGGATGGTAGCAGACTCATATCCGTTCTTCCAAAACTGGTGCCGTCCTGTTACTTTTACATTAGGGTATCAGAGGTACCTTTCTATGATGTCCATGACATCACCGGCATGTTCCACCGTATCGATCCTCGGTGACACGGTGCTCCACATCTCTTTGGAACCCGCTCCCGACAGTACGCCGATGAAAGTCGAACCTGCATCACGTGCCGAAAGATAATCGGTCATATTATCTCCGAGATACAGGATCTCCTCCGTTTTGACACCCAATGCATCCGCGAACTCCCGCATCGCGATCGGAGACGGTTTGGCATTGTCATAGTATGTATGATCACGTCCGATTATCGCATCCATCTCGTCGAATACACCGAACCTCTTCAGAACGGTCTCCGCATAGTGATATCCTCCGCGTGTCAGCAGACCCACTTTCAATCCTCTGGATCTGAGATATCTTATACATTCGATGGAGCGCGGATATTCCTTGGCTTCGGATACGAACTGTTCCTCATAATATAATGACAGTTCGTCGATCTCTTTGTAAATGGTATCGAATTCATCCGATCTTCCGTGGTCTTCGAGCCATTTTCTTATCGGATCCCTCAATCTCTTCCTTTCCGGATTATCACCGAATACGTCGGAGAACGGGATATCATGTTTTTCAAGAATGGTCCTGTCGCAGTCGTTGAGGGAATCGTAATCCACGTGCGTCTCGAATAGGGTACCGTCAAGATCGAAACCCACTGCTTTGATTTGTACAGACATGTGCATCCCGTGATATGCCGATGTTGATCGGATGGAACGGTGATGGTCGACACGCGATATATAATTAATACGAGTCTCCCGGAATGGAATGTTCGGATATCTGCCGATCGATGGCGAAGGATGCGAGATATGATCTTTTCTACTAGGTGATATCGATCGGCTCAGTTCTTCAAAGCTCCCAGAGGGATTATGAAGATCCCGTCATCACGTCTGTATGCATAACGATCCGTACCAGTAACGATCGCCATGAATGCGGGTTCACCCATCTTGTCGGTATCTATCCTTCTGAGGACTTTATTCAATGTGCTCACACCCTCATCAATCAGTTTTTTGCCACCGAGTTTCACTTCGAGAAGTGCATACCTACCATCTCTCAGATGGATGACGATATCGCATTCATTGTTTAGATTGTCCCTGTAGTGGTACACATCCCCATCTAGTGATTCTGCGTATATTCTGAGATCTCTTACAACAAGCGCTTTAAAGAATAATCCCATCGTGTTCAAATCATTGATGAGATCCTGTGGACCAATTCTGAGTGATGCGGCTGCCAGTGATGGATCCACGAAATATCTGGTATCGGATGTCCTTATCGCAGTCTTTGAACGTAGATTGGGATTCCACGCCTTCATATCTTCGATCACATACAGTTTCCTTAATGCTTGCAGATATTCTGAAACGACCTCATCCGAAACTCTTCCATCATCGTTGGAGGATATGTCCGCAGAGATGGAGGCCTGGGAAATCTGACTTCCTTGGTTCCTTGCATAGGAGCGCAGTAACATTCTGACCTTCTGCGGATTCCTCTTGATGTTGTCCACACGTGATATATCGTTTTTGATGACTGCATCGATATAGTCAAATGCCTGATCCAATGCAACATCATCATCCATTTCGACCGATTCGGGCCATCCCCCTCTGCAGATCAGGAATGCAAGTCTATCCAGATCCAGATTGGAACATCCGGATATCTGTTGTGATTCG
>JAEDGA010000033.1 GCA_016297775.1 Candidatus Methanomethylophilaceae archaeon
TAATCGAACACCGGTATTCCGGGCGATTCGCAATCGGCCATGGGTTGCCTAATGGCATCCATGACGGACACCTTGTGAAGGTCGGGCATCATTCCCGCATAAGCGTTGGTGAGTCCGTGCTCGGTGAGGTCGAGACCGGAGATCTCCTCCTCTGCGGTCGCACGGAGACCGATGGTGTGCTTGATCGCATAGAAGGTGGCGCTCATGAGCACCACTCCCCATGCGAAGATCGAGATCACACCCAACGCCTGTATCCCGAGCTGGTTGACCGCATCCACCCCTCCCCCGTAGAGGATACCTGCGACGGATGCCTTTCCGGGCGCCATGAGGAATGCCACCATCAGCGTACCTATGATTCCGGAGATACCGTGGACGGCGAATGCACCGACTGGATCGTCGATCTTGAGTCTCTTCTCGACGAAATCCGAACCTACAACGACCATCACACCACAGATCAGACCGATGATGATGGCGCCGTAGAAATCCACCACTGCAGCACCCGCACAACATCCGACGAGACCTGCCAGCACACCGTTCAATGTGTAGGACACATCGGGACGTCTGTACTTGAGGCAGCTGTAGATCATGGCTCCGAGTGCTCCCGCGGAACCGGAGATACATGTCACCAACAGGACCTCGGACACCATGTTGCCGGTTGCGGCCCCGTCATAACCGCTGATGGCGAGAGTAGAACCGCCGTTGAATCCGAACCATCCGAACCAGAGGATGAACACACCCAATGCGGCAAGGGTCAGGTTGTGTCCGGGGATGGCACGGGGGTTTCCGTCCTTGTCATACTTTCCGATACGGGGTCCGAGGAAGAACGCACCGGTAAGTGCCGCCACTCCTCCCAACATGTGCACGACGCTGGATCCTGCGAAATCGATGTATCCCATCGCGCACAGCCAACCGTCAGCCGACCACACCCAGTGGGTCGCGATAGGGTATACAACGGAACAGATGACGATACAGTACACCATGTAGGACAGGAACTTGGTACGTTCCGCCATGGCTCCGGATACTATGGTCGCGGTGGCACCGGCGAATGCCAACTGGAAGATGACCGATGAGAACTCTCCCTCGAAACCGGAGAGGAACAACGTGGGTGCTCCCACGATCCCCATCACATCACATCCGTATGCGAGACTGTATCCCACAGCAACATACACGATACATGCAAACACGAAATCCAATGTGTTCTTCATGACGATGTTACCGGCATTCTTCGCCCTCGTGAATCCCGATTCCACCATCGCAAAACCTGCCTGCATGAAGAACACCAGTGCGGCCGCTACGATAAGCCACATGGCATCGACTGCAGACACCAGATCGACTAGCTCATATGCTATTTAGATCACCATTGTTAGTATCAGACAATTGTATTAATGTATTTGGTTTTAACTAGATATTTGTCTAATTAATTTAGATTCAAAACAACATATGTTTATCTAAATATTCTATAGAACTGTATACGTAATCGGTGGAATTTCTCGGGAAATATGGTATATTCATCGTATATTCGATGTATATCCGATGCATGATAGCATTTAACGGATCCAAAATGATGTGAGATATATGGAATATACTACCAACTTACACATTATTACAATGATACACAATGTTGTTCATTTCAAACATAAATTAGACAAATGTCTAATTTGATATTACAAAGGAACGGGTGCGTAAGATCCCTTCGATATTGTAGAAAAGATATGATAAAGGTAAAGGAATTGGAAACTGTCCGTAATCAGCACAGTTCGATGAAATCGTCCTCGGCCGTGGTGAACTTCAGACCGGATGCGGAGAGGATCTCCTGTATCTTCTCGCCCACGCGCCTGACGTCCGAGGTCTTGATACCGTTGCTGGTGCTCTTGATATACATCTCCATGCGGTCCATGGGGAAGATGAGTCTGTACTTTCCCTTACGGTTGTATCCCTCGGGCTTCCTGTTCTCCTCGAGATCCTGACGGTTGAGCTGAACGAACATATCACGGTTCTCCTCATCAGACGACTCGTTGCCCTGGAAGTGATCGTTCTCCTTCAGGATGATATTGAGTACATCTGGGAAGGAAGGGACCAGATCCACGTACTCTGTGCCGTCCTGGAAGATGAAATGATAGCTGTGGGCCTTGCTCATGGATGTCTTGATGGAACACTCCGATTTATATGTTGGCCGAATGGATACGCAACAGAGCGGTTCCCTGTCTCTTATTATACTGTTTATATAGAACCTATAGATACATAGGAACATGAGATGCGCACTAACCATAGCGGGTTCTGATTCCGTCGGCGGCGCAGGTATCGAGGCCGATATTAAGGCCATGAGTTCATTGGATGTTCACTGCTGTGCCGCCATCACCGCGGTCACGGCCCAGAATACAACGGCGGTCGAGAGCATCTACCCCCTCCCTCTGGACATGATTCAGGACCAGATCGAGACCGTGCTCAAGGACGTCGACATTAAGGCAGTAAAGACAGGTATGCTGTACAGCGCGGAGATCGCCGAACTGGTGGCGGATCTCCTCGAGGATCATGACATGCCCCTGATCATCGACCCCGTCCTTGTGGCAGGGGTGGGGGACAACCTCGCCAAGAGCGATCTGGTCAAAGCGATCAAGAAGAAACTCATTCCGATCTGCGAGCTCATAACACCCAACAGACACGAGGCAGAGGCCCTGTCGGGCATCAGGATAAACAACGAGAAGGATGCGATATACGCATGCGAGATAATCGGTAAGGAATCGTCATCGGTTCTTCTGAAAGGGGGACACATGAACGGTTCCACCGTGGTCGATTACCTGTACCTGTCATCGGGTGTCACCAAACTGGAATACCCCAGACTGGAGACCGCGGGACATGGGGGAGGATGCACGCTGTCATCATTCATCACGGCCAACATGGCCAAGAGTGTCGATATCGTGAACTCCATCTACTCCGCCAGGGAGATGATACAGCAGGCGATAGCCGAACAGTACGTGATCGGCAGCGGTTCCAAGCTCGTCAATCCCGTGGTGAGATCCAGCGGTGACAAGGAGAAGTACGCCATCCTGGACGAACTGGATGCCGCATCCGAACACCTGATCGATATGATTCCCGAGGAACTCGTCCCTGGAGGAGGCATGAACATAGGATACGCGAAGAGGAATGCCGCCGGACCCGAGGACATAGCGGCCATCGAAGGCAGACTCACCTTCCACAACGGCCTCCTAAGGAAGAACGGCAAATCCAAGTTCGGTACCGCCGACCAGCTGTCCTATGTGATCCTGGCCGCCATGAAGCACAATCCGAAGATCAGATGCAACATGAACCTGCAGTACTCCGAGGACCTGGTGGACCTTCTGGAGGAGGTGGGACTGTCCGTGGAGTACATGGACAGGAAGAAGAACAAGAAACTGCTCACCGGAGAGCTGGTGAACGCCACTCTCACCAAACTCGGCTACGTACCGGACGTACTGGTGGACAAGGACAAGAGCACCAACGAGAAGCTCGTCAGACTGTTCGCCGAGGACCCGGATTCTATGCTGGACAAACTGGAACAGTTCCTCTGATCCATTACTTCGGGAAGGGTGCCTCAAGGCACCCTAACCTGAGGAGAAGTTTCTGACATAATATCATAATGACGGTAGGATGCCGTCATACACATACGAACGATGAATGAATCGTGACAAAATTGTAGAAATGGAAAACGGTTTCAAGGGAGGGGCACGAGGCCCCTTTGAGAATCAGACACCGGCGTAACCGTTGATGTCGACAATCTTGATCCAGAAGTAAAGTGTTTCACCCTTCTGCTCCTGGTGGTCGGAACCGTCCGCGACCTTGTACTGATACTGACCTGCGGTGAAGTTGTCTACAAAGATCATCTTCTCCACGTCGTCGACGACCATCGATGCCTTGTACATCTTGTCCTCGGATGAGAAGATGTACTCGACGGTGAAATTATCGGTACCGATTGCAGTGACCCTTATGCTGACATTGTCGTCAATCTTGGTGACCGTCTCGGTGGCTGCGGTAATGAGATCTTCGATCTCGGACGCAACGTACTGGTAGGTCACGTCGCTGGTACCGGATTTGTTCACAGTGGCAGCAAGTCCATTGGGCATCGTGACATCGTAAGGGGAGGTGAGATCGGACATCTTGATGCTTGTGGAAGCATACTTGTTGAACTCCTCGAGACTCATGGTACCAGAGAGTTTGAAAGTCTGCGAGAGGGCGAAATCATGCTTATCAGCGACACCGTATCCTTCAGATGCGGGGATTGCGACCTTTGCGGTCCAATTGATGAGCTTACCTACGACGGCTTCGCTGAATCCCGGAAGGACGTCATCGCCACCTACCTTGAAACTGAGGTACTTGAAGCTCGTCTTGTTGGTGTAGGACGGACTCTTGAGGTATTCGGAACCGTCGTTCACGGATTTGACATTAGTATCGAAAATGACTGCTCCGTCGGCATCGTAGTAACCGTTGTACGATCCGACGTACTCTACCTTGACGGTATCCCCTTCCACAGCCACGGGACTGTTCCACTCGGGGTTGATGTACATTGCGTTCACATAGGAACCCAGGATGACGACGCACGCAAGCATGATCACTACGAAGCATGACATTGCGATGGGATCGGCCTTGCGACAGAATGCGATGAAACCGGAAGCGTTCTTATCCTGGTTCTTCGCCTTCTCGCGCTTGGAGCTGACGTCCTCGGATGCCTTAGTCAGTACGACATCGGTATCCTTCTCAACATCGTCGACAGGCTTGACAGTTTTGGTGCTGCGAGCCTGCCCTTTCTTTTTCTGACCTTTCTTAGCAGCCATTTCTAACGTGGTCAGTTATAACGCATTCCTATATATTAGGTGGCACGGGACGGAGGGGACGTGGTGATTTGAAGAACATACGCTTTTCGTTGTTTTGGAATCATGTTTCAAATCTGTAACGGTTATTATCTACGAAATTCGAAGAAATGTACATGAATTATGGTTATCTCCGATACACTTAAAGATAGTACGCCCATCCCGCTGGTATGAAAGGATCGGATTTCATGAAGATCGTGAGGGAGAAGACTCCTCTCGTCCACCACATAACCAACTATGTAACCGTGAACGATTGTGCCAATGTCACCATCTGCGCAGGCGGATCCCCCGTCATGTCCGACGAGGCCAAGGATATCGTCGACATCAGCAGGATCTCCTCCGCCGTCGTCCTCAACATGGGTACGCTCAACGAGAGGACCGTGGAATCCATCATCATCTCCGGAAAGGTCGCGAACGAGAACGGCATCCCCGTCGTCTTCGACCCCGTGGGAGCAGGTGCCAGCGCTTACAGGAACGAAGTGGCCGACCGTGTTCTCAGAGAGGTCAAGGTCGATGTCATCAAGGGTAACGCGGGAGAGATCGGGGTCCTCTCCGGGATAGGCGGAGAGGTCAGAGGTGTGGATTCCGTCTCCTCCAACAACGAGAAGCTCGCCACCGAGGCACTTGCCAAGAAGTACAACTGCGTCGTCGCTATGACCGGAAAGACCGATTACGTCTCCGACGGAGAGAGGACGATCACACTCAAGAACGGACACGACCTCATGGGATGCGTATCCGGTACCGGATGCATGGTGTCCTCCGTGGTCGGTTGTTACGTCGGTGCCAACGGTGTCTCCGTCGACTCCGTGGCCGCAGCCATCAGCACATTCTCCATCGCGGGAGAGATCGCGGCGGAGACCGCCAACGGCCCCGGCACGTTCAAAGTGAACCTGCTCGATTCCCTCTTCAACCTCACCTGCGAGAAGTTCGACGAGATGAGGAAGGTAGAGTGAGATGGCAAAGCTCTATGTCGTGACCGACGAGGGACTGTCCAACGGACTGTCACATACCCAGATAGCGGAACTGTCCTGCAAGGGCGGTACCGACATAGTCCAGCTCAGGGACAAGATCGCGGACGATGCGACCTTCGCAAGATATGCCAGAGAGGTCAAGAGGGTATGCGACAGGTACGGAGCGTGGTTCATAGTGAACGACCGCTTCGACATCGCCCTCGAGACCGAGGCCACCGGAGCGCACCTGGGGCAGAGCGACATGTCCATCGCGGATGCCAGGGCACGCGCCCCGGAGGGATTCGTACTCGGCTGTTCCGTCGGAAGCGTGGAGGAAGCACTAAAGGCGGAAGCGGACGGTGCCGATTATGTGGCACTCAGTCCGGTGTTCGACACCAAATCCAAATCCGATGCGGACCCCGGACACGGCCTGGAAATGCTGTCCGCAATCAAATCCGCCGTTAAGATACCGGTCTATGCGATCGGCGGGATAAACAAGGACAATGCCGGTTCCGTCGTGGATGCCGGTGCGGATGCGATATGCGTCATATCCGCGGTCGTATCCCAGAAGGATCCTGCGGAGGCCGCGGCCTCCCTGAAGAGGATCATAGCATAGACAGGTCGCCGGTGATCTTGTCGAGCATGCTGTCCGTGCTGGGACCGATACCCAGACATGTGACCGTGCCCGGCTCTATCTCGGTCCTTCCGGCATCGGTTATCAAGGAATTGACCAATCCGGACGCATCCGCCATGGCCTTGATCTCGTAGAGCTGTTTCAGATCCTGGACCTTGAGGACGACCTTCTTCTGACCCTCCGCGAACCACTTGTCGAACGTCCTGGGATCCTTCTTCTTGGACGCGAAAGCGCAGTTCACGGCCGCATGTGCGGCCTGTGCCGCGGTCTTTCCTTTGGAAAGCTTGAGATCGGCCCTTACTACAATGACCATCTTGGCGTCATCGGATGTCGGGATTGCCATGACAATGCGATTTTCTCATTCGATTTAAACATACCCGTGTACGCGATCGCCTCGGATGTCCGCTCAAGGTAATACGCGCGGGCGACCGTTTATAAACATAGCAGTGATAGACCAAAGCATGGCAATGATAGATATCGAATACAGGCACACCGGCAGGGATACCCCGGACGGCATCAGAAGAAGGACCTGGGAGGAGATGGAGAAGTACCTCAGAGGACTGGTCTACGAGATGCAGGAGGCCGACATATCCTCCAAGTACATCGGCACCGAATCCGAGAAGGAGGACATGGTGTACATCAACGGCAAGACCGTACCTGCAATCCTCGAAGGACTGGAGATCAAGGCGCCCATGCCGGACGAGGACGAATGCGGATGCGGAGGTTCCAAACCCATCGTCATCCAGAGCAGACCCACACTCGAGTGGAACGAAGGATACATCGAGGACATCCCCGACATCCTGATGAAGAACGCCATATCCAAGGTGTACTGCGACATCAACAGAAACAGGATCATGTGATATCGATGTTCGAGATAATCAAAAGGGATGGATTGGCCAGGATCGGCCGTTTCGAGACCAGATCCGGAGTCCTCGAGACCCCCGCACTCCTTCCCGTTGTGAATCCCAAGATATTCACGGTCACACCCAGGGAGCTGTACGACGAGTTCGGCTTCAGGGCACTCATCACGAACTCCTACATCATCAAGAACAACCCTGCTCTCAAGGAGAGGGCGTTGAACGAAGGACTCCACAAGATGCTGGATTTCGAGGGCGTGATCATGACCGACTCCGGTACCTTCCAGAGCCATATGTACGGCGAGGTCGAGGTCACCAACGAGGAGATGGTACAGTTCCAGAAGGACATCGGTACCGACATCGGGACCGTTCTGGACATATTCACCGAACCATACTGGACCAAGGAGGAGACCGCGGCATCCATCGAGGTCACCCTGGAGAGGATGCAGCAGGCCTGCGACATGAAGGGCGAGATGATGATCAACGGTGTCGTCCAGGGTTCCGTCTACCCCGATCTCAGGGAGGACTGTGCCAGGAGGATGGCGGTCATGGACATCGACGTGCACCCGATCGGAGGTGTGGTACCCCTCATGGAGCAGTACAGGTACTCCGAGCTGGTGGACGTCATCATCGCTTCCAAGAAGGGACTCAACCCCAACAGGCCCGTCCATCTCTTCGGTGCCGGACACCCGATGGTACTGGCTCTCGCTACCCTCCTGGGATGCGACCTGTTCGATTCCGCATCCTATGCCAAGTTCGCAAGGGACGACAGGATGATGTTCATCGACGGTACATACAGACTGGGAGATATGCAGTCCCTGGACTGCAACTGTCCCGCATGCAGAGGACACACCTTGGAGACGCTCAAGAAACTGCCCAAGGACGACAGGACCAGACTCCTCGCGCGCCACAACCTGTATCAGATCACGCAGGAACTGGCACTCATCAGGAGATACATCCGTGAGGGAAGGCTTTGGGAGCTGGTAGAGATCAGATGCAGGGGGCACCCCGCACTCCTAGACGCACTCAGGAGGCTCAAGACCCACACCGAGTTCCTGGAGAGGACCGAACCCATATCCCGCGACGGTGCGCTGTTCTACACCGGATCCGAGTCCAGGGCAAGACCTCCGTTCCACAGGTATGCCGAGAGGTTGATGACACGCTACGTTCCCAGTGCCTCCAAGGCGGCAGTGTTCCCCGACGGCGGAAAGCCCTACAGCCGCGCATATGCGGACGAGTTCGACAAGGCGAGACGTGCCGGATACGTTCCCGTGGTGGTGTCCCCGTTCGGACCAGTACCCGCGGAACTGGATGAGATCTACCCTCTGGCACAGTCCCTGTTCCCCGAGAACACGGATGCAGAGACGGTCTCCGCCACCGACGAGATGACGTTCAACTTCCTGGAGAAGATGGGATTCGAGGAGGTCATCGAATACGAGGAGATTCCGGACAACGGAGAGCAGGGATACGATGCGGACCTCATCAGAGCGAGAGCGATCTCCAACTACCAGTTCGGTATCGAGGCCACGGACGCAATGTTCCGCGGAGAGATCGAGATCGTAAAGAGCAGGAAGACCGGAAAGATCAGGAACGTCATTTCCGACGGCGAGCACATCCTGTCCCTCAGGGCAGGCGACGGTCTTTACACCCTCAAACCTGCCGGAGCGCTCAGGATCCTGGAGAAGGTCCCGGCACCTTTCATGCGTGTGGCGGTGAACGACGATTCCGTACCATTCGTATCCAACGGAAGGAACGCGTTCTGTCAGTTCGTTCTCGAGATGGACAAGGAGATCAGGCCCATGGAGGAGGTCATCGTCGTCGACAAGGATGACAGGTTCCTCGCCACCGGACGTGCACTCCTCGTAGAGAACGAGGTGAGGTCACTCAAGAAGGGAATCGCCGTCAAGGTCAGGAGCGGCAACGGAGACGAGGCCTGAGGCCTCCTCCGATATCTTTACGCAGGCCAGAACGTCGTCCATCGCGGACCTCATCTGACCTGCGTTATCCGCTTTGAACTCGAAAATGACCTTATTCCCGTCAATACGTGTGGTGACGTAACCGTCATCATCCGGAACGATGGATCTGTATATGATCTCGGCGGATCCGGCATCCGGATATTCGGATTCGATGGTCATCCTCATCATGCTCATATCCTCCTCGAATAATCACGGTTTATCGCCTGCATGAACGCATCCACCGTAGTATCCACTATATCGATACCGACCGCTTTGCCTGCCGATATCTGACCGTCCCCGGTGGAATCCTTCACGAGCACAGTGACCTCGCACAACGAATCGCTTCCTCCCGTGATGGATTCCAGTCTCAGTTCTTCGAAAGCGATCTTGTAATCCAACGCCCCGCGGATCGCATTGACCGCGGCATCCACCGGACCGCTGCCGGTCTGTGCACAGGTACGGGACACACCGTCCACGGTGACGGTGACGGTCGCCGTAGGGGTGACGTTCTTTCCAGTTATCACGATGAATTCACTGAGTTTAACATGCTCCTCGGATTTTCCGCGCCAGAGCAGGTTCTCGGCTATCGCGGCCAACTCGATATCGCAAATCTCCTTACCGCCGACGGATAGGGATTTGACCTCCGCCAACAGATCGTTGAGCATGGTATCCGGGAATGAGATACCGAGTGCCGAGAGCTTGTCCTTCAGGGAATGCGCACCGGAATGCCTTCCAACGGCGATCTCCCTGCTCCTTCCGATCATCTCCGGCGGATACGGCTCATAGGTCTCGGTGTTGTTCAGGATTCCATGCACATGGATACCGGACTCGTGTGAAAAGGCATTCCTTCCCACCAGGGGCTTGTTGTATGCCACCGGGTATCCTGTATATCTTGCCACCATCTTTGATATCCTGTCCACTCCGGAGAGGTCGATGGTATCGATGTCGTAGTTCAGCTTGAGATTGAGGGCGACCTCCTCGGTGGCCGCGTTTCCTGCCCTCTCTCCAAGGCCGTTGATGCAGGTGTGAACCATGGTGGCGCCGGCCTCCACCGATGCGAGGGAGTTGGCAACCGCTAGACCCAGATCGTTATGGCAGTGCACGGCGACCGGTGCTCCCGTGTCCCTGATCAGCATGGAGACCATCTCGTACATCCCGGCCGGCATGCATACGCCCACGGTATCCGGGATATCGATCACAGATGCCCCGGAATCCACCGCCGCCATGTAAGCGTCCCTCATGAAGGCATAATCGGTACGCGTGGCGTCCTCGCAGGAGAACATCACCTCCAATCCTTTCGATACCGCATAGGATACCGAATCCCGGATTATCTCTAGGACCTCCTCGCGCGTCTTGTTGAGCTTGTATCTCAGATGGATGTCGGAAGTGGCGATGAAGAGGTGTATGTGTTTCAGACCGCACTCTATCACAGCGTCTATGTCGCCGTGACGGCATCTGCTCAGGGAGTACAGATCCGCGGACAGGCCCTCCTCCACCAATCTTGTGAGGACCTTGCGATCGGTGTCGCTGGATGCCGCGAAACCTCCCTCGATACAATCGACACCGAGTGCGTCCAACATACGTGCGATCGTGACCTTGTCGTCCACGGTGAGAGCGATACCGGGGGATTGCTCCCCATCCCTCAGCGTGGTATCGTATATGGATACCTTGTCCGGCACTTTCCTGGTTGTGACGACGCCCGAACCTCTTCCGTATGACATCAAGACGCAAAATATCGGAAGAGGTTTTATGGTTTACGGGGTGGAGGGGAGGATCAATCCTCTTCCTCTGCCTTTTTCTTCTTCTTAAGTCTCCTGTCGTGGCTGAAGGAGAACATCATCAGCATGAACGTGATGACGATGAAGGAGATGTTGTGGATCAGTGTGCTGGTCTCTCCGATACCCTTGCTTGCCTTCACGGCATCGATCAGGGTCTCCACACCGACGAGTCCGTCGATCGCCGCCATTATGAACGACAGAAGGAAAGTGAAGAACAGCAGCTTACGTACGACCTTGCCCCCTCTGAGATAGTTCATGAGCGCGATAATCATGAGGATCTCACCGAATGAACAGTAGATGTTCATCGCGTATCCCTTCACCACTCCCCAGGAGAACTCCGTCGGAAGCGAGAAATCAAACGGATAGTACACAAGGAAATACAATACATTGTGTATCGTGAACAGGAACGTGAATCCGATCATGGCATATGCCTTGGGATTGAATCCGGCGATGTTCAGCGATGGTTTCGTATTGAACATGTATATGAGACCGAATATCGTGAATATCACGTAGTATGCCATCTCGAACACGGTAAGGGAGGATGAGAAGTATACATCCACCAGGAATTCCAGGAATTCGGTGACCGTTTCCGACGCGGCATAATACGTATACAGCGAGGATACGATACCGGCAATACCGTAGACGACCGCCAGAAGGCCCAACAATCTGACGGCACCGAAGCTGTACTTCTTAGCCATGAACCATGTTAGATTTTCACGGGATAAAAAACTAATGAGATTCCCGCAAGGGGATATCTGAATATGCGTATGTCATACCACATACCTTCACTTTATCATGGATTAAGGACATCCTCCGTCCATGAAGAGACTGCTCATCATCAACGGAAGCCCCAGGAGGAACGGTGCGGACAGGATCGTCTGCGATGCCGTATCCGAGCTTGCGAAGAGATTCGATTACGTATCAGAGACCGTGTTCGTGGACGATCTCGGGATCAAAGGATGTCGGGCATGCATGTGCTGCAAGAAGGGGGGTGTCTGCGTACAGAAGGACCCCATGAACGACATGATCTCCAAAATAAGGGGATCGGACATGCTGCTCCTTGCCATGCCCGTATACTTCGGTGCGGAATCGTCCCAGATGAAGATGTTCATGGACAGGCTGTATCCTCTGTACAAAGGACCGGGATCCGTCCCGGACATGGGGTCGCTGAAGAAGGCTTGCATAATCGTCACCTGCGGGGCACCCGACGGTAACATGACGTACGGATGTATCGTGAGCAGATATATGCACATCATGAAATCATTCGGGATAACGGACGTCTCCGGTGCGGTGATCCCCGGTGCCGACCCCAAGGATGTCCTGGAGAAGGAGTTCGTCAAGGACCTCCTTGCCAGCATAGAGTTCCAATTAGAGATGTGATGCCGTTGATACCGTGCATACCTGTCTCCGGGAGAAGGGGAGACCTACGGTCCGGCAGAACGGAATATTCGAAGGACGGATTCCGTCTGCTTGATGATGTACCCGTCAAAGAGGCACTGACATCCGCATATTCCGCCACGGATAAGGGCGACCCCATAGCGATATTGGATGCGGATGCCTTCCGCAGGAAGTTCCTCAATGCGGATGTGGTGAAGGAAATCAGGATAAAAGGAAGGGAGCTCTGGCTCATCACATACGTGGAGAACGTGGACGATGTGATTGACGGGATGTGCGGTGCCTATGACAGGATCTGCATACCGACGCATACCGCGGACGACGATACCTTCCTGGAATCCGCGGATATATCGGACAGCGTGATACCCGTAGTGTTCGTAACAAAGGATGGCATCGCATTATCGGGTGTATCGATCGAATCCGAGAAGGAACGGATGAGCGCTCTGGGTTTCCGCGAATTCCTTGTATTGAATATGGGTGATGTGACACTGGATCACCGCATCATAGCCGATGATAACTGATCGGCCATCTCCTTCGCCCCCTCTTTCAGATCCGCCGATCCGGAATCGGTGTCCTTCACGATGGAATGACCTATCCATACTCCTCCGAACGACATGCAGAACGATCTGAATATAGTGAGATTGGGTCTTATGTCCGGATTCGGAGAACCGCTGGTCATCATCAATCCCATGAGGCGGGGCCTGGCTTCCATCCTGCCGGGATTGTTCCAGATCTCTTGGAACCTGTCCATGATGACCTTTATCTGCGACGACGGCCCGTTGAACCTGACGGGGGTGGAGAATATGACGGCGTCCGCCTCCTCGAATTCACGGAACACCGTGCCCATATCGTCATCGAACCTGCATCTCCCGCCGGAACAAGCCTGACATCCTGTACATTGGGCGATGTCCAGTTCCGATGACATGCGTCTGACCTCGTGCTCACCGGACAATATCGATGACAGATCC
>JAEDGA010000034.1 GCA_016297775.1 Candidatus Methanomethylophilaceae archaeon
AGCGGGAACGAATCGTTCGCGGAATATGGAACATAACCTATCTCCTTCGCAAGTTCCTTGATCGATATGTCCTTGACATCCTTGCCGTCGATCAGTACCGAACCGGAGTTCGGTCTCAGGATCTTGTTGATGCAGTGGATCAGAGTGGACTTCCCTACACCATTGGGACCGAGTATGGAAACGAATCCGGGTCCTTCGATATCCAAGGTGATATCGTCCAGTACGGGGGTGCTGGAATAGGAGAATTCCACATTATCGATTCTTATCTGCATGGTAGCTCCAGTTGGATGTATCATCCTACTAATAGATAAACCTTAGACCGGGGATGCAAGACATATGACTCCAATGGACAGGTTCACCTGTCGTTGACCTCCTCGATCCTCTCCTCCAGTTCCAGGAATATGTCCTTCAGTTTCTCTATGGTCTCCGGTCTCGCATCCCACATCCCTCTGTCGTATGCTTCCATCAGACGGTTCATCATATCCATCATGGCATGGGGATTCTCGTCCTTCATCCATTCTTTTGTATCCTCGTCGAACAGATACCTCTCGGCCAGTTTCTCATACACCCAATCGTCCACTATATCCGCAGTGGCGTCCCATCCGAATGTGTACTCGGTCAGATTGGCTATCTCGGACACCCCTCT
The DNA here is from genome assembly GCA_016297775.1 of Candidatus Methanomethylophilaceae archaeon. Classification (GTDB taxonomy): domain Archaea; phylum Thermoplasmatota; class Thermoplasmata; order Methanomassiliicoccales; family Methanomethylophilaceae; genus SIG5. The sequence goes on from JAEDGA010000034.1 coordinate 647, forward strand.
GTAACCGTGCTTCTTCAGACCTTCGATGAACTTGGGATTGAGGACCTTGCTCCTGTACACGTAATTGAACTCGTCCTTGGTGTCCCTCAGCCCCACCTTGCCGGGATCCGATCCGTCCCCGATGAAGGACATGGCATCCTTCTTTCCATACGTCCTGACGAAGGAGTTCATTCCGCCCAGGTATCCGTACACATCATCGATGTCCAACAGGTCGAACTCCCTGTCGGGCATGTTCTTCACCGTAACGCCGACCTTGGAGAACCTCTTCACGAACTCATCCTTCATGTTCTCCCCGGTCACACCGCGTCCGTAAGCATAGCTTCCCCATGCGATGTATATGTCCGCAAGATCCTGTACGGTCTTCCAATCCCCGGTCTCTATCGCATGGTTGACACCCGGCCCGTATCCTCCCGGAGGGGCACCGAATATGCGGACAGAGTTCCTCCTGCGGGCCTCGTCCACGGTGAGCCCCTCCGCCAGAGCCTCCACCATATCCTTCCTGAGGTTGGCGGCGAGATAGTTCTCCTCCTCAGATTCGTCCAGTTCCGCCACCATCTTGACGGCGTCGTCTATCAGGTCGATGAGGTTGGGGAAGGTATCCCTGAACAGACCGGTGATGCGGACGGTCACATCTATCCTCGGCCTTCCGAGCTCGGAGATGGGTATCACCTCCAATCCGATGACCTGTCCGCCGCTCTTGGACCATATCGGTCTGGCGCCCATCAGCCAGAGGATGTACGCCACATCGTCCCCGTTGGTCTTCATGGTGTCCGTGGCCCATATGACGAAACCGATCTCGCGGGGATAACAACCTTTCTCGTCCATGTAACGTTGTATCATCTGGTCCGCCATTCTGCGTCCGATCTCCCAGGACGATCTCGGAGGGATGATGTCCGGATCTATACCGTAGAAGTTCCTTCCCATGGGGAGTATGTGGGCATTCCCGCGTGTGGGTGCACCAGAGGGTCCGGGGAGCACATATCTTCCGTCGCATCCGCGCATCATGTTGTCCATCTCGTCCGTCATACGCAGAAGGTTCGGGACCAGCGTTCCGCACACATATGTGAGCGATCTCTTCAGTGCATCCGTCATGCCGATCCGGGAGGATGCGAGTTCGATGCAGCGTTCCGTATCGTATCCGGATTCCCTCATCTCCCGCAGCATGTCCATGATGCGCGAGTCCATATCATCCAATATCACGGAATTGAGTTCACCGTCCGTGAATCCGGACGGATCATCGATCAGAGAATCGAGATCGAATCCCATGGTGCCGGCGAACGACGATCTCAGGGAGGGGACATCACCGTTGTTCAACCTCATCATGGTGTATACCGTCTCATCCAACCTCTCCCCTTCAGGAGGTCTTCCGAGTATGTGCAGTCCGTCGCGGACCATACCGTTCTTGATCTCCGTGAGGTATTCGTGAAGATCCTCGATACTCTCCTCGAACTCATCCGCCGATACATCATCGTCAAGATGCAGATCCTTGAGGAGCTCCGCTCTCTTCACGGCATTCAGGACATCGTTCACAAGCGATGCCCTCTTTTCCCCTTTCGCGGAGCCTTTGGCCTTGAAATACGTCTGGAGTGCATTGTCCACCTCCGACAGTTCGTCGTACGTTCCTGTACGCGCCATGGTGGGGCACATGTGTCCGATCAGAACCGATTCGGAACGCCTCTTGCACTGGATACCCTCTCCGGGATCGTCTATTATGTACGGGTAGATGTTCGGTATCCCGTCCAATACCAGGTCCGGGAAGCATTTTCCGGATAGTCCGACGGATTTTCCCGGAAGCCATTCCAACGTACCGTGGGTGCCCATGTGGAAGATCACGTCCGCTTTGAAATCGTGTTTCAGCCATCTGTAGAATTCGAGATACTGGTGCGGCATGGGTATCACGGGATCGTGATACACCGCCTCCATCTGATCCGACCATGATCTGAGGGGCTGATATCCGATCAGTATGTTCCCGTTAATGATCCCGGGGATGACCATCCTGTCGCCGTCCACGGACACATCGCCGATAGGGCACCCCCAGGAATCCTCCATCATCCTCCTGTTGAACTCCGGGACCTTGCGATAGTGTTCCATGTATCCCTCCTTATCGACGAGGTCCAACGCCTTCTCCCTGATCCTCTCTGATGAGGACCATTCGAGATCGTTGGTGATGTTGTCCATTATCTCTTCGATCAGGGCCTTTCCGCTGCCGGGGATGTGGTCCAGGGTGTATCCTTCCTTTCCGAAACGTATCAGCATGTCGCTGACGCTCTCCACCGTGTCCAATCCGGATGCGTTCCCGATCCTGCCGGATTCCGGCCTGGACTGGTACATCAGTATGGCGACCCTCCTTTCGGACCTTGGTCTATGGGACAGGTTCGCCCATCCCTGGACGACGTTCGCCAGATGGACGATCCTGTCCTCTATTGGAACATATACCCTGGCGCCGGAGTTTCCGTTCTCGTTGCTCCCTATGGGTACTGTGATTATCTGACCGTCCACCTCCGGCCAAATTATACTGGCGATCAGTTCGCCCTTGGACAGACCCTGGGACGATTCCTCATAGTCAAGGAAGTGGCTGTTGACCGTCATGGTCTGTATCACGGGGACGTCGGTCATGTATCTGAAGTAGTTCTGTTCGTCCGGGGTGTACACCCCGCTACAGTCGCGGGATCCGTTGAGTTGGGAGAACGGTGTGGCCATCACGACCGCATCCACCCTGCTCCTGTCCCCGTCCATGAAGTATTTCCTGAACACCCCCGCCGTTCCCTCGTCATCCTTCATGTTCCTGACGATCGTGCTGAAGAATACGGGTATCACGTTCAACTCGCGTGATTCAAGTTCCCTTATCAGAGCGTATATGTGCGCCTGGTTGTTGTATATCCAGAGGTTGGCCGTGTAAAGTATGCCCACGGTGGGTCTTCCATCCACATATCTCTCCTCGAGATAATCCTCCAGCGTGATGTCCGGATCGCAGTCGGGATGGTGTACGCCGTTTGGTCTGGTGGTGACCGGTTCCGGTACCTCTCCCTCGCCTGTAAGCTTGTTGTGCAGCCATCTGACTATGGATCTGTCGTTCTCGGAACCTCTGTTCCTCATATATTCGCCGAGAAGGATGAAGTCCTTGTCGCTCCCTTTGAAGAGATCCCTGTACATCAGACGGATCTCCATGTTGCCCGCATAGATGACCACGAACCCGGGGCAGTCTCTCAAGACCTGTTCGTATTTTACGAACCTCTTCATCCTTCCCGGTTCGGTCATGCACCTCATCAGAACCAGGTCCGCGATCTTCGTACGTGCGACCAGTTCATGATATAGTATGGGGTCCTCGTCCACATCGTTCGCGTTCACGCAGAACATGTCGATTTCCCATCCGTTTTCTTCAGCGATGGCCTGCACCGCAGGTTCCATGTTCCTGGCATCGGTGCTTTGGACTGATATGTACACGATCCTCATCGGGAGACACCTTAGATGGATGTATATTCCAATCTAGATATTTCTATTTGGTTGGCCGTCCGACGTCGAATCGTGCAAACAGTTAAAGTCCTAGAATTGGATGATACATCCATATAGAGGTTTACACATGAGGAGACTTTTGTTCCCGTTCGTCTCGATCGTCGGCCAGGATGATATGAAGAGGGCGCTTCTGCTCAACATCGTCGATCCCGGTATCGGCGGTGTTCTGATCAAGGGCGAGAAGGGTACGGCCAAATCCACAACCGTCAGATCCCTTGCCCAGATCCTGCCCGGAAGGATGTCCGTGGATGGATGCCCTTTCCACTGCGACCCTTCCAGACCGGACATTATGTGCCCATACTGTTCCGAAAGATACGCTTCGAATCCCGATCTCCCGACTGTAACGGAGAGGATGAAGGTGGTGGAACTGCCGCTCAGTGCCACCGAGGACCGTGTAGCAGGTACATTGGACATCGAACATGTGCTGAAGACCGGGGAGAAGAAGTTCGAACCCGGTGTCCTCGCCCAGGCCAACGGAAATCTGCTCTACGTGGACGAGGTCAACCTTCTGGACGACCATATCGTGGATCTTCTGCTGGATTCCGCCGCCATGGGTGTGAACTACATAGAGAGGGAGGGCGTATCGTTCTCCCACCCCTCCAGATTCATACTGGTAGGTACCATGAACCCGGAGGAGGGTGAGCTCAGACCGCAGCTGTTGGACAGGTTCGGTCTCTCCGTGGATGTCAGAGGCGACAAGGACACGGAACAGAGGATGGAGGTCGTCAGGAGAAGGTTGGCCTTCGACATGGATCCCGTGGCATACACCAAAGGTACCGAATCCGATACTGATTCCGTCCGGGAGAGGATCGTCAGGGCGAGGGAGCTCCTTCCCAAGGTCACATCCGACGAATCCGTTCTGAAGACCGTCGTCACGGTGACTACCAACTTCGGCATAGACGGTCACAGAGCGGACATCACCATGATGAAGGCCGCCAAGGCCAATGCCGCCCTCGAAGGCAGGACGGCCGTCACGAAGGACGATGTGCGCGCCGTCGCATCCCTGGTGCTGTCGCACAGGATGAGGAGACGCCCGTTCGAGGAAGAGGCCTTCGACACCGGGGAACTGGAGAGATGTCTGCAGTCGGTATGATGTCGGGATTTCCATTCTCCGCCGTCCTCGGCATGGACGATGCCAAGCGTGCGATAGAATGTGCCATGGTCAATCCGCGCATACGTACCGTCCTGATAAGGGGAGGTCCCGGTTCCGCAAAGACGGTGTTGGCGAGATCCGCGGGTGTCCTGTTCGGCAGGACGTTGGTGAACGTCCCGCTCAACGTGACCGAGGAACAGCTGTTCGGAGGAATGGACATGGACGCCACCATACGCGAGGGCAGACCCGTGGTTCAGAAAGGTCTGCTGTCCCGCGCGGACGGAGGGATGCTCTATGTTGACGACATCAACCTCCTGGACCAGCGTGTGCTGGCATCACTGCTCGATTGCGTCGCTACAGGGAACGTCATACTGGAGAGGGAGGGGGTATCCGCAGAATACGGTTGCGATACCGTACTGATAGCCACCATGAATCCTTCCGATTCGGACATCAGCTCCCATCTCCTGGACAGGTTCGATCTGTGCGCGTATTCGGATTTCCCGGATGCAGAGGATGGGAGATCGGAGATCCTGCGTCGCAACATGTCCTATCATTCCGATCCCGTATCGTTCCGTTCGATGTATTCCGACGACGATGCATCCGTGAGGAACAAGGTGGAACGTGCGGCGGAACTGCTTCCTCTGGTATCCGTATCCGACGATCTTCTGGGTGTGGCCGTGGAACTCGCCGGCAAGGTGTTGGCGGACGGGCACCGCGGCGACATATCCCTGATAAACGCGGCCATGTCCATCGCGGCACTGAACGGCAGGGACGAGGTCATGAGGAAGGACATCGAGGAAGCGGCGATGATCTGCCTGGTACATCGCAGGAACTACGTTCCCGAACCCCCGTCGCAGAACGAGGAACAGGACAGGGAACGGAACGACGAACAGGACGATCCGCAGGATGACGATACGCGTGACGACGATCGCCGTGACGACACGGATGGCGATGATCCGCGCGATGAGGATACGCCGCCTCCGCAGGACGACGGACAGAACGTACCGGAATCCCAGGAACCTCCGGACATACGCAGCATGTTGGACGACATGATGTTCGAGATCGGGGAGCAGTTCCGTGTCATCGATTATCTGGAGAACGGAACGAGGACGGTCAGGAGGACATCCAGCCGCAAGGGCAGACGTGCGATGGTGGAGAGCAGCGATCGTACCGGACGTTATGCAAGGTCCCGTCAGACCGACGGAAAGGTACATGACATAGCATTCGACGCCACCATACGTGCGGCGGCACCGTATCAGTCGTCGCGCGAACACGACGGACTGTCCGTGGCGATATGTCCCCAGGATATCAGGGAGAAGGTGCGCGAACGCCGTTCCGGATGTACCATAATGTTCCTCGTCGATGCCAGCGGTTCCCTGGGTGTCAGGAAGAGGATGTCCGCCGTCAAGGGTGCCGTCCTGTCCATGCTGAGGGACAGTTACGTCAAGAGGGACAGGATAGGGATAATGGCCTTCAGACGCGATTCCGCCGAACTGATACTCCCGCCTACGAAATCGGTCGAGTACAGCTACAAGAGATTGGAGGAGATGCCGACCGGAGGGAAGACACCTCTCGGAGAGGCGTTGGTCACCGTGAACGAGTTCATGACAGCCTATTCTCGTTCCCATCAGGGGGAGCTATGCCATATCGTCCTGATAACCGACGGCAGGGCGAACGTACCTCTGAGGGCGGGTTCGGACGCTAATAAGGAGGTGATCGATCTGGCCTCGGAGATATCCATCCCACAGGTGAGATGGATCGTCATCGACGCATCCGCCGGATACATAAGGTTCGACAACGCGGAGAGGCTGGCGATGGCCCTCGAGGGTACATATCTCAGACTGGAGGACCTCAACGCGGACAGGTTGGCCGAGACGGTCAGGGCCGCGATACGCCGATGACGGGGTGCATGCGGCATGAGGATGGTGCACATCTCCATAGGTACGAAGGACAGCCACATGATGGACCGTGCGGCCGGTGCGATGCTCCCTCTCGGGATCGTGTATTCTTGTTACGACGCATCGGAGGCCGATTCCGATCCGATGATACTGAAGGATATGCTGGATACCGTAGCATCGGCGGATCTCGTCACCATAAAGGTGCACGGGGATACCACATACTTCAAGAGATTCGACAGACTGGAGCGTGTGATATCCAATTACGGCGTGTCCGCCCTCCTTACATGTACCGATTCATCCATTACCGAACGTTACAGACATATGTTCAAGGGATCCGACAGCGATCATGCGTCGGGCATACTGTTCATGGAATGCGGAGGGGATGACAACCTCGTATCCCTGATGAAACTGGCGCTGAGGATGGGGGGTGAGGACATCGATGTCCCCGATCCCGTGTATCCGCCGGCACAGGGGATATACCGTCCAGGTCTGGACGATATCGATATAGATCGTTACGTGGACTCCCTGGATCGTTCCAGACCCACGGTGGGGATATTCTTCTACCAGAGACAGTGGGTGACCGGGAACACGCGCCATATAGATGCGTTGATACGCGAGATAGAGTCGCTGGGTGCCAACGCGGTACCTGTCTTCATGTATGCCTCGGAACTCAAGGTCCCGGGGGCCAGGGGTACATCCGCCATCCTCAGGGAGAGTCTGGTCAGGGACGGGGTGCCGGTCCTGGATTCCATAATCGAGACCATGAGCTTCTCCCAGACGCTGGTGGCCAATCCGGGTTCGGGGGAGCAGCTGTCGGATGACAACTTCTTCCTGGATTACGGCGTGCCGGTGATACAGTCGATGTCATGCTGCCGTTCCGCCGAGGTGTGGAGGGACGACATAAACGGGTTGACCGCATCGGAGATAGCATACGACATCGCCCATCCGGAATTCGACGGGCAGATCATATCGGTGGCTTGCGGAAGCACCGAGAAGGATACGGACGGTTCCGTATCCATACGTCCTTTGGATGACCGCCCCCGCAGGGTGGCGGATACGGCCGTCAACTGGGCAGCATTGGTGCACATGCCACGCAGCGAACGCAGGGTCGCGATACTTCTGTACATGTACCCTCCCAAGAACGCCAACGCCGGAGGCGCATCCGGATTGGATACATTCGCAAGCGTAGTGGATGTTCTGCACAGGATGCGGGACGACGGTTATGATGTCGGCGATAGGATACCGGATACGCCGAAGGAACTCACCGACCTCCTTCTGGAAGGTCTGACCAACGATACGCAATGGATGTCGGACGAATCCATACGCATGGGTGCATGCTATCTGATCGGACCGGAGGTCTATGACGGTTGGTATTCCAAACTGTCGGATGTCGCCAGGGCCAAACTGGAGGAGGGATGGGGCACGCCTCCGGGAGAGATATGCACCGTGGACGACAGTATCGCCGTCCCCGGGATCGTATTCGGGAACGTGTTCGTGGGATTCCAACCGGACAGGGGCAGGAACATGCAGTCGGACTATCACGATCCCACCACGGTGATGCCCCACCAGTACTATGCGTTCTATCAATGGCTGAGGTACGTCTTCAAAGCGGATGCCCTGATACATGTGGGTACCCACGGTACGTTGGAATGGCTTCCGGGCAAGAGCACGGCGTTGTCGTCTGACTGTTGTCCGGATTACATCCTGGATTCGATACCCGACATCTATCCTTACATAATCGGCAATCCCGGGGAGGGTATACAGGCAAAGAGACGTGCCGCGGCGGTGATCGTGGATCACATGATCCCGGCGATGACCCGTTCCGGAGGGTATGACGAGCTGGACGAATTGGAGGCCATGCTCCAGAATTACATGGGCGCGGTGACGCAGCTTCAGGAGGACAAACGTCCGCTGATCAGGGAGAGGCTCAGGGAGACCGTTGCACGTATGGACATGTACCGGGATCTGAAACTCTCCCCGGACTGTACGGATATGGAATTCGACGATCGTGTGGACGATCTCTATGACTATGTGGTGGATGTGAAGGAGAACCTGATCAAGGACGGTCTGCATATCCTGGGGAAGGTGCCGGAGGGCATACGTCTCGAGGAGATGGTGTATTCCCTGACGCGTCTGGACAACGGCGACGTCCCGTCGCTGTTGGGGTCCGTTGCGGCGACATTCGGTCATACCGTGACGGAACTTCGCGAACACGCTTCCAAGATCGATCCCGCCACCGGATGTCTGAAGGGTATGCTGCTGGACGACATCGAGGATGCCACGGTGTCCCTGATATCGGAGATGGCCTCGCTCTCATTCGATAAGGGTGGGTGCATCGCCATGGTCGACGGTACATTCCCGAACGACGACGGTCACATACGCGATGCCGTGTCGTTCGTCTGCGATACCCTGTATCCATCGATATGCATGATGGGGAGGGAGGTGGACAGCATAATGGACGCATTGGACGGGAGGTACGTGGAACCGGGACCCTCCGGTTGTCCTACCCGCGGAAGGGCGCAGCTGCTGCCCACCGGCAGGAACTTCTATTCCCTGGATCCGGACTCCATACCGTGGCATTCCAGTTGGGAGATCGGAAGGAAGATGGCTGACCAGATGCTTGAACGTTATCTTGAGGAGCACGGATCCTATCCGAGGGCCATAGGCATGGTGGTATGGGCCACGGACACCATGAAGACCGGAGGGGACGACATAGCGTACATCCTGTGGCTGATGGGTCTCCGCCCCGTGTGGACAGGATACGGCGGCAGGGTGAGGGACCTGGAGGTGATCCCGGTATCCGAATTGGGCAGACCCAGGATGGATGTGACACTCAGGATAAGCGGTCTGTTCAGGGACACGTTCCCCAACCTGGTGGAGATGTTCGACCGTGCGGTCAGGAGGATATCCGAACTGGACGAATCCGACGAGGAGAACATCATGAGGGTGAACATCAGACGCGAGACCGCCGAGGCAATAGCCGAAGGTATACCGGAGGACAGGGCCAGGGACGAGGCGATGATGCGCATATTCGGTGATGCGCCCGGAACATACGGTTCGGGCACCAACGTGGCGATCCGCACATCCGAATGGAAGGACGTATCCGATCTCGGTTCGATATACCGCAGTTACGGTGAATATGCATACGGAGGGGGCAGGAAGGGAAGACGTTCCCCGGAGGCATTCAGACGCAGACTGGGTTCCATGGACGTCACGGTGAAGAACAGCGTATCCCACGAATACGACATGTTCGACAACGACGACGTCTACAACGATCTAGGGGGATTGAACGCTGCCGTCAGGTCCGTATCCGGCAGGATGCCGATGTCCGTGATAGGTTCGTCCGCCGACACCACCGCACCGAGGCTAAGGTCGGTGGACGAGGAAGGACGCTACATATTCCGCAGCAAGATACTGAACCCGAAGTGGGTGGACGGTCTCAAATGTCACGGATTCAAGGGTGCGGAGGAGATCTCCAACATGGCGGAGTACGTGTTCGCGTGGAGTGCCACCTCTGATATCATAGATCCGTGGATGTTCAGATCCATAGCGGAAACATTCCTTCTCGACGGGGAGAACTCCGAATGGTTCAGGGATGCCAATCCTTATGCGATGTACGAGACCGCATCGTGGTTGCTGGAGGCCATAGGCAGGGGCATGTGGGATGCGGACGAGGATATAAGACGCAGACTCGGCGACCTGTACATGGAACTGGAGGGGGAGTTCGAAGGAAATGAATGACGATATCCCCCATCGACCACGATGATATCATCTTTTGTACATCATTTTGATTAATATTAGACAATCGTCTAATGAAAGCATTTATCTACAATCATATGATTGTATAAATCCCGTTGATTCAAATGAAGTTGATTTTCGTCAGCGGCGGAGTCATATCCGGTCTCGGCAAGGGGATCACCGCATCCTCCATAGGCAGGCTCCTGAAATCACGCGGTCTCAAGGTGTCCGCGATAAAGATCGATCCGTATCTCAACATAGACGCAGGAACGATGAACCCCTTCGAGCACGGTGAGGTGTACGTCCTCGACGACGGAGGCGAGGTGGATCTCGATCTCGGCAACTATGAGAGGTTCATGGACCTGGAGCTTGGAAGCGACCACAACATCACCACAGGCAAAGTGTACCGTTCCGTCATAGAGAACGAGAGACGCGGCGATTATCTGGGTAAGACGGTTCAGATCATCCCCCACATCACTGACGAGATCAAGCACAGGATCACGAGCGTTGCCAGGGAATCCGGTGCGGATGTGGTGATCGTGGAGCTGGGAGGTACCGTCGGGGACATGGAATCCATGCCCTTCCTGGAGGCCGCAAGACAGCTGGGCAGGGATCTCGGAAGGGAGGAGAACGTCATGTTCATCCACACCACCCTCATACCGATCATGGGTTCCGTCGGGGAGGAGAAGACCAAGCCCACCCAGCATTCGGTCAAGGAGCTGATGAGCATAGGTATCCGTCCGGATATGATCGTGGGAAGGTGTTCGGAACCCATCAGCGATTCGGCACGTTCCAAGATCGCCATGTTTTGCGACGTGGATGAGAAGGCGGTGATATCCGCACCGGATGCGAAATCCATCTATGCAGTACCTTTGTCGCTGGAGGAACAGGGTGTCGCCGACTACATCATAGAGAGGATGAGGCTCTCACCCCTCACCTCCGGACGCGACATGAAGGACTGGGAATCCTTCCTGGACCGCATCCTGCACCCCACAGAGCACGTCACCGTCGCCATCGTAGGTAAATACACCTCCCTGGCGGATTCGTACCTGAGCCACCTGGAGGCCTTTGCGCATGCCGGGGCGGAGAGGAGGTGCAAGGTGCATATTAGGTTCATCGATTCCGACGACCTCCTTTCCAAAGGTACCGACCTGTTGGATGGTGTGCACGGTATCCTCGTCCCCGGAGGTTTCGGCATCAGAGGAATAGAGGGAAAGATAGTGGCGGCAAGATACGCCAGGGAGAACGGGATCCCGTTCCTGGGAGTCTGTCTCGGATTCCAGATAGCCACCATCGAGATAGGTAGGGACGTACTCGGACTCAAGGGTGCCAACAGCACCGAGTTCGATCCCGACACCAAAGCGCCGGTCATCTGTCTGATGCACGAGCAGGCATCCGTGTCATCCATGGGTGCCACCATGCGTCTCGGTTCACAGAGGGTGTTGTTGGCGGAGGATTCCAAGGCCGCCGGACTCTACGGTTCCACGGACATCACGGAGAGGCACAGGCACAGGTTCGAGGTCAATCCCGAATACATCGATATGTACGAATCCGCCGGATGGAGGTTCGTCGGCAGATCGGACGACGGTCACAGGATGGAGGTCGGAGAGCTGAAGGGACACCCGTATTTCGTGGCGTCGCAGTTCCATCCGGAATTCAAATCCAGGCCGATGGCGCCCTCGCCGCTCCATCTCGGACTGGTGGATGCCGCCATCGCTTACAAGAACGACATGGATTGATCCCCCCTTCATCCATGTATGCAAACCCCTTCCCCACATATTCCCCTTCATTCCGCGACCATTTCCGCATACGGTATCCTATGTCTAATGGCTGACGAATAAGATTAGACAAATGTCTATCATTGAATTAAAAATAACATCAAACATACACTTATGTCAGAAAGATTTATATGCACATCAGCATAGCAATGTAGTATGTCGAACAGCAGATTTGATGCGGTCGAACAGGCGTGCAAGAAGGTACCCGTAGAGTTCGAGGCTCCGGCCAAGATGACCTCCGAGTACTACGGATGCAACGTCTTCAACAGAGCCGCCATGAGGAAATACCTCTCCTCCGATACCAGAAGGATGGTGTATGAATCGATCGAACAGGGTGTCACCCTTGACAAATCGGTCGCGGAGCACGTGGCAGCGGGTATGAAGCAGTGGGCCATCGACATGGGCGCCACCCACTACACCCACTGGTTCCAGCCCCTCACCGGCGGTACCGCGGAGAAGCACGATTCCTTCGCGGAACCCTACGGACGCGGCGGCAGCCTCGAGGTCTTCAGCGGAAAGCTTCTATGCCAGCAGGAACCCGATGCATCCTCGTTCCCCAGCGGAGGTCTCAGGAACACCTTCGAGGCCAGGG
>JAEDGA010000086.1 GCA_016297775.1 Candidatus Methanomethylophilaceae archaeon
ACATGATATGGACCTCATACACGCATATGTGACAGCGACCAGGATGAAGGAGGACAGCAGATACGCTACCCCTATGTAGATCAGTGACGGAGTGTCCGTCCAGAAGAAGAACATGATCAGGATGACCTGTACCAGGACGTAGATCGATCTCGCTATGTACGAATAATACAGACAGTTGTAAGCGGTGAACACCGTGTTGAGGGAGGATGCAGCAACGGAGATCAATGCCGAGAGGAAGATCAACGCGAACATTATCTGAACATCCAGAACATTGATGTCCGGGATACCGAATACATACGGGGATACGATGGAGAATGCCAGTGCGAAAGGCACCATAAGCAGCATCATACGCAGTATGCCGAAGAATGCACTGTTGAAGGAGATCTCAGCCTCCTCCTCCGACTTGGTCTGAATGGTTATCACGACATACCTGGAACATGCAGATACCATCGAATCGGTCACTATCAGGATGTACGATGTTATGGTGGTGGCAAGAGGTATGAGGGCGTACGTACCCACACCTAAGGTATCCAGATAATACGGAACAAGGAGGATGCCTATCAACGCCATCAGCACGGTACGTATCACATTGGTCAGGACGTTAAGAGACGTTTTTTCCATGAATCCATCCGATGAATCCGCCACGCGACAGGAAGAACATACTCTGTTAAAACCGTTGGCACACCTCCGATCGCATGATCGGACAGTTCACATATCAAGGATGACAAGGGGCAATGTTCCAGAATCCATAGTCACGATGACTTTCCGGACCAGACATGATGCAGATTATATATGGCCACCACCTTAAACGACCCAGAAGGGAATGGGTGAAGATATGGCAGATCTCGTATACATTACACTGAAAGGCGATGTGATACACCCCGGAATCATCAACGTCATCCAGGAGGGGACGAGGCACGGGGACGTCATGATCGGATTGATGACGGACTCCGCCATTGCCATGCATGAGCATATCCCATATCTCTCGTACGAACAGAGATTCGATGTCGTAAGCAACATAAAAGGTGTAAAAGAGGTCGTTCCCCAGAACGAGTGGAGCTGTGCGGACAACATACGCAGATACAGACCGAGATACCTCGTCCACGGGGATGATTGGAAGGAGGGTTACATGGCATCCGTCAGGGACGAGGCCATCGCCGCATTGGACGAGGTCGGAGGGGAGCTGGTGGAGATCCCATACACGCCCGGAGTGACCGCGTCCGCGGTGAACGAGGCGAAACGTGCCATCGGCACCACCCCCGATATGAGACTCAGATCGCTCAGAAGGGCACTGGCCGCTAAACCGGTCGTACGTATCATAGAGGCGCACTCCGGCATATCCGGACTCATCGCCGAGACATTGGAGATCGTCACCGAGGACGGGATACGTTACTTCGACGGCATGTGGTCCTCTTCGCTCACGGATTCGGTCAGCAAAGGAAAACCCGACATAGAGGCCGTGGATCTGACCACCAGGATGAGCAATCTCAACAACATCCTCGAATGCACCACCAAACCCATCATCTACGACGGGGACACAGGCGGGATCCCCGAGCACTTCGTATTCATGGTCCGTACGCTGGAGAGGAACGGTATCTCCGCGGTCATCATCGAGGACAAAATGGGACTCAAACAGAACTCCCTCTTCGGAACATCGGTCAAACAGGAACTGGCACCCGTCGCGGAATTCTGCGAGAAGATCAAAGCGGGTAAGAGGGCACAGGTCACCGAGGAATTCATGATAATCTCCCGTCTGGAGAGTCTCATCGCCGGACACAGCGTGGAGGAGGCGTTGGAGAGGGCGGACGCATACATCCTCGCCGGTACCGACGGTATAATGATACACAGCAAGGAGAAGAGCGGGGACGATATCAAGGAATTCTGTACCAGATTCCGTGCGAAACATCCTGATGTGCCGATAGTCCTCGTACCGACCACATACAACAGATTCACGGAAGAGGAACTGTGCGAATGGGGTGCGAACATAGTGATCTATGCCAACCATATGCTGAGGGCATCCTACCCCGCGATGGTGGATGTCGCCACGACGATCCTGAAGAACAAACGTTCTCTGGAAGCGGATTCCAAATGCATGCCCATCAAGGAGATACTCACGATAATACCGAACACGCCGTGAACGGAAGGTGAAGTCATGCTCAGACCCGAATTCTTATTCAAGGAACTTCAAAAGAACGGTGTCGGATTCTTCAGCGGTGTTCCGGATTCCCTGCTAAAGAACTTCTGTGCCTACGTGACGGACAACACGGGGAAGAAGGAACACATAATCGCCGCCAACGAAGGGTGTGCGGTGGGCCTGGCCGCAGGCTATCATATCGCCACCGGTGGCATCCCGCTGGTGTATATGCAGAATTCCGGGATGGGTAACATGACCAA
>JAEDGA010000035.1 GCA_016297775.1 Candidatus Methanomethylophilaceae archaeon
TATCGACGTCAGAGGGGTTGACCGTTTTGCCGGAGGTGTCCGTCATGGACGCCATCAGGCAGCCCATGGCCGATTGCGAATCGCCCGGAATACCGGTGTTCGATTACAGTGCGCCAGAGGCATCCGTGAAGAAGATCGTCGTGGTCACCCGTAGAGAGATGATAGGTAACATGAAGTCCGCAATGGACTCCGTGGGTGTCTCCGGAATGACCGTGTCCTATGTGGAGGGATACGGTTCACAGAAAGGTCACACCTCGATGTACCGCGGTATCGAGCTCGACAGCACACTCCTGCCGAAGCTGAAGGCCGAGGTAGTCGTTGCCGGCGCTGATGCGGCCAAGGTAATCGAGGCCATCAAGACAGCGGTGTACACCGGTGCCGTCGGAGACGGAAAGATATTCGTCTATGATGTGGAGAACGTCTTCCGCATAAGGACGGGGGAGTCCGGAATAGCCGCAGTCAGCAAAAGCGCCTGACGGGCCCTTGTCACCTTGGGGTCTTTGAAACATCTTCGACAAACCCCTTATGCGGCCGGTTTGCTGGCCCGGCCGCAGTTCATGATTCCCGGAACATTGTGTGAATCGGATATATGGATATAATTTACTCAATTGACATCGGTCCTAACGAGACATTCGTCGGAGAGGTCCTGATCACCCTGCCCTATGATGTAACAAGGGGACAGCCCCACATCGTTTGGGTGGAGTCCGACGAGCACATGGAGATCGTCTCCATCGATGATGCACTCGGAACCGTCACCTTCAGGACGATGCACAACTCGACATATCAGGTGGTGTACACCTCCGAGTCCGACACGTTCGCCATGACCACCGGCGTCATCATCATGTTGGCGCTCGTGACCGTCCTGGCAGCATTGCCCATCGCGGGACTCATGAGGTCCAAGAAGGTCTGAATACGAATCCGAAAGGACATCCTGCGGGATGAACACGGGGCCGGTAACGGCCCATAAACCCCTTAACACCTTTTCTTTACCATTCCGATACAGAATATGGATATGTCGCCAATATCTTTGCGGATCACTTTCCGTGTATCCATACCGATATGTTGTCGATGATCCGGATGATGACATGTATGTGTTACAGTGCATCCGTTACTAGACCGGGACATCCGGTACACTCGACCCACGGTTATGTCCCTGTATCCTGCAATGTCGGTGGATATTGCTAACGCATGATCGCTATGTCGATGCGGTTCGTGTATCTAGCATACCATCACCTGTCCGCAATCATGCCGATGTATGCCATACGATGGGATGCCACCCATGGACGTCATGGCGGATTACAGAGTATGAGATACAATCATAGTCAGAGCATGATCGCAAGGAACAATGCGGTGTACACGGAACCGAACACGGCACCGCCTACGAGCTGTGCAGGGGTATGCTTCCTTCTGACGTAACGGCTCCATGCGACGGGTATTATCAGAAGCAGCAACAGCGCACCCCACGGAGGATACACCATCGCCATCATCGTGGCAGGTCCCATGCACCCGGTCGCGTGTACGCTGATCTTCCATTTCGTGTTTATCAGAAGCACTATGATGGTGCTTGTCGCATAGCTCATCATCATGACCGTACATACCCATGGGGCCCCTGCGACGAACAGGGACACGACTCCGACGAAGTATGACGTTATGCCGACGATCAAAGGCCGTATACGATCCTCCCTTCTGGACACGTCCCCGTCCTCGTTCCCGAACTTGCGCGCATAATAACGGATGGATGCCGTCGGGATTATCGCGGCGGTGGATACGGACAGTATCATGCTCACCAACGCATTCACGGGGTCATCGGCACGTAGCGACAGTACGATGAATGCCAGCGCGGACAGGAACGGAGGGTATGTGAGCGACGATATCACGAGTGCGAGTCTCTCCGCCCTTGGAGATATCTTGCCCTCGTACAGATGTGTGGGATCGTGGAGTATCATGACCGCACACCTCCGATAATGTTGCGTACGTGTTCTCTGACGAATGTGACGTCCTCGTTGTTGTCGATTATCTTCCAGTCGTCGGATATGCTCAGCATCCTCCTGCGTACCGATGTGAGCTTCTCCTCCGTCTCGAACATCTCCAGCTCCTCTCCGCGGCTGAGTATGCGTGACATGGCCTCCTTCGGATCGATATCTACAAGGATCATGACATCGGGTATCGGAAGTATGCGACATACGATGTCGTATGCCTGTCTGCATCTGCTTTCCGATAGATATGCGACCGCCATGCTGTATCTGACGAATACAATGTCATCGTATACCGCACATCTCCTTCCGCGTATCGAGATCAGGGAGTGTACCACATCCATGATGTAGAACAGTGTCGACATGATCTCATGGAGCTTGCTGTCGCCTTCCAGGAACCTCCTCTCCATCCTTCCTATGATGGTATCCCTGTTGGGATGTTCCACCAGGAGGACCTTCCTCCCTTTAGATTCCAGTTCTTCCTTGAGTATGCCCGCTATGGTACTCTTCCCGCAACCGTCCATACCGTCGACAACATACCACGTCATGATATCACAGTCCGATGAGACACATCGTCACCGCCACCAGTACGGGTGTCACGATATTATCGATCTGTCCCGGACATATGGCTTCCAGGACCATGGATGTCAGTCCGGCTATCATGGACGCGGCCCATAACGGGATGGTCGCGATGCTGTCCCCGCCGGGATAGTATCCCGCGGATGTGAGCCACCCATAATAGATGATTATCACGGCTGCGGCTATCGTAGTGGCGACGAACACTCCAAGCGAACCTTCCGCGGACTTTCCGTTGATTATCCTGTGCTTTCCGTATCTCTTCCCTATTACGCTTCCGAACCCGTCCCCGAACGTCATCGCCACGATACCTATGGTGGCTGCCGTCCAGTGGTCCTCGAAGAATATCACCATTATCGATACCGTGACCGCGTAGAAGAACAGTCCGGTCTTATGGCCTTTGTTTACAGTGAGGTCGTTCAGTTCGCGTATGGGCATGAACTTCTCGCCAAGCATGGCCAGGAACAGGATTATCGCGAACGGGACCGTGAAGAATGCAAGCATTATCCAGCTCTCGGTGAACATCCACCACACGAAAACGAAGCATCCCACACCGATGTGTACGACCTTGCGTATGTTGCATTCAACACCTTTCTTCTCCAACAGAAGCGCTGTCAGAAGTGATATTGCGATGATCGCGTAAACCAATGCCAGCGCTATGAGGTCCTGGGTCTCCATGTACGTTCCCACCCATATCTCCGCTCATGGAAAAAATCCTATCGGAATCATATCTCTGAGGATGTCATATTTCCGTCGTTATTTACGTGGGATGTGTGTATGTGGAATGGTATTATAACAGTAATCGCATCCCATACATCGTGAACGCTTACCTTCAGCTTTTCAGGATGGGCAACGCCCTGATGGGTGCAATCGGTGTACTGGTGGCTTGTTTCATGGCGATCGGTCTCGATATCGCAGACCACACTCTCAATCTGGCGATCTCCATCGCGGTCGTATTCATGTTCATCTGCGGAGGTAACGCGTTGAACGATTACATCGATCACGAGATAGACAGGACCGCACATCCCGACCGCCCCATCCCGTCCGGAAGGTTGGACAGGAGGTCCGCGTTACGTGCGGGAGTGTTCATGTTCGTCGCTTCCATGCTGATATCGTTCATGACCCGTGATTTGGAATGCATAGCCATCGTCATGGTGGCATGTGTCCTCATGGTCGCTTACGAGCTGTATCTCAAGCAGAGAGGGCTGGTCGGCAACATCACCATAGCAGTCCTTACCGGCATGATGTTCCTACTCGGGGGTGCCGTCGTAGGCAGTATGATGAACAACATGGTGGTCGCTCTGATGGCCATGCTGGTATCCATCGGAAGGGAGATCTCCAAGGACATCGAGGACATGGATTCCGACGAAGGAAGGATAACGCTTCCCATGAGGATAGGTACCAGGAACGCCGCCATGCTGGCCTGTGCGTTCTTCGTCGCAGGCCCCATCCTGAGCATACAGCCCATGATCGCAGGTACCTACGGTATGCTGTACTACTCCGTACTGATTGCCGACGCAATGTTTGTGATGTGTGCCGTATCGGTGTTCAACGATCCCCGCAAGGCACAGAGGCTCGCCAAGAAGGCCATGCTGGTGGCGTTGGTGGCATTCATCCTCGGAGTGATCAGGTTCTGACGGATACTTCATGTTCGACGATCGTCGTATATGGGGACATCCGGGATCACGCAATTCCAGGAATATTATATAAAAAGCGATAGTATTTCTCAACGGAAATGATACGTATCTCTCGGGCTGGCATAGCTAAATCTTTAATCTAATAAGACGACCCCGTGTCATGCCTCATCAAACGGGGAACAACGTCATTCGTCTTACCGATCCGGAGATATCCATCGAGACGGTGGGCGGAAAGGCGATCAATCTCTCACAGATGATGAAGGACGGTTTCAGGGTACCTCCCGCCTTCGCCATCACCGTACACGCATACGACTCCTTCATCAGAGATACCGGACTCCTGGACAGGATAGCCGCAGGGCTCGAAGGTATAGATTTCGAGGACGAGACGTCCCTGTCCAAGGGTACGGAGGACATCCGTTCCATGATCGTTTCGGAGAACATACCGTCCACCATCATATCGGAGATAGATTCTTTGCTTTCGGAGTACGGCGATTCCTATTATGCGGTACGTTCGTCCGCCGTTGCCGAGGATCTTCCGGATGCCAGTTTCGCCGGACAGCAAGATACTTTCCTATTCATCCGTCCGGAGGATGTCCCAAGGATGGCGGTCATGTGCTGGGCATCGTACTGGAACGAGCGTGCCGTGAAATACAGGCATGATGCGGGTATCGACCATCTCTCCACGGGTATGGCCGTCGTCGTACAGAGGATGGTGTCCTCGGATACCAGCGGTGTCATGTTCACCGTGAACCCCGTCGACGGCAAGGACGATGTCGTGATCGAATCCTCATGGGGGTTGGGAGAGTCCATCGCATCCGGTGTCATCACTCCGGACAGGTTCGTGATCGGACGCGACGGTGTCGTAAAGGACAGGAACATCAGACACAAGGAGAGAGGATACTTCCTCAGGGACGGTTCCAACCAATTGATAGACATCGAACCATCCAGGATGGACATGCCGTCCTCCGACGATCGTATGCTGAGGGATGTCCTGGAACTCGGACTCAGGTTGGAGGAGCATTTCAACGCACCGCAGGATGTGGAATGGGCCGTGGAGGCCGGCGTATTGTATGTTCTCCAATCCAGGAACATAACGACGATATCCGAGCCCGAAGAACATGACGACATCCTCTGGACCAGAGGATACGGTGACGAATATTGGGCGGATGCCACCACACCGATGTTCTTCGAGGTCATGGGGAAGATGCTCACAAAGTACGTGAACCACGAGGGTGCCAGGATGATGGGGTACAAGGACCTCACATCCGGACCTCTGATCAAACTGCACAAATCCAGGGCATATTTCAATACGTGGGTCTTGGAGCGTGTTTTCTCATATTATCCGAAATTCGTCCGTTCCAAGGAACTCCTCAACTACTTCCCGTTGGAGGATCAGGAACGCATATCCAAATATCCCGCACATATGGGCAAGGCGATATGGTCCCAGATCAGGGTGCTGTTCCTGGATCATGACGGTTTCATGTTACTGACCGACCGTGCATACAAGAAGTGGGCGAAAGGTTTCATGCGTGTATGCGACGGATTCGATTCCACCGATCTGACAAAACTCTCCGACGAGGAACTGTTGGCACTATACAAGAACGTGGAGAACGCATCCATCAAACATTACCAGTTGATCCGTTACGGTATGGTGTCGCATTCCATCGCCACCAACCTCATGGTAAAGAACTGGTTGATAAAGTGGATTGACGACAGGGACGGATCGTACTACGCGGGTCTGATCTCCGGACTGGAGAACAACAAGACGGTGGAGACAAACATAGGATATTCCGAGATGGCCAAGACCGTGAGGAACGATCCCGAACTCAAGAGCAGGATCGATTCCATGACCTCGGAGGAGTTCGTGGAATGGCTCGAGGGTCAGGACAACACGCTCAGGAGACAGTTCGACGATTTCATGGATACGTACGGGCACCGTTCCAACACCAGGGAGATGTACTATCCCAGATGGCGCGAGAACAAGCCCTATGTCATCGATGTGGTGCGCCTCCTCTCCGATTCGGATTCCGATCTGAAGGAATTGGAACAACAGAGGCGCAGGGAACGTCTCGAGTTGGAGAAGGAGGTCAGGAAGAAGATCAGAAGGAGCGGCGTGACGGGTGTGTTCAGATGCGCACTGTACGGTGTGGTGCTGAGATTGGCACAGAAGTATCTCACATTCAGGGAGAACCAGAGGTTCTATCTGGACCACATCCTGTTCAGGGAACGCCTCGCGATGTTGGAGATAGGAAGGAGGCTGGCCGAACGCGGTGTCATCGACACCGGGGAGGATGTGTTCTTCCTGTTCGAGACCGAAGCTTTGGATATGTTCACATCCGGTTCGACCGAACGTTCCAAGGACATAGAATCCCGCAAGGCGGAGTTCTTCAGATACAGCAACGTTCTTCCACCCAAGTTCGTGAAGAACGGAATCGATTTCGATGATACCATCATGACCGATCCGTCCAGATCCATACACGGGACCGCATCCAGTCCGGGAGTGGTGACGGGAAGGGTACGTGTGGTGGAGAACATCAACGGTCTCTCGGAGATCGAGGACGGCGACATCCTGGTCACAAGCAACACCGATCCGGGTTGGACCGCCGCATTCTCCAGGTTGGGCGGGCTCATCACCGAGACCGGAGGGATCCTGTCCCACGGGGCGGTCATCTCCAGGGAGTACAGGATCCCCGCGGTGACCGCGGTGATGGGTGCCACAAGATTGTTCAGGACAGGTCAGATCGTCACCGTCGACGGTAACGACGGTATCATATATCCGGAGGAGAAGGAATGAAGGATCACATAGAGTACAACGAGAGTCTGTATTTCAACTACTATGACGAAGGGAACGACCTTACGGCGTTCATGAGGATCGGGAACAAACCCAACAAGGACGAGAAGAGCATGTTCTTCGTGGTCATGACCCCGGAGAGGACGTACGGTTTCAGACAGACCACCCACTGTGACGGCGATCCCGACTCGATCGGCGGACTCACCTTCAAGAGGTCCGATTCTGGGACATGGGCCCTGTCGTACAGAGGTGTCGTCGTCGATATGGGGGCTGAACAACCAGTACCCATCCCCGCGACCATGGACATCGCATGGAAATCTCAGAATCCCGAGATGGATTACAAGAGATGCGTGAACGAGGAACAGGCGGAGATGTCCTCCAAGGTGGCATCCGAGCATCTGGAACAGTTCGGTATCGCCGATGGTACATTGGTCATAGGGAAGGAGAGTTATACCATACACGGTACCGGCGAGAGGGATTCCAGTGCCGGTGTCAGGGACTGGGGATCGCCGAGGATGTGGGCATGGATCAATTCAGTGTTCATGGAGAAGGAGGCATTCAACATCACCAAGCTCAGCACGGACATGGGCGACGTGGATGCAGGATACTTCTATATCGACGGCGACAACCGTCCTCTGAATCAGGTATCGATCGATCTGAGATATGAGGGCGGTATGCCCTCGTCGTTCACTCTGTCCATGAAGGACATGTCCGGCTCATCCTATGATGTGGACGGCAAGGTCAAAAGGTATGCCATGCTGCCCATGGGGAACAACAACGAGATGATGCTCGTCGAGACCATCTCCGAGTACGTATGGTGCGGCAAGAAGGGATACGGTATAGCGGAGTTCCTGGTACGCAGAGGATGAGTGCGGATGCCGTCATGCGTATGGCGGCCATCCGTACACTCACTTCTTCCAGGGCCTGGCACCATCCAGCCAGCCATTTCCCTCCCAATACGCCCTTTCGGATGGGGAGGCGCCCCATCCCGCCTTCTGCATCCCCCTGAACACCATGAACATCATGCGTGTGCGTATGCCCACTCTGACACCCCTCTCCTTGGAGAGGGATCTTCCCAGAGAGGACATGGACCTCTCCATCTTCCTTCTCTTCTTCTCTGGAGCGGTATCCCAATCGGTGGCGTTCACGGATATGCCGAACGTCTTGATGTACGGTATGCCCCAGTTGCGAAGGTTGACGGCGACGAGTTTGGCGGCCTTCTTCGCACCGGCGCCTGCTGCCGTGGATATGACCACGGCACGTTTGGAGAACATGCACTCATGCGGCTTGTGGGACATCCAGTTGGTGAAGGACAGGTCCAGGAACGCCTTCATGGGCGCGCTGGGCATCATGCAGTAGTTCGGTGTGGCGAATATTATCAGATCCGATTCCAGCATAGATCTCTCGATACGATCCTTCTCCTCATGGAACGGACACCTTTCCCTGCCCTCGAGACAGGAATAGCAGCCGGTGCAGAAATGATCGAGATCCCTGGGAAGGAAGAACTCCTCCACCTCCTTCTCGCATGTGATGTTGTCGATGAGGCGATGTGCTACAAAATGGGTGTTACCCTTGTGGTTCTGTCCGTTGATGACTGTTATCTTCATACGGGTTACCCGTAGGGCGGGCCCGAAGGCCCGTAAGATGATTATTCATCACTCCAGGAGAGCGTTCCAGCACCTCTCCGCCAGTTCGTTCTCCTGGCGGACGATGTCCTCCCTTCCCATGAGTTCGCTGATGGCTATCAGCATCTGCTCGTCGGTGGATGCGGACGATGTGCCTCCGATGGAGTTGCGGCGCTCCACGCACCTATCCACCGCGATGAAGTCGTAGACGTCCGAATCTATCCTGTCGCAGAAACCTTTGAATTCCTCGACGGTGAGATCGTCGAGTATCTTTCCTTTGTCGATGCAGTATCTGACGGAAGCACCGACGATACCGTGCGCTTCGCGGAACGGTATACCTTTGGTGACAAGATAGTCCGCCAGGTCGGTGGCGTTGGTGAAACCGTTCTCCGCACACTCCCTCATCCTGTCCTTGTTGATGCGCATGGTGGATATGACCGGCGCCATGATGGTAAGGCTCTGCGTAAGGGATTCCAGTGTGTCCATCAGGGGGCGCTTGTCCTCCTGCAGGTCCCTGTTGTAGGAAAGTGGGAGTCCCTTGGTCATGACCAGCATGTTCACCAGCGTACCTACGGCGGATCCGGTCCTTCCCCTGATGAGCTCCGCGATGTCGGGGTTCTTCTTCTGGGGCATGATGGACGATCCCGTCGTGTATTTGTCATCCATCTCGATGAACGCGAACTCCTGGGACGACCAGTACACCAGCTCCTCGGAGATCGAGGACAGGTGGATGGCGGTCTGGGATGCGCAGAATGCGAGTTCGTTGACGAAATCCCTGTCACTGACGGAATCCATCGAGTTCTCGGTGGGTGCGGTGAATCCCAGGGCCTCCGCGGTCATCTTCCTGTCGATCGGATACGTGGTACCTGCCAGTGCGGCGGATCCGAGGGGGCACTTGTTCATCCTCTCGTAAGCGTCCAGGAACCTGTCCGCATCGCGGGCGAGTTTGAACGCATACGCAAGGTAGTGCTGCGCCACGGTCACTGGTTGTGCGTGCTGCATGTGGGTGAACCCGGGAAGGATGGTCTCCCCGTGTTCCTGTGCCACCTTGATGAACGTATCCACGAGGTTGTCTATGGCGGATACGACGTCGAGAACGGATTCGCGGAGGTACATCCTGAAGTCGGTCGCCACCTGATCGTTGCGACTCCTTCCGGTATGCAGTTTGCCTCCGGCGGGTCCGATGAGGTCAGTGAGTCTGTACTCCACACAGGTGTGCACATCCTCGAGACTGTAATCGAACTCGAACTCCCCGTTCTCGATCTCGGACACGATGGTCTTGAGTCCGCCGATGATCCTGTCGGCATCCTCATCCGGGATGATCTTGCATTTCTTGAGCATCCTCACGTGTGCGAGGGAACCCATGACATCGAAGAATACCATCGCGGAATCGGTGTCGAGGGAGCTGGTGAACTCCAGCGTGGACTCCGCCATGCCTCCGGCGAACCTTCCTGACCAAAGTGCCTGTTTGCTCATCCTATCACTGCTTCTTCGCGTGGACCCTGGCGGCTGTCTTGTTGGGAAGTCCCCAGCAGTAGATGAATCCGACCGCGGACTTGTGGTCGAACTCGTCTCCCTTGGCGTAGGTGGCGAGACCCTCGTCGTACAGGGAGTAGGGGGACTTGCGTCCGACAACGGTGGCGTTGCCCTTGAAGAGCTTCACGCGAACGGTACCGGTGACGTATTCCTGAGTGGTCTCGACGAATGCCTGGAGGGACTCGCGGAGGGTTCCGAACCAGAGTCCGTTGTATGCGAGCTGTGAGAATCTCTGCTCGACACCCTTCTTGAACTCGAGGACATCCTTCTGGAGGGTGAGGAACTCCAATGCCCTGTGTGCGAGGGTGAGGACTGTGGCAGCGGGACACTCGTAGGTCTCCCTGCTCTTGATTCCGACGAGACGGTCCTCGACGTGATCGATCCTTCCGACTCCGTTCCTGCATGCCATCTCGTTGACGGTCTCGATGAGTTCCACACCGTCCATCTTCTGACCGTTTACGGCCTGGGGGACTCCCTTGACGAACTCGATCTCGACGTATTCGGGGGTGTCGGGGGCCTCTGCGGGCTCGGTGGTCCATCCCCATGCCTCTCTTGGGGGTTCCACCCATGCGTCCTCGAGGACACCGCACTCGCAGCTCCTTCCCCAGAGGTTCTCGTCGACGGAGAAGGGGTTCTCCTTCTTGACGATGATCTCGATGCCGTTCTCCTTGGCGTAATCGATCTCCTCCTCACGGGTCATGACCCACTCCCTCATGGGTCCGATGATTCCGAGGGACGGGTCGAGGGAGACGATACCAACATCGAACCTGACCTGGTCGTTACCCTTGGCGGTGCATCCGTGGGCGATGTACTTGGCACCCTCGCGCTGTGCGATGTCGACGAGCACTTTGACGATGAGAGGTCTGGCGATAGCGGTGCTGAGGGGGTAAACGTCCTCGTACATGGCGTTGGCCTTCAGGGAGGGCCAGATGTAGTCCTCGACGAACTCCTTCTTGGCGTCCACGAACTCTGCGTGGATCGCCCCGTTCCTCAGTGCGCGTGCGACGATGTCGTCGCTGCTGGGGGGCTGTCCGACGTTGATCGCGACTGCGATGACGTCAAGGTTGTACTTGTCCTGAAGCCACTTGATGGCGACCGAGGTGTCCAGTCCGCCGGAGTATGCCAATACGATCTTGTCTCTACCGGTCATATTATCTGTCCGCGGCTAGAACGCGCGATGATATTAAGGTAACGAACGATATCGCACACAGGTATCGGGAATATGTCCGTATGCGGTCACTCTATGTGTTCTCTTACATCATGCCCCGATATCCTCCGGAATGCGGGTGTGCATCGGGAAATCTGTTCGTTCGCTGTCATTCTGTCCGTATTCTGTCAGCAAGGATGGTCCGGGAACATGGTGGACAAAAGGTGTCTGATTTAGGACAATACATTTTTATCTAATTCATAAGTGAAAGGCATCTAACGAACAAGGTGTTGCAATGATGAAGATAGGTATCATCGGAGGGACCGGTTACACGGGCGGAGAGTTGGCCCGTTTGCTGTGCAGACATCCCGACGTGGAGATCGTATCGATGACCTCACGTCAGAATGCCGGAAAGAGGGTTTCCGACGTACACAACTACCTGAGGGGCTACACCGATCTATGTTTCACGGAGAAGGTGTCCGGCGATGAGGACCTGGTGTTCGTGGCAACCCCGCACGGTGTCGCCATGAAGGAGGTCCCTGGTCTGCTGGAGTCGGGGATCAAATGCATCGATCTCTCCGGGGATTACCGTATGCATGACGTCCCCACGTACGAGAAGTGGTACGGACACACGCACACCGACACGGAGAACCTGAAGGATGCCGTGTACGGACTGCCCGAACTGTTCCGCAAGGACATCAAGGGTGCCGATCTGGTGGCCAACCCCGGATGCTACGCCACGGCCACGATCCTGGCCTGTGCCCCGGTCATGAAGACCGGCTGCGTGAACGGTGATGTGTTCGTGGATGCGAAGAGCGGAACGTCCGGTGCCGGCATGGTACCGTCCGCACGCACGCACCATGCCACCTGTGGCGAGTCGATAATCCCGTACGGTGTCGGTACGCACCGTCATACGCCGGAGATAGAGATGGCCGTGGAGATGCATTCCGGATCGAAGCCGGATGTTCTGTTCGTGCCCAACCTGCTGCCGATCGTCCGCGGTATACTCTCATCCTGTTACTTCACGCTGAAGGACGGTGCATCGGCCGATGACGTACTGTCCTCTCTGGAGGACACGTATGCGGGAGAGAGGTTCGTCCACGCCGTGGAGGAACCGTCCATACGTGCGGTGGTGGGATCCAACCATGCGCAGGTGGGAATCAAGGTAATAGGAAACAAAGTGGTCGCGTTCGGAGTGCTCGACAATCTGGTCAAAGGCGCATCCGGACAGGCCGTACAGTGTATGAATCTGATGCTGGGTCTCGACGAGGCCGCAGGCATAGACTTCCCCGGATTGGGGGTGTGAAGATGGTTGAGTTCATCGATGGAGGGGTCACGACCCCCGAAGGTTTCAAAGCGACTGGCGTACACAGCGGAGTGAAGTACCGTTCCCTGGATCTGGGTCTTCTTCGTTCCGAGGTACCCGCCAGCGCATTCGCAGGATATACGAGCAACAACGTCAAAGCGGCACCCGTGCAGGTCATGATGAGGGAGAACTCCCCTACGCTGACCGCAGTTGTCATCAACAGCGGTAACGCCAACGCGCTCACCGGGCGCCGTGGTATAGAGGATGCCATGACGATGAAGGAGACCGTTGCGGCCGAGCTCAACATAGATCCTGTACAGGTGGGTGTCATGTCCACCGGTCTTATCGGACGTTTCATGGACATGCACAAGATCAAGTACGGTATCAGCCGTGCGGCCGGAGAGCTATCCGTCGGACGCGATGCGGACAATCTCCTCGCGGAGGCGATAATGACCACCGACACCATCAAGAAGGAGTGTGCGGTCCGCGCACGTCTCAGCGACGGTACCATGGTGTACATCGGTGCCATCTCCAAGGGAAGCGGGATGATCGCACCACAC
>JAEDGA010000087.1 GCA_016297775.1 Candidatus Methanomethylophilaceae archaeon
AGGGTCTCCCTGATAGGCCGTTGCATCATGAATTCGTGACAGCGGAGGATGCTGAAGTTGTCGCCGACCTTGTATGCGACCATCGCCTCGGCCAGTTTGGCGAGGTCTGTTCCTTTGGTCTTGAACGCGCGGATGACCGCGTCGAGGCCGAAGCGTTCGAAGAACGCTTGGGCCCAGACGATGTTGCCGATAGGAACCGATAAATTGTCGTTGTGCTTAATCTGAAACGTCCTGAATCTGGTTTGTTTGGTCATAAATCTGTATTTCAGGACACCTTTTCATCATTTCGCTCCGATCTACATTGACCCAAGAAAACTGCCGCTCTGTCAAAGTCAGGTTTAATACAAACTGTCCAATGACTCTGGATAACCAAATTTTTGAAAATGTCTGGCCACCCTCATTGGATAGTAAACCTAAAGTCTGCCGTGTGCAGTAAATCCTGATCTCTTTTTTCCGACTGTTTTCGTTCACTGGCCATTCCGCAGGGAGAGGTTTTTTATAGTTTACATACCATATAGTTGTAGCAGGTAAATACGATGGGAAGACCGCGCAGCACCGATGGTTTGAAGCCCACTCTGGTCAGAAGAGGGGAGAAGATCTACGCTTACGAGACCACGTCCCGCATGGAGAACGGGAAAAAGGTGAACATCAAGAGGTATCTCGGCGTGTTCGATCCCGCGACCGGAAAGATTCTCGAAAAAGATGAAAACAGGTGCGCCGAAAGGAAGAAAAAAGCCTCCGAGGAGAGGGCTTTCAAGGTCATCGACGAACTTGCGATCGGGGATTACGGAGGGGTGTATCTCCTTGATGAGATACAGCGTCAGATCGGATTGGGGAAGGACCTGTTCAGGTCCTTCGGTTCCGTGTCCAAACTGATATTGGCTTCAGCCATGGCCCTGACTTTGGGAAGGCCCAGGGTGTATTCCATCGAGGGTACGCTGGACCACACCTGGCTGAGGAGGTACTACGGGGTGGAATCCTCCCTGGATTCCGGGAGCATGACCGCCCTTACGGAACAGATGGGGCATGCCCAGGCGAACATAGACACACTGTTCTCCTTCAGATTGGAAGGCTGCGAGGAGATCGTGTGCTGGGACACCACCACCCACGGCGCGCATTCGGAGATGGAGGGACTCGCCCAGTACCTGTCGGTGAACAAGGATGACGAGGACATCCCGCAGTTCAAGGTCGGATTGGCCACGGACGTGAGGGGTATCCCGGTCATGTACCGCATCTACCCGGGCACCCTGGGGGACACCCAGACGATACAGAGGCTGTTCGACGACCTGGACGAGTTCGGACTGAAGGATGTGATAGCGACCTTCGACAGGGGATTCCTTTCCGGAAGGAACTGCAGGGACATCATCGGCAGGGGGAGGAGGTTCGTCATGCCGGGAAAGACCGATTACAAGGTATTCAAGACACTCCTGACCAGGTTCAAGACGTCTGAGAAGAAGGACATGCGCTTCCAGGACCACATATATTCGGTGTCCGAATCGGAACTGGGATTGGCATTGTCGGAGAACAGGGTTTCTACGGACGGTTCTCCCGCATACGATTTCACGCTCCCGGGGGATGAGGGTCATGGGAAGGATGGGATGCTGAAGGCTTACGTATGCTTCGATTCGGAGACCTACAACGACCAGATACAGAGCCATAAACTGTTGGTATCAGACATCATGGAGAAGGCTTCCAAGATATCCTGCAGGGATCCTGTCAAGGCGTTCAACAAACTTGCCGGCAAAGCGGCAAGGTTCTTCGATGTTGCCGCCGACGGGAAGAACGTGATCGTCACCGCAAAGAAGAACTCCGAATCCTTCTTCATGAACCGTGCGGGGATGTTCATCCTCGTCACGACTCCGGATGTGACATGGCTGCAGGCAATGTCCGCTTACGAGGTGAGGAGACTGACGGAACAGGCGTACAACCATAGCAAGGAGGAGGACGGGAGGTTCAGAACGTCCAACAAAGACCGTCTTCAGGGAAGGATGCTCCTGCGTTTCCTTTCCGTCATCATGAAATGCGAGATCGCCGCACGCATACGCGAGGCGAGGATGGAATCCAAACTGGATGTGACCACATGCATCGAGAACATGAGCACGATCTCCGCACGCAGGTACAGGGGGTGCGGAAGGCTCACCGAGGTGACCAAGAGGTGCAGGACCATATGCGAGACACTGAAGATCCCGATACCGGTCGAGGTCAGGGAGAACATGGAGATCTACAGTCCGGAGGACCTCGAGTCGATCCTGCAGTCCGAGTGAGTTTACCTACCACACCAGACTTTAGGATACAACGGGAGGTCCGAGAGGATATGATGGACCGTCCATCGGAATCCGGACATG
>JAEDGA010000036.1 GCA_016297775.1 Candidatus Methanomethylophilaceae archaeon
TCCAGGAGGACATCTTCTTCATGGACATCAGGTCCTACGGAAAGGAGTTCGAGGCCTACATCAAGAGGGCCGAGACCCAGTACAAGATCAACATGCACAGGGGAGCACGTGTCTCCAACATCGAGGAGGACCCTGTCACCAAGAAGCTCACCGTCAACTACACCAACAAAGAGGGTGACGCAGTCGGAGAGGTCTACGACCTCGTCGTCCTGTCCATCGGACTGAACCCGCCCGCGGATGCAGAGAACCTCTCCAAGGTCCTCGGTGTCAACCTCAACGAGTACGGTTTCTGTGAGACCTCCGTCTTCAAGCCCCTCGAGACCTCCAGGCCCGGTATCCTCGTGTCCGGAGCATTCTCCGCACCCAAGGACATCCCGACCACCGTCGCAGAGTCCTCCGGAGCAGCAGCAAAGGCCGGATCCTACATCGTCGACGAGAACTTCGAGCCCTGCGCACCCAAGGAGTACCCCGCAGAGAAGGACGTCTCCGGAAAGGACGCACGCATCGGAGTTTGGGTCTGCGAGTGCGGTATCAACATCGGTGCAACCGTCGATGTCCCCGCTGTCGCAGAGTACGCGAAGACCCTGCCCAACGTGGTCTACGCAACCACCACCATGTACGCATGCGCACAGGACTGTCTCAAGGCGATCTCCGAGGCAATCACCACCTACGACCTCACCCGTGTCGTCGTCGCATCCTGTACCCCCAGGACCCACGAGCCCCTCTTCAGGGTCGCCTGCCGTGAGGGAGGACTGAACCCCTACCTCTTCAACATGGCGAACATCCGTGACCAGTGTTCCTGGATCCACATGCACGAGCCCGAGGCCGCCACCAAGAAGGCCAAGGATCTCATCAGGATGGCAATCGCCAAGGCAGCTCTCCTCGAGCCTCTCCAGGGTTCCAAGATCCCCGTGACCAACGCAGCAGCGGTCATCGGAGGAGGAATCACCGGAATGACCACCGCCCTCGACATCGCAGCACAGGGCATCCCCGTCCACCTCGTGGAGAAGGAGGCTCAGCTGGGAGGTCACGCACTGAAGTTCAGGCACAAGGAGGACGGAGTCGACACTCAGGAGTTCGTAAAGGGCCTGATCGAGAAGGTCAACAACAACAAGCTCATCACCGTTCACATGAACGCTGAGATCAAGGACCTGCCCGGATTCGTCGGAAACTTCCGCCTCCAGCTCATGGACGGAACCGACGAGCCTGTCGGAGCAGTCATTCTTGCGATCGGAGCACCCCCCTACCAGCCCACCGAGTTCAACTACGGTAAGGACCCCAAGGTCAAGACCAACATCGAGATCGAGAACGAGTTCGCGGACGGAAAGTTCAACGCCAAGAACGTCGCATTCATCCAGTGCGTCGGATCCAGGAACGACAATGTCGCATACTGCAGCCGTGTCTGCTGTACCGCCGCTCTCAGGAACGCGATCCAGATCAAACTGGCAGACCCCACCGCCAACGTCACCATCTTCCACAAGGACATCAGGACCTATGGATTCCGCGAGGAGATGTACAGGAAGGCATCCGAGGTCGGAGTCAGGTTCCTCAGGTACGACGAGGCCGCACCCCTGCCCTCTTACGACGGCAACAACGTGACCGCCTTCGACATGACCCTCGGATGCGAGGTATCCGTTCCTGTCGACTGTGTCGTTCTCAGCACCGGTATCGCACCTGCACGCGAGGAGAAGGAAGTCATCGCAAAGATGCTCAAGGTCCCCATCAGCAAGGATGGATTCTACTTCGAGGCCCACCAGAAGCTCAGGCCCGTCGACTTCGCAACCGAGGGAGTCTACGTCGCCGGACTCGCACACTGGCCCAAGCACATGGACGAGTGTATCGCACAGGGATCCGGAGCAGCCTCCAGGGCACTCACCGTCATCTCCAAGCCCTTCCTCACCTCTGAGGGAATCGTCGCTTCCGTCAACGAGTCCTACTGTGACGGATGCGGTGTCTGCGAGGGATGCTGTGAGTACAAGGCAATCACCATCATCGATACCGATGCCGGAAAGAAGTCCAACGTCAACGCAGGACTCTGTAAGGGATGCGGATGCTGTGTCGCAGCATGTCCGTCCGGAGCAATGGAACAGAAGGGATTCAAGAACAACCAGATCCTCGCAGAGGTCGATGCTTGTCTTGACTTCCCCGTAGGAGGAGAGTGAATCCATGGCAGATTTCGAGCCTAGAATCGTTGCATTCTGTTGCAACTGGTGTTCATATGCGGGAGCCGATGGAGCAGGAGTCGCAAGGCTTCAGATGCCCACCAACTTCCGTATCATCAGGACCATGTGCTCCGCACGTGTCGATCCCGAGTTCGTCCTCAGGGCGTTCGCAAAGGGTGCCGACGGAGTCATCGTCCTCGGATGTCACCCTGCAGACTGCCACTACATCGGTGGTAACTACAGGGCAAGGAGGAGAATCGCCCTTCTTAGGATGGTTCTCGAGCAGTACGGATTCGATCCCAAGAGGCTGAAGCTCGAGTGGGTTTCCGCTTCCGAGGGAGAGAAGTTCCAGAAGACCATCGTGGAGTTCGTCGACACAATCAAGGCGCTCGGACCCACACCTCTCGTTAAGGAGGAGTAAATATGGGATTCGTTGACAAACTCAAAGGTCTCTTCAAGAAGAACGGGGATGCGGCGGCAGCACCCAAGGCAGCAGCCCCCGCAGCACCCAAGGCGGAGCCTGCCGCGGCAGCACCCAAGGCAGCAGCTCCCGCAGCCGCACCTGTCAAGGGCGAGTCCACCATGGGTGGATCCGTCTACGCCAGCACCTGCGCGCTCAAGCCCATTCCCGGATACGTTCCCGAGCTGGGAGCGCCCGCGAGCGGAAAGATCAAGGTCGCACTCTACTGGGCAGCAGCCTGCGGTGGATGTGATGTGTCCGTTCTCGACAGTGACGAGAAGGTCCTGAACATCGGAGACATGGCAGACATCGTCATGTGGCCTGTCGCCTCCGACGGAAAGGAGAAGGACATCGAGGAGATGGAGGACGGTTCTATCACCGTCTCCATCATCAACGGAGCAGTCAGGAACCAGGAGAACGAGCACATGGTCAAGCTCCTCAGGAAGAAGTCCGCACTCGTCGTCTGCTACGGAACCTGCGCATGCTTCGGTGGAACCCCCGCACTCGCCAACCTCGTCCCCAACGGAAAGGAGGAGATCCTGGACTACGTCTACAAACAGACCCCCAGCTCCGCCGCGTTCTGCGAGGCATACCCCGACAAGCCCCACGTCCCCCAGACCGAGACCGTCGTCCCCGAGGGAACCCTCACTCTCCCCGGACTCTACGACGTCGTCAAGTCCCTCGACCAGGTCATCGACGTGGACTACTACGTCCCCGGATGCCCGCCCACCCAGGAGACTCTCGGTGAGCTCCTCAGCGCTGTCGTCGACTTCGTCTACAACGGCGTAGCTCTGCCCCCCAAGGGAACCATGATCGGAGTCACCAAGAGGACCCTGTGCGAGGAGTGCCCCAGGCACAAGGAGAACAGGAGAATCGAGGCACCTCTCGAGCCCTATCAGGTCGATGTCGACCCCGACCTCTGCCTGATGGACCAGGGAATCCTCTGTCTCGGTGCCGCAACCGTCGGAGGATGCGGTGCGAAGTGTACCCGTGTAGGCCAGCCCTGCCGTGGATGCTACGGACCCACCGACGCCGTTACCGAGCAGGGAGCATCGGTCTTCACCGCGGTCGCATCCCTGTTCCCCGTCATCGACGAGGACCCCACCTGCAAAGAGGATAAGATCATCGACATCATGTCCTGCATCAAGGACCCTCTGGGTTACTTCTATGCATACACGATGTCCAAGTCGCTGATCAAGAGATCAGTCAAAGAAGGAGGTCAGTAAATGGCCGCACCTATCATTTGGGATGAGAAGAAGAAAGTAGATTCGAAGAGGATCCTGATCGACCCCATCACCCGTCTCGAGGGTCACGGAAAGATCGAGATCTTCCTCGATGACAATGGAAACGTCGAGAACACCTACTGGCAGGTTCCCGAGCTCAGGGGATTCGAGAGGTTCTGCGTCGGAAGGAAGGTCACCGAGCTCAACCAGATCACCGCAAGGCTTTGCGGTGTCTGCCCCGGTGCACACCACATGGCAGCAACCAAGGCCATCGACGGATGTTACAACGCAAAGCCCACCGAGACCGCGTTCCTGATCAGGGATCTGTTCTACCACGCACACTTCGTGCACAGCCACATCGCGCACTTCTACGCACTGGCAGCGCCCGATTTCGTCGTCGGTCCCGCAGCACCCGCAGCACAGAGGAACGTCCTCGGTGTCGTAGGAGCCGTCGGACTCGAGCTCGGAGGAGCAGTCCTCAGGGCAAGGTCCCAGGCACAGAAGATCCAGGCAATCATCGGAGGAAAGGCCACCCACCCCCTCATGGGAGTTCCCGGAGGAGTCAGCAAGGGAGTCAACGCTTCCGAGCAGAAGGAGATCGTCAGGTACGCAGAGAACCTCGTCGAGTTCGCAAAGACCTCACTGCAGGTCCTGAAGGATGTCGTCCTCGCAAACAAGGACTACGTCGACATCATCAAGAACCCCGACCTCTACTACCAGGAGTCCTACTACATGGGTCTCGTCAACAAGGATGGAAACCTCGAGTTCCACGACGGTCCCGTCAAGGTCATCGACCAGCAGGGTAACGACTTCGACCTGTACGACCCCAAGGACTACCTCGACCACATCGCCGAGGCATGCGAACCCTGGTCCTACGAGAAGTTCCCCTACCTGAAGGCAAAGGGATACAACGGTCTCTACGCAGGTCCCGACAACGGAATCTACCGTGCGACCCCCCTCTCCAGGCTCAACGTCTGTAAGGGCATCTCCACCCCGCTGGCACAGGAGGCACTCGACGAGTACCGCGGATTCTTCAAGGATCTCGGTGTCACCGGACCCGTGCACTTCACCCTGGCGACCCACTGGGCCAGGATCATCGAGATGATCTACGCCGCAGAGAAGACCCTTGAGGATGCTCAGCACGCAGATCTCCTCAACGGCGACATCAAGCAGACCGACCTCGTCCCCGGAGGACGCGGAGTCGGATGCGTCGAGGCACCCAGAGGAACCCTCACTCACGACTACACCTGTGACGAGAACGGAATCGTTACCGCTTGTAACATGGTCGTTGGAACCACCAACAACAACGCATCCATGAACATCGACGTCAAGAACGCCGCAAAGGGACTCATCAAGAACTTTGAGGTCTCCCCCGGTCTCTTGAACATGGTCGAGATGGCCTTCAGGGCATACGACCCGTGCAACTCCTGTGCAACCCACAGCCTGCCCGGAAAGATGCCTCTGACTGCGGTCATCAAGTACAAGGACGGATCCGTCTTCGAGACTGTTTCCCGCGAGTGAAACCGAATGGGGGATTCGTCCCCCATCTTAAACTCTTTAGAATTTTTCTGATATGTTACCGGTAGGTATGCGCATCGTTCAGACATATGGTGCGCATATTTGTATGAAGGATGGTGCAATCAGCGGCGACCTTTGCCCCAGAGACGGCATTTGACCATGTTGTCCTTCCTCTTGCCTATGTTTATCCCGTCAAGAAGATAGATCTCCATGTTGTCGATATCGATGAATTCCTCCTTCATCAACGGTCCGAGGAACTCCGTACCTTCCGCATTCACGGGCGATCCGCCCAATATCCGGTTGAATGCGGGGATTATGACGAATCTTCCTGGATATTCCTGATATCTGTCTCCGCCGGATATGAATCTCCCGCGGACCCAGCATGGCTCGGTCATCTGTTTGCTGACACCGTCCACGAATGCCATCGCAGGGTGGTTGTGTGCCATGACCAACGTGTCGCACCGCATCACATCCTCGGACGGCCAGGTGTGTCCGTGTACGAATCCCACGTCCCCGACCTTCATGCCGGTCGCAGGCATGACCTTCACCTCCGCCGGAAGATATTCCTCGATGTTGGTGTCGTGGTTCCCGCGGACGATCGTTACTGTATTGAACACCTCGCTGAGGCGGATGAAGAAATCCGGAATCTCCCTGTATTCCTGTTTGGAAGAACCTGGTACGCTGTTCTTCACATCCCCGAGTACGAACAGTTTGTTGCAATCCCCTGCACAGGAGAGTATCTCGTCGTACATATCGTCCGTATGCGACCTTATGTGGAATCCTTTGCTCATCAGATGCGCTTCCACTCCGATGTGCAGGTCGGCTATCACCAACGCGTTGTCCACGGTCAGTGCGGGGGATCCGTAGACCGGCTGTATCTCAGTCATCCAGACCCTCTTTCAGTGCCGATGGTATCCTGTCGGCCACATCCGATGCGGTCATGCCGTAGGATCTGTCTCCGAACGCGATCTCTCCGGCCTTCCCGCATATGTGTGCGCCGAGGCAGGCCGCATCGAATCCGGACATGCCTTTCGCCACCAGTCCCGCAACGGTTCCGGACAGAACATCCCCGGTACCTCCCACGGTCATGCCGGAGCATCCGCTCCTGTTGCGACGGGTGTCGTATCTGGATATGATGACATCCTCCTTACCTTTGCACAGAACGGTGATGCCTTTGGTACAGAATCCCCTGACGTCATCCTCGGACGGATCGTCCTTTCCGATCAGGGCGGACAGCTCCCTCCTGTGCGGTGTGAAAACGATCTCCTTGTCCGGAACGGAACATGCAACGGCGATGATGGCATCCGCATCTATTATCACGGGGATATCCAACTCGTTGACGATACATCTTATCGTGTCCACGGTATCCGGATCGCGTCCCAGTCCGGGACCGATGAGGAGCGCATCGGCCTTCTTGCATTCATCGGATATCATCTCCTTGTCGGATATCCTGAGGATGTCGTTGTTCAGTTGTTTGACTATGTACGACGGCGACAACGATGCTATCGGAACGAACGTGTTCTTGGGGGACAGTATCGTTACCAGATCTGTCCCCACACCCAACGCGCCCATTGCCGCCAATGCGGGGGCACCTACGAACGCTCCGCCCCCGACGATCACGAGTCTTCCGTTCTGACCTTTGTGACTGTCCTCTTTCGGTATCGGATATCTGAGGAAATCCCCTTTGTTGACATATGTCGATGCTTCCTTGGGGATCCCGATATCCGATATCAGCACCATACCGCACGCACTGTCCAGGGACAGGGTCTTCGCATCGTGGAACGTAACGGTGACATTCGCGAGAACGTTCTTACCGGTACCCAGTCCTGTAGGTATGTCGCAGGCGATGACGTTTTTACATGCTCTGTTCAGACCATCTATGTATCCGACATACTCGTCATTCAGCTTACCTTCCACGCCTGTGCCCAATACGCAATCCACGATGGTATCATACTCCGACAACAGTTCATCGGAATACGGTACGGTATCCACGCCTTCCGCCATCTTCTTGCACAATCTGCTCTTGGGTGTGCGGAATGCGGTATAATCCGCATCCACCGTAAGATATTTGGACGCGGCATATCCGTCGCCTCCGTTGTTGCCGCTTCCGCATACGAACAGTATCCTGCCCATGCCGAACGCATCCACGGCCTGTGCCAATTCCCTGCCGGCATTCTCCATGAGTGTTTCTAAGGAGATGCCAAGACATTCGGAATTCCTGTCAAGGATTCTGGCTTCCAGAGGCGTGATCATACCCGTCGGTATGTGTTACAAAATAATAAATCCGCTCTGCGGACTCAGGAGTTGGAGACAAGGATCTTTCCGATCTCGTTGAGAAGAACGGTCTTGGGCATCTTGCCTCTTTCCACACGAACGCATCCGGATCTGGCCGCCCAATTAGCCGGATATGCCATGTCCTCGAATATCTTGTACTCAAGATCGAGGATCATCGCACCCTTTGCTATGATATCCAGACTCGGCTCCTCTACGCACAGCTCAATAGGCAGTCTTCTGCCCTCGGCGCGGCTCCTCTTCTTGTCGAAGTACTCCGGCCAAATCACTATCGCGTTGTCGTCGTCGTATGTCATGTTCTATCAGAATAGAGGAAGGGGGGTTTGAAAAGGTGTTTATGCAATCAGCACAGCGTTGACGGATCCATCCTGGCCGGGCCTGGATGTAACGATTGCATCGCCGATCTCGGTCTCGATCGTAGCTCCCTTGTTGAGGATGTTACGCTGGACGAAGTTGGGGTCTGCAGGGTTGGTCTTGACGTTGGTGATCTTGACCCTGGTGACCTTGTTGGTCTTCTTGTCGACGACGTTCGCGAACTCTGCTGCGAGCATACCTACCTTGACATTTCCTCCGCAGGTGCGGTACATCTTGAGGCTCTGCTTTCCGAGCTTGGTGTACTGCTTCTCTCTTCCGATTTCGAACTTCCTCTTACCCTTGTTGGGGACCAGCCTTCCGCCGGTGGACTTTCTGTTGGATGTACCCTGCCAAAGTGCCATGATTACTCAGTCCTCCTCAATTCTGGTTCTATATATAAATCTTGCTTTTATTTCATTTACTCGGAGGGGCCTTTGAAGCTGACTTCCACGTCATCGCCTTCTATGGTGACTATGGCGCACCTTCCGTCCTTGGCCGCTCCGGGGTTGATGAACACGGTTCCGTCGGCATCCATCCTTCCGAACGCCTCGTGTATGTGTCCGGACAGTACGAGTCTGGGGCGGTATTTCTTCACGATGTCCAGTATGGCTTTGCTTCCGACGTTGAGTCCGGAAGGGATCATGTCGTTGAATCCGTACGCGGGTGCGTGGACCATCAGCACCATACCGTCCTTGGAGACGGGATCGAGCTTGGCGAGGATGTCCTCCTCCTGCAGTTCGAAGGGCGTGTCGAAGATCGTGGGGTTGGATCCGCCCAGTCCGGCGATGTACACGTCCCCGAGGTCCTTTCCCTTTCCGTGCATGTTCTCCGCCACAGTGTCCAACAGGTCCACGAGTCCGGGGGAGTCGATGTTGCCGGGTATGGCGAGCTTCCTTTCTCCGCCGATCAGGGAGATCATCTCTGCGGATCTCTCTGCCTCGCAGGGCATCTCCACCGCATCTCCGAGGAACAGGACGTAATCCACTCTCTCTTCCGCGATCATAGGGTTGATCCAGTCCAGAACGGACCTGTTACCATGGATGTCTGAGATGACCATGAACTTCATGTGTGTCGAATCCGTAAGGAATTATAAGAGATTAGTCATGTTTCCGGACCATGGATGCCGACTGCGGATGGATGGTGGACGCATGCGTCAAGAATGCATGCGACGACCCGGTCAGATTGTTCAGGATACTGATACGCGATCCATCCGTACCGCTGAACGGGCCGCAGCACCATATCATCGTGCCGCTCTGTCTGATAACCGCGACATGGAGCATAACCAGGGATTTCGATCTGGAGAGTTATCTCAACGAAGCGATATCCAGGGCATCGGACGTCCCCCAGGCCGTATGCGGGCTGTGGGGATGTTGCGGTTCCGCGATAGGTGCGGGCATCTATCTGAGCATAATGACCCGTACCGGCCCGGTTTCCAAAGGCAAGCGGTGGGGACAGTGCAACGGATGCACATCCTCCGCATTGTCGAGGATATCCGAGATAGGCGGGCCGCGCTGCTGCAAGAGGAACGCGGTGCTGTCCATACTTTCCGCATGCGCGACCGCGGAGGATGTCCTGGGAGTGAGGATGTCGCCTTCCGCGTTCGGATGCACGGGATACGACGATTGCAGGGAGTGCATAGGGTCCAGATGTCCGTTCTTCCCGCAGAAGAGATTCATCGATGATCGAGAGGAGATTACATGAGGTTCACAGAGGAATATTTCCGCGAGTATGCAGAGGCCATGGATGAGGTCGAGACCGTAATGGACATGAAGTGTCCTTTCGACGAGAAGACCCGCCGTCTGATAGCTTTCGCACTGGCGATCAAGGACAGGAACCCCACTGCGGTAAAGGCGCAGTTCCATGCGGCCGTCATGAGCGGAGTGAAGTTCAAGGAGCTGGCGTACGTGGAATCCATGGTGGAGTTCGAAGGTTCGAGATACGGCAACACCTGGCTGCACGAGGCCCTGGGCGATTGGACACAGCTCACCAAGGACGATTATAATGCAGGTTGCAGCTGCGGCGTGGTTCGCAGATATTGATGTGTCATCCCGTACGGACGCATACTTATATTGTCCGATTCCGTGGCCGGTGTATGTCGGACGCTTTAGTCGTAGATGACGTGCACAAGCGTTACGGGGACCGTGAAGCCGTAAAAGGAATCAGTTTCACAGTCGGAGAGGGCGAGATATTCGGTCTGATCGGACCGAACGGAGCCGGTAAGACCACCACGCTCCGTATGATATCCACGCTCCTGACCATAA
The DNA here is from genome assembly GCA_016297775.1 of Candidatus Methanomethylophilaceae archaeon. Lineage (GTDB taxonomy): Archaea > Thermoplasmatota > Thermoplasmata > Methanomassiliicoccales > Methanomethylophilaceae > SIG5. The sequence continues at coordinate 10,271 of JAEDGA010000036.1, forward strand.
GTTCCGGTACGATTTCCGTGTGCGGACATGATGTGAGCAAGGAACCCGATGCCATAAGGGAGATCATCTGTTATCTCCCGGAGGATGCGGGTGCGTACAAGGACATGACCGGCAGGAGATACCTGTCGTTCATGGCAGGTTTCTTCAAGTCCGGTAAGGAGAAGGAGGAGATGGTGGAGAACGCCATCAGGATCGCGGACCTGGGCGACCGTATCGATTCCAAGGTCGATACGTACAGCAAGGGTATGATGCGCAGACTTCTCATCGCAAGGGCGATGATGCCGTCCCCCAAGTTCGCCATATTGGACGAGGTCACGTCCGGTCTGGATGTGGTGAACGCATGCGAGATACGCGAGATCATCAGGGACATCGCCAAATCCGGTGTGACCATACTGCTGTCATCGCACAATATGTTCGAGGTGGAGATGCTCTGTAACCGTGTGGCGATGATCGATCATGGGGAGATCATCCTGACCGGTACGCCTTCCGAACTGAAGGGCAGGTATGATGCGGCCAATCTCGAAGAGGTCTTCATCAAGGCTGTGAAGGAGAGGGAGGGGTCCGCATGAGCGACCTCGTCAACGTCATGAAGAAGGAGCTCCGCGAACTCCTCACGCCGTCATCGATCATATCCGTCGTGGTGGTCGTCCTGATGTTCGCCATGATGGGTTCCGCCATGTCCGGGGAGATGGAGAAGGCGACAAGTCCGTCCCATATGTTGGTGGTCAACTGCGACAGTGACACGTACGGTGTCGAGTGCATATCCGCGGTTTATGATTCGTTGTACGGAACGGGTATGTTCGCGGAGTATGTGACCGTGGATAACAGTGCGGTCCCCGTGGATTCCGCATATGTGGAGCAGCGTCTCAACGAGCTCGGGTACACGGATGCAGTCGTCATCGCACAGGGCTTCCATAGCAACATAACATCCACGCCGGTGGTCAAGGGACAGGTGCACCTGTACTTCCAGTATCAGTCCGGCGGTATATTCAGCGGAGCATCGTCCAGCATCGCGGCCACCATAATGGAGGTCGTCAACTCCGAGATCGCCAAGACTCTCGTGACAGGCGAACCCGATCTTGGTCCCAACGCGGCAAGTCCGGTGGACATGGGTAGCACGCACACCTATGTCAACGGAAGGGTCGTAGACAATGTCACTCCGATGATGATAAGCTCCGCACTCATGAGTCAGAGCATGGTCGTACCAATCGTCATCATGGTCATCATCATGATGGTCGGAAGCATAGTCATCAGTTCCATGGGTAACGAGAAGGAGAACAAGACTCTGGAGACGTTGTTGACCATGCCCGTCAAGCGTATGACCATCGTCACCGGAAAGCTGCTCTCCGCAGCCATTGCGGGAATAGTGTTCGGCGCGGCATACATGGTCGGTATGATGTTCTACATGAACGGAATGAATTCCACCATCGCGGCAGGTGTGGATCTTTCCGACATAGGGCTCACGCTCGGACCCATGGACTGGTTGGCCGTCATGGTCATGATGTTCCTGGCGATCCTCACCGCACTCGGTATGTGCATGATCCTCGGAGCGTTCACCAAGAACTACAAGGCGGCACAGACCATGACCCTCCCGCTGGCGGTCCTGGCCATGATCCCGATGTTCGTGTTGATGTTCATGGGATGGGAATCCCTTCCGATGTTCGGAAAGGTCCTGCTCTTCATCATCCCGTTCACACACCCGATGATGGTCATGAACAATCTCATGTTCGGCAACTACGCCCTGGTCCTCGGCGGTGCGGTGTACCTTCTCGCCTTCACGGCGGTGATGATCTACGCCACCATCCGCATCTACAAGTCCGATATCCTGATCACAGGTATCGGGCAGACCAAGTTCGTGGTGACCCTGAAGAAGATGGTCACCAAGAAGGCGCAGTGATACAAACGGGGGCGGGAGCCCCCACCTTCTATTCTTATTCTATATCTATATAGGGGTATGATGTGCACGCACCCCATCACCCGTATGGATTCATGAGGGACATGTTCCTTCCATATGTGCGGATATGCGATGCGATTTCCGGATGATGATTACGATTTTGCAGAGATCCCCTTCTTCATCATCGGTATCACGGGATATATGCAGGGCGAACGGTGTGCTGAGAAGAATCGGAGATGTGTAGTGGTGGGGATAATTTGAATGGCGTGGGGAGCGAGATTCGAACTCGCGTGTCCTTTTGGGACAATAGATTAGCAGTCTATCGCCTTACCAGGCTGGGCCATCCCCACAAGGTAAACCCTTTAACGAAGAGATAGTATTAAAACTTTGGATAGGAAAGATACCGATAGTTTCCGTATTCTACGGATACAGGATCAGTATCCGAAGATCATCCCGATCTCGATGGCGGCAATATCTCCGGTGAATCATCCTGTTGTACGGGATGACAAAAAAATACCAATAGATAAGGTTAAATACTAAATGTATATAGTGGGGTTTACTCTCATACCGGAACAGGAGCATTGTGCTCTTTGGCGGTCGACACGACCGGTCAAAAGCATTATATACTTCTCCGATATACGAGGAATTACGCGAGACAACAACCAACTGTTGTGTCTTGCATCACATGGAGAGCCAAGATCTCCGCCTTCCGGGAAGGCGTGTTCTCTTGTGTTCTGA
>JAEDGA010000037.1 GCA_016297775.1 Candidatus Methanomethylophilaceae archaeon
CGTACCGGCACGAGTCTGACAGACAGAGAAATGCTCTATCGGTCGAACTCAGGTTGTAATATTCAATTCGGACAGTATCTTGATTATTGTCTATGCTGCAACTGATACAATCGATGAATTCTATACTGTTGACTAAGTAAGATATGATTACTGTAGAACTCTTGTCCAAATTGAAATCTTCGAGCCACCCGATACGCCCTATGGATTGCGTACTGTCATATCACGGAGATCGTGTAGCGGTGTACCAGATTGTTCGGTATCACACCAACCCTGTATCCGGTCGCTGTGGTCTCGCAGTACAGATACATCTTGCCATCCGCATCGAATGTGCTGTATCCGGTGGGTTGACCGTCGAATGTGATACCCGCGGCCATATGGCCGTCAAACAGCAGCATGGCGCAATCGTATCCCATCGCCTTGGCTATCGCACAGAACAGTATGGACGTGTCCTCGCAGTCACCGTTCATGTCGAACAGCGTCTCCAGAGGATATTTCCAATACTCCTCCTGACCCATGGTATCCTGATCGTAGGCGTATTTGATGTACTGTGTGAAGGTCAGCAGCACATCCATCCTCTTGGCATCGCTCTTTCCGGACAGCATGGAATCGAAGTCGTCAGCGATCTTCATGATGTAGGGATCGGTGTAGGTCACGAACTGTCTGCAATGTTCGAAGGATCCGAAAGCGCGCGTCACATCCTTCTCGCGATATTTGACGAAATCAGAATACCTTATGCCTATGCTGTACTCGTACGATACCTTGTCGTTATCCGTCCATGAGAATGTCTTGACGGACGTACCGTCGACGAAGACGGTGGTGTAAGAGCCCGTACATCCATCAGCGCCATCGGAATGATACGAGATGAGATACACCCCAGGAGATACGAATGTGTACTCGAACACGGAACCCGAATCTGTGTAGACGGATGTACCGGTATCAGAATCGATGACGTTCCAGACACCGTCCGTGCCTGCAGACATGGACACCTTGCCGTCCACATCGATGTCTGCCTTACCCTCATATCTCAACGTGTTCGCGGCATAGATCTCCGTATCATATGTCACCGCCGGCACCGTGTACTTGACGGAAGTGGACAGAAGACGTCCCTTGGAGTCGTACCATCCGTCGAAATCGTATCCATCGGAGACAGATGCGGTCAAAGTCACACTGTCAAACGCATCGTAATCCCCGGAGCCGGTGACGGTGATGCCCTCGTCGCCATAACCGATCACATGATATGATATGCCTTCCAAGGAATATGATACGCCGTTCAGAGTGTACACCAGTTCCGTGGTCTGATGGTTGAACATTCCCATGCTGTCGGTCTTCACATACTCTATCCTGTACGGGATCCAGTCATCCATAATCCACTGCTTCTCTTTCGTATTGCCGTATTCCTTGTAATAGACGGAACATATGACCGTACCGCCCTTGTATTCTACCTCATCGTTACCGAGTGCGTACCAGGTACCTTCGCTCTCCTGCTCACCCGTCCAATATGTATCGAATCCCGCATCCTCGACCCCATCCGAATTGGATCCGGTCACAGTGACATAGGAATAATCGTATGACATCTGGTACCCCTTATCGGGGTCGTATGCGATGTATGTGTACTTCTCGGTACCCGTTATGGTCACTGTGGTAGGATTGGACATGAAAAGATACTGTGTGACCTTCCCGTTGAGATCCAATACGAAAGATCTTCCGACGAGATTGACGCTCCACAGCGCGTACAACTTTATGTCCCCGGTACTGATCTTTGATATGGAAGATATCTTCGTGGTGAAGGTACTGTCGAGGTACCAACCTTCGAAGATGTAACCCTCGCGATATGGGTCCAATAATACGGTCTCCGTACCTGCGATGTATTCCGAAGGATTGTTCTGGTTGTTCGTACCTCCGTCCATCACATATGTGATCGAATAGGTTGGATCCTGCGAAGGTCCCATGTAGGGTATGACAGCATAGATCATACCTGAAACGGCTAGGATTATGACTAGGAAGATGGCCGGACCTTTACAGTTCATGTGTACCAGACGTGTTTTTTTACCGTATCGCGGTATTTCAAATGATGCATTCCCGCAAGAGGGATATGGTGCCGGACAGCGGAGATATCACTCGCCGTACTTCTTATGTGACCTCTTGGGGAACTCCTCGCAGGAATCCAGGAATCTGGATTTGACATCCGCGAACAATCCCTTCAGATCCACCCCGTCCGGGAAATCCGAATCCTTCAGTTTTTCGAATACGTACTCGGCAACGGGCTCAGTATGAATGAAATGACAGTTCATGCATGACCAGACAGGCGTGCCCCTCTTCGGAGAGACGATCTCCTCCCCGCCGACCTCCGGATCGTTGCAGGGATAGAACGGACAATAGCAGAATGTACAGTCCTGTCCTTCATGATGGCATGGGTGATATTTGCATTTGGTATTGGATCCGATACATCCGCGTTTGAGTTCCTTCCTGACTACATCGCTCATACAATCCATATTATCATCATCGTATCTCGTTCAGACTAGATAATCGTCATCGCTTCCGTCATAAGCGTGAATGTAACGGCCGTTCTTGCCTTCGACGATCTCAGATTCGACACCGTACACATCGCGTATCATGCGTTCGGTGATGACATCGTCGGAACTTCCGAAACCGTACACCTTCCCATCCTTCAGTACCATGACCTTGTCGGAATAACGTATGGCGAGATTCAGATCGTGCAATGCTATGATCATCGAGGATCCCCTTTCCTTTATGACAGAACGCATAAGTCTGAGCGTATCCAACTGATGTCTCAGATCCAAAGCAGATGTGGGTTCGTCGAACACGTACAAACGGGGATCCTGGGTCAGGGCACGGGCCAAGGTCACCCTCTGTCTCTGCCCGCCTGACATCTCCGTCACCTGCCTGTCGAAGAACTCGTCCAGTCTCATCAGCCTCATGGACTCAGCGGCCATACGGATGTCCTCTCTGGAATAGTTCCACTTGACGTACGGACGCCTTCCGACAAGCACGGCATCGTATACGTTGGTGTATCCTATGAACTCAGGATTCTGCGGAACATACCCTACCAATCTGGCGAATTCCTCTTTCGAGATGGATGATACATCCTTACCATCCATGGCTATCCTTCCGGAACGTGGTTCCATGATCCTACAGACGGTCTTTATCAACGTGGATTTGCCGGAACCGTTCGGTCCGAGTACGGTGACGACCTCCCCCTCATCCACGGAGAAGGATACACCGTCAAGGATGGTCCTGTTCCCGTAACCCTGTACCAGATCCTCGATGTCCACCCTCATAGTCTCTTGCTCCATCTCCTGTTACCGACCATCCAAACGAAGAACATACCGCCTATGATGTACAGCACTATACCTACGGGGAGTTCTCCGGGACGGATGATCAACCTGCAGAAAAGATCCGACAGCGAGAGTATGGCGATACCCATCAATCCCGAACATACGGACAGATATCTGGCATCGTTACCGATTATCATCCTGCAGATATGCGGGGCCATCAGACCTATGAATCCGATCACACCGGTGAACGACAGACAGGCCGCTGTCACCATGGTACTTATTACCAATCCGTCGCGCCTCAGCTTCGTCACGTCCACACCGAGACTGGATGCCACATCGTCGCCTGCAGCCAGGGCGTTTATGTCCATGGACGTGCTTATCAACGCGATACAGCAGATGACCACTATGGGAACCAATATCAGGACCCCGCCCCATGTGGATCCGGTGAAGCTTCCCATGATCCACATGGTGATCTCCCTGAGTTCGTCCTCGTCGGAGAAGTACTTACAGGCCATTATCCCCGCCTGGAAGAGATAGCTTATCACCACACCGGAAAGGATGACCGTGGATCTGGATATGTCCTTGCCCCTGGTCATCAGCAGTATGATGCCTATGCTCGCCAACGCCATCAGGAAGGCGAACAGCACCTGGAGCAGATCATCCACATAGAAGTTCACGCCGAGCACATTGTATTTCAGATTTACAACGGCACCGAACAATATGGGGCCGAACATGATGGATAGTGCCGCACCGAACGATGCCGCGGTGGATACACCCAACGTGAATGGGCTTACCAGCGGGTTCCTGAGCAGACCCTGCATGATCATACCGGCAAGACCGAGGGAGAATCCGGTCAATGCCACCATGAACACCCTGGGCATCCTTCCCCTGAAGATGAACTCGTTGTAATAATCCATCGACGGTTCGGCGAACACCTGAGGCAATATCGGGTGCATGAACACATTTATGACATCGATCAGGGGGATGTCGACAGCACCCAACGTGATGGATATCAACATGGTGAAAAGCGATACCGCTATCAATATGGAGATGAAGACGAACTTCTTCTTGGATTCGGCATCATACCTGCCCTCGAAAACATCCTCATCCAGATCCCTCTGGATCCTTGCAATCACCTCTTCGTCTTCCATACAGATACACGACTTCCATTGAAGGTAAGATGTTTGAAGGAAATGGTTTAGATGATCAGGCAGGAGTCACATCAGTGATATTACCGCCTGCGACCTTGAACACCAATCCTTTGGAGCTCTCCTCGTAACCGAAGGTGTTGTTGAAGTCACCGATGACCTCGGAAACTGTATAGCCTGTATCGATACCGCAGACCTCCGCTATGGCGATGTATCCCACGAAGGAGAGGAGACCCGACATGATATCGGAATCGAATATGTACACCTCTCCGGCAGTTATCGGACTGAGTTTGCCATAGGACATCTCGGATTTTGCGAATACCGATTCCTCCCATACAGTTTTGGCAGTACCTACACTGTTGGTAGTGCTCTTTCCTCTGATGAACAACTTATCCACGTTATCCGAGTTATCCAATGCTCTGATGTTCTCCTGCAATCCGTCGGAATCGGCTGCATTGGTCTTGTTGGATACGTCGAGATTGTTGATGTTGCGGAGAGCGTTCTTTCCGTATATGGACTCGATGATGGAACTGAGTTCGGAAGACTGGTTGTAGAACGATGTTCCGGATGACATGTACATGAGGAAGGTCTTATCCGAAGTACCGGAACCGGCCTTTGAAACGACGGTGTTCACAATGCTGTTATACAATTCCATGTATGCATCGAAATTGTCATTGGTGGCACCATTACCCTTGAACAAGGTGATGAGCTTTCTGAGATCATCTATCGCTGAATCTCCGTTACAATCCAACCTGATCACAGTAAGACCATATTCTTCGAACGATACTTCCTGTTCTGAGGTAATGGTCATGGACTTCACGGGAACGATCACAGCTTCGGCACCGGCCTCGGCGATCTCCTCGGCTGTCATGCTCTTGGTAAGGGACATGTGTTTTGCCTTGGGGAAGCTGAGTGAGAACTTCTCCCAGTTGCTCAGGTCAGTTTTACTGCTGTAGAAACTGAGTCCGGCGATGTTGTCGTTGTAACCGAGCATCTTAATCGCGTTGGGTATATTCGTATTGGCCGTGACCACCTTGTCGATGGGAGAATCGAATTTCAATTCCTTTCCGGAACCGTCGACGATCGTTATCGGCCCATCGTTTCCGTCACCGTTGTTGACGAGAACGAATGCGCAACCTGCTGCCGCCACAACGGCCACGATGCCGATGGCGACTATCTTCATCATTGAGCTTCCCATTTGGATACCTCATTAATTGGATGATACTGTCAATCCACACCCATATTTAATTGTACCAATCATCCAACTCCTATTGTGGTAATTTATTGGACAATACATCCAATAAAAAACCTCATCAGATTCTGGAACCTTCCTTCTTGACCAGCACTGTGGTGAAATACCCGTACTTGCGCCCTGCTACGAGAGGACCGATGTATTCCGTATCCATCCCGATATTGCTCATGACGGTCGCACACTCCAGAGGGATACCCTTCTCGTTCATCAGAGCGATGATCGCATCGATGGATGCGAACGCCTTCATTATCACGATGTTCTCGAAATCATCCAATGCCACGGATACCTTGGGCATGTTCTCCTCCGATGCGGGGACGATGGCCAGACCCTCATATGCGAGCATGAGTGGCAGTCCCGCCTTGGCGGCACCGTGGCAGAACGAAGGCACGCCAGATACGACCTCCGTATCATAACCCCTCTCCCTGACATCGTTGCATATGCGCATGAACGTACTGTATACGCAGGGATCCCCCAGAGTGATCATGGCGACATCCTTGCCTGCTTCCATCGCGGCACACATCTCATCCATGGCCGCATCCCTGTACTCCTGACGGACCTCCTCGCTGGGATCCATTACGAACAGGAGTTCCATGATCTCCTTGGATGAAACATCTACCACGGGACGGATGATCTCCAGTGCCGTACTCTTCTCACCGGCCTTTTTCACCGGATATGCGATTATATCGCATCTCTCGATGGCACCCTTCGCCTTCAGCGTGAGGAGTTCCGAATCTCCCGGACCCACACCAATCCCGTACAACATTCCTTTCATCTGTGCATACTCCTGTATCTTGCTGCGTCCTTGATCAGACGCTCTGCGAACCTGATATCCGAACGGTAATAGAGGTGCGGGAATCCTGCGACCATGTGTCCGTCGTCATGGATGCACTCGTAACTCCTTCCGCTGTTCTTCACCGCCTCCCAGTCCTCACCGGTGTCGGTACTATCCCAATAATGGAACTCGTGACCCCTCACGGTCATGGATCCGTCCTTGGGGGAGAATGATGCATAACCGAAACGCATCAGTTTGCCTGCATTCCTGACCTCCCCGTGGATGACTCCGCACATATCGCGCATCACGCCCTCCGAGTCCTGCATCCTGTCGTGAAGGTACATGAACCCGCCGCACTCGGCGTGACATGGCATACCATCCGCCAGTCTGTCGCGTATGTCCTTCATCATGGATACGTTGGAACCCAACCTCTCTCCGTGCAGTTCTGGATATCCTCCGGGGAGGATCAACGCATCAACCTCCGGGAGCCTATCGTCGTTCAATGGAGAGAATCTGACGATCTCGGCACCCATCTCCTGCAGGAGATCGAGATTATCATCGTAAAGGAAACAGAACGCGTCATCGTATGCCACCCCTACTCTCACATCAGCGATCCTCTCCGCCGGGACGGGCTCGTATGATATGTCCTCGGCGGAATCTGCAAGCTCCATGAGGAGATCGATGTCCACGGTCTCGGACATCCTTGCGGCCAGGGCCTTCATCCTCCCATGGAGTTCGGAGACCTCGTCCGGAAGGACGAGACCGAGATGTCTGCTCTCCACGGCCAGTTCCGGCATCTTGGGCACGTAACCTATCGCTTTCACGCCCATGGCTTCCACCTTGTCCTTGAGTCCGTTGAAGGTGGATGCGGACATCCTGTTGAATATGACACCTTTGATCATGTTCCTGTCGTAATCGAGGAAACCCTTCAGTACCGCAAGGGACGATACGGACGAACCGTCCGCGTTCACCAACAATATGGTCGGTATCCCCAATCTGAGGGATACCTCGCATGAGCTCTTCTCGGTCCCGTCGATGCGGATGCCGTCGTAATATCCCATGACGCCCTCCACCACGGAGATATCCGAGTGTACGGCGGAACGGACGAACGCATCCTTCAGAAGATCCCCTTCGCAGAAGAACGGATCCAGATTGCGTGATCTGGTACCCAGCACCCTGCTGTGGAACATCGGATCGATGTAATCGGGTCCGCACTTGAACGACGATACCTTCCTCCCGGAATCCGTCAGCATCTGGAGGATGCCGCATGTTATCATGGTCTTACCACTTCCGCTGGATGCGGCGGCTATCAATATCCTGGGAAGCTTCATCTCCCCCTCACCACCGCTATATACACGGGATTCTGGGCGTTCATCAGATGATACCTGCCTGCCTTCCTGGAACGTGATACGGATACGGTCACGATCTCCTCCTCCACGAGGCCGAGTGAATCTATCGTATCGACGATCTCTCCGACGGTCTCCAAGGTGACGGCGTTGATGACCATCCTTATGTCCGGATTGAGATCGAGAAGCAACGACACGATATCCTTCAGATTGCCCGATGATCCTCCGATGAAGGCGTGCGTCGGTACCGGTAGACCGGCCATCGAATCCGGAGCCTTGCCTCTTATCACCTCAACGTTGGCGGCACGGAACTTGTGCTTGTTCACTTCGATCAGATCTGCGGAGGGGGCCTTCATCTCGATCGCGTACACCTTGCCCTCCGGAGCCGCCAATGCCATCTCTATCGATACGGAACCTGTACCTGCACCTATGTCGTAGACTATCGAATCCTTTTTCAGACCGAGTTTCGCGACGGAGAGCGTGCGGACCTCGCTCTTGGTCATGGGGGCATCGCCCCTGATGAACTCCTCGTCCGGTATTCCGAGGGGGTTGCGGAGTTTAGGGGAGGGATTGTCGATCAATGCCACACAGAGATCACCGTGATCTATGGACATGAGTTCGGATATGCTGCCGGTGACGATACGTTCATTCTCCGAACCGAGGTCCATCCCCAACGTGACCGTGATCTCGTTGAGATCGTACTCCTTGAACAGGGACAGCATGGACGAGGCACCGTCATGTCCAGAGAGGAGGGTGAACGTCCTACTGTGGGTGTCCACCGCGTTGACGATGTTGAACTCCCTGCCGTGTGTGCTTACGGCATATACATCCTGCCATGGTATGCCGATCTTCGATGTGAGGTACACCATCGACGATATGCCGCATACGACCTCCACATCATAGACGGAACGGTCGAGATTGTCGATGAGCTTTCTTGCGGCACTGTAGAATCCCACATCACCGGATACTAGGACGGCTGCGGAACAATAATCGGGATTGGAATCCAGGAATCCGATCACCCTGTCGGAGAGATACTCCCCGCACTCGGGTTTGGATAGATGTCTGAAATAGGACAACATACGTTCGGCACCGATCAGAACATCGGCCGACTCCGCGGCACATATGGCATCGGAGGTCATCGTACCCCCTCCCATCCCAACCGCGACGATCGACACCTTCCTCTTCGGCAATTCCACATCCCTACCCTCGGAAGCGAACAATTCCTTCATCCTCACTGCCACCTCTTTGAAAGTCCTGCCTTCTTCGGGAGGACGGCCTATGACGACCGCGGTTATTCCCGCACGTCTGCACGCCTCCAGTTTCTCCTCGACACCTCCGGAATGTCCGGAATCCTTGGTAAGAAGGTATCTGGCCCCCGTCTGGATTATCGTAGCGTAATTAATCTCCTCGGTGAACGGACCCTGTGCGCAGATCAGATTCCTGCCTTCGAAACCCAGTTCGCTGCAGATATCCATGGAAGATTTCAACGAGAGTACACGTGCAACCACGCGTTCCCTATAATCCGATATCCTGGTGAGCGAACCCAATGCCTTCACACCTATGGTGGAGAGTATCACGCCCTCCGTACCGGATAGATATTCCACTGCGGCATCCACGGACGGAACGGTGACACATCCCGTCAGATCGGTGTCCCTGCGCCTGAGTCTGATACACTCGATACCTGCCTTGGCACATCCTTCCCTGATATGTTCGGATACGGTCACTGCGAAAGGATGCGTGGCATCGATCACAACGTCATATCCTTCACGAGCGACCAGGGCGGCTATGCCTTCCGTACCTCCGGCACTGCCGACCTGTATATCCACATCCCCTTCCACTATGGAAGCGCCGTATCCGGTTGCGACGCGCATATGCACATCCGCACCGCAGGACACCAACCAATCCGACAGAGCCCTGCCGTCGGACGTACCGGAAAAAATCAGAACCTTGACCATATCAACTGAACCTCGGCAGAACCTTACGGATGGCTGCGGCGACCGTGACCCCATCCTTTGCGAATTTCCTTATCGTCAATTCCCCGCCACCGTATACGGCGGATCTCTCGCACACGCAATCCACGGACGTTACGGACTTCACGAAATCGGACGAGGAGAACTCCCCTTCCAATGATAGCAGTTCCTCTGCGGTGTGGAAACGTGCACGTACACGCAACTTACGTGCAAGATGATGTATCGCAGCCTCATCCTGTTTCAGGACAATGCTCTCCACCGAACCTACGCGTTCCGGTGAGATACCGTTGTCCGCCAGGAAACCGGATACTATATCGAACATATGTTTCGGATCGGTGTCCCTCCTGCATCCAACGCCCAGGATTATATCGCGGGGGATCAGCACCAGCGTATCGTCGAACGGACGATCGTTCGGGTCATCGGATATACAGATCCCGAATTCACCGCCGTCAGCGAGTGTTAGTCCTTTCGGCAAGGTACCTTCGAAAGGTATCCTGCTGGCGAATCCGATGAAATCACCGCGGAGTATCCTGGCGGACACCTCCTTCGCCACCTTCAGATTGTCGATGAAGAGCCTGTTCTCGGTGGCGAACACGTCCACGGCGAACCTTCCGTTGATGTCGGTGGCCGTGGTGATCACCGGTACGCAGCCCATGGATTCGGATATTCTGTCTGCTATGAGATTTGCACCGCCTATGTGTCCTGAAAGAAGAGGGATACAGAAATGTGCCAGTTCGTCCATGCATATGACAGCGGGATCCCTGTCCTTGGACCTCACATGCGGCGCGATGTATCTGACGGCTATGCCTATGGCACCTACGAACACCAACACATCGACCTTGTCGAATCTGTGTGCCACCCATGTAGCGGTGGCACCCTCTATCTTCGGGACGCCGAGACTGTCAGATCCGGTCTTGCAAGCGATGTCCACATCGTCACCGTCGAACAGATCGGCCACGCGCAGTGCGGTCCTGCAACCGTTGGTAGAGAATGCTACGATCGCCACCCTCATATCGACAGCTCCCTGATCATATCGTCGGCCAGTTCGGTACGTCCCAACATACCGCGCTTTGAAGAGAACATCACCGCTGCGGTACGTACCATTCCGCCGGTACGCTGACGCATATTGGCCTGTATACTCCCCATCAGTATATCGATGACTGGTTCCAGCAATCCAGCGGAATCCAGAACATCAAGGGCATCATCGGTCATGACGCATCTGTCGATGGAATCCAGAACATCCTGGTCCGCACCCGCCTCGTCCGCCGCGTTGCGCAGGGTGGACATCCTGGCATCCCCGTATTTGGAATGAGTGTTCATTATACCCCCGGCAAGTTTCACCAGTTTGCCGATGTTGCCCACGAGAAGCACATCCAATCCATATTCCGATGCATAATCCAACATATCGCCGATGAAGTTGCTGCATTTCACTGCGGAATCACCGTCGAGACCCGGCATCGCAGACACGAAGTCCTTGCCGTAATTACCGGGGACGACCAACACGGTACGTTCTCCGTTGGCAGCGTGCATCCTCATCTCTGTACCTATCGTGGCTATCAATGCGGCTTCGCTCATAGGCTCCACGATACCGCTCGTACCGAGGATGGATATGCCACCCTCGATGCCGAGGCGCGGATTGAATGTCTTGGATGCGATCTCCTCGCCCTTGGGCACGCTTATCACCACAGACAGTCCGCCTCTGTAACCGTTCCTCTCCGCAGATGCCCTGGCCTCGGATTCTATCATCCTGCGGGGCACCCTGTTGATGGCTGCATTGCCGACAGGTTGATCCATACCGCGGCGTGTGACGCGTCCCACGCCAATACCTCCATCGATGACGAATCCCGATCCTATGCGTGTGACGGTGGATGTGACATCCATGCCGTTGGTGGCATCCTCGTCGTCACCGCCGTCCTTCACCACGGTGCAAGTGACCGAACCATCCCCGGAGGAATAGGATACGGGCAATGTCAGATCGTACCCCTTAGGTGTGGATATGACGACCTTGGAAGGGAAATCGCCTGTAAGAAGAGCATCTGCCGCTGCTTTCGTGGCGGCGGCCGCACACGTTCCGGTCGTGTGACCGCATCTTAGGACCTTGCCCCCTTTCTCTATGAATGGGTGCCCGTAACCGTCCCTGTTATCGGATTCTGCCATCTATACCAAGAGTTGGATGTATATGCCTAATTATATAGTTTGTTTGACATTACAACTAACGATAAGATGATTTCATTCATTGGTGCTGGACCCGGAGATCCCGAACTGCTCACGATCAAAGGGAAGAGATTGATTGACGAAGCGGACGTGATCATTTATGCAGGATCTCTGGTGAATCCCGATGTCCTTTCCGGCCGCAAGAAGGATGCCGTCGTGCACAACAGCGCATACATGCACCTCGATGAGGTGATCGACGTCATGGAGAAGGCGGAGAAGGAAGGTAAGAAATGTGTTCGCGTACACACCGGCGATCCCGCCATATACGGAGCACATAGGGAGCAGATGGACCGCCTGGACAAGCTCGGTATCGGATACGAGGTCATCCCGGGTGTGAGCTCGTTCCTTGCGACGGCCGCGGTGTTGAATGCGGAATACACACTACCCGGAAAGAGCCAGACCGTCATACTCACCAGGATGGAGGGCAGGACCCCAATGCCGGACGGGGAGAAGCTCATCGATCTCGCAAAACACCATTCCACCATGGTCATCTTCCTGTCCATCGGATTCCTCGACACCATGACCAAGACCCTCATCGATGCGGGATACGCACCCGAGACCCCCGTTGCCGTAGTGTACAAGGCGACATGGCCCGACCAGAAGATCGTACGCGGAAACCTCACCGACATCGAGGCAAAGGTTAAGGCAGAAGGTATCACGAAGACCGCACTCACCGTCGTCG
>JAEDGA010000038.1 GCA_016297775.1 Candidatus Methanomethylophilaceae archaeon
CGGTATCGTGGAGAACATGAGCGGATTCGTCTGCCCCCACTGCGGAGAGGTCACCGACATCTTCAAGTCCGGAGGAGGTCTCGAGACCGCCACCGAGTTCGACATCCAGTTCCTGGGACGTGTTCCCATCGAACCCGCCATCGTCCTCTCCGGCGATAGCGGTATGCCCGTGGTCATCAGCCACCCCGACAGCGCATCCGCGAAGGCGTTCGAAGAGATCACCGACAAGGTCCTCAGGACGGTGGGATGAATGTTGATCGGAGTCCTCTCGGACGGTCCCGAACTGGATTCGGAGGTCAGCGAGGACTTCGGTCACGCACCCTACTTCCTGATGGTGGATTCGGAGACCATGGATTATACCGTCGTCGATAACGAATTCACCGAGGCCGAGGGTGCGGGAATGCTCGTGGCCAAGGCCATAGTCGGATTGGGCGTGGATGCGGTGATCGTGGGCGGTATCGGATCCCACGGTTACGACATACTCGCCGGCGCAGGCATAGACGTATCCATGGACGAGGAAGGTTCCGTGGAGAGCTGTGTCACCGACTATGTCAGAAGATACGAGCGCAGAAAGAAATTCGAGGCTATGGGAAAGGATTAAACTCCTCTCTCATTGCCCCAGATGACCTTGTGAAGCTGTAACAGGACCCTTACATCAAGACCGGACGCGACCACCTTCTCCGCGATCGGCCTTATCTCCAGACCTCCGACCGGGGAGAATATCACCTCGGTATCGGGAGAATACCTTCTCACCACATCCACGGCGAAATCGTAATCGCCCTCATCCGCCAGAACGAACTTGAGCTGGTCCTTCGGCTTCAACAGTGCCAGATTCTCCCAGCGCATCCTGTCGGTCATCCCCGAGGAAGGACATTTTATGTCCATGCTCACCAGGATGTTGTCATCATCTGGCAGGGATCCGATGTCCACGGAACCGTTGGTCTCTATGGTCACGTGCTTCCCAGCATCCAGAAGTGCGTTCAGAAGGACAGGGAAATCCTTCTGGATCATGGGTTCCCCTCCGGTTATGCACACGTGTCTGCAATCCCCGGTACCGGAAACGATCTCCTCGATGGACATCTCCTTCCCACCGTCGAAGGAGTACTTGGTGTCGCACCAGGAACAATCCAGATTGCATCCGACCGTACGTATGAAGTGTGTGGGTACACCGATCAACTTTCCCTCCCCCTGGAGGGAGGTGAACGACTCGCAGATCTGCATATGGGATCACTCGTACTCGATCTCGTCCTTATAGCCGGCCTCTTTGAATCCGGCGAGTCTGAGCTGGCAGGAATCACACCTTCCGCAGGCCTTCTCCCCGCCCTCGTAACAGGACCAGGTCAGGTGCAGAGGCGCCCCCAGCTTCTTACCCAGGCGGACGATGTCGGCCTTGCTGCTGTGCAGGATCGGTGTGCAGATCCTGATCGGATGGCCTTCGACACCCGCTTTAGTTCCCACGGCGATCATCTTCTCGAATGCCTCGAAGAACTCGGGCCTGCAATCCGGATATCCGGAATAGTCCACGACGTTCGCCCCTATGTATATGCGATCCGCATCCACGGATTCGCACAGTCCCGCCGCAACGGACATCATGATGATGTTCCTGGCGGGAACGTACGTCACGGGTATGTCCTGACCCATCTGGGACTCGTCGCGGTTCTCCGGAACGTCGATCTCCGGCCTGGTGAGTGCGGATCTGAACATACTGAGATCGATGTCGACGATCACATGCTTCACATTGAAGAACTTGGCCACGTTCGCGGCGGAGACGAGTTCCTTCGTGTGTCTCTGACCGTACCTGAAACTGAGTGCGGTCACATCGCACCCGTCCGCGATGGCCTGTGCCAGCGTGGTGGTGGAATCCAATCCTCCGGAGAGGAGTACCACTGCATTCACCATCAGAGCCTCACCTCGTACCATGCGGTCTGACCGCGTTCCTCGTCCAATCCGACCGCGACGGATCTGACGTTCGGAGGGAACTCCACCTCGTTCACGAGTCTGTTGACCATGTGGCGCGTCATCTCCTCCGCGGTGGTGTTGGTCACATCCAGGATGACCACGTCCATCAACGGGAACACGTACCTCTTGCCACAGGTCATGGCTTCGACGGAATCGTCGGTGATGGTGATTCTGACATCGGGCGAATCCCCGGGGAGTATGGTCCTGTGATCGAACTCGTCCACGAACGCCTTCAGTTTCTTCTTGAGGACCACGAAGTCCATGACCATCCCGTCCTCTCCGATGTCCCCTTCCAACCTCAGACGGAGGATGTAGGAGTGTCCGTGCAGTCTGGAACATTTCTCGTGTCTGGGTATGAAGTGGCAAGCGGAGAACCTAATCCCAGAGTGTCCTCCATCAATCTCGAGTATCATACGATCTTCTCCGTTAGCTTCATGGCAAGGGCGATCGAATCCACATAGTCGGTCTTGGCCCTTGACGTGTCGACGAACACCTTGTCCGTATTTATCACGGGTGCACCCAACGCCTTGGCTCCGGCGATGAAGTGCAACGCCCTGAATATGATGTTGCCCGATATGCCATCGGGCGCAATGATGAAGTCCGCCTCCTTCACGGCGTCCTCCAGCAGGATCTGCGCATCGTACGCGTCGTATCCTTCCGAACGGAGTTTAGGGATCATCGAACGCGCATCCCTGATGGTGCGGTCCACCTGATCGTTCCTTCCTATATCGTCCTCCCTTCCGCCGGACATCACGGCTATCCTGTTGCCTAGACCCAGGGCCTTGAGCAACGGCATGCTCTTCCTGACGATGTCCAGTTTCTGTTCCTCCGTCCAGCCCTCGTCTATCCCCACCGGGGCCATGCAGAACATCCTGCCTCCGGCCGGTTCCATGATGACGACGCGTTCCAGTTCCTCAAGACCCAGCGCCTTCTTCAGAAGGGGCAGCACGACGGAGGATGACATGTTCCCCCTGAGAGCCGCATCTATGGTCCCGTCGGCAAGGTCATTGACCAGAGCCTCCGGATCGTCGTATACGATGACGTTACCCGGGAACCTGGCGGCATCCCTCTCCACGGATGCCCTGTCCTTACCCGCACCTATGCCCACCCTTACATCGGGCAGTTCGGCATTGATGATGTCCTCGGAACCTGTCATGACCATACCGAACATCCTGCCGTTAATAAGGATTGAGGAACCACGTCCTAAACATCATGGTACGATCTGGTCGAAAACGTAATCGTCCCATTCCCTGAGACCCAACGCCACCTCCAATTCGGGAGGCGTCAGCATGAGGCGGTCGTATCTCACGGCGTCGTCCATGGCGATCCTCGGGCATGCGGTGCACACGTATGCGTCCACACGGTAATGTATCAGATTCTGAGGCGACAGTTCGTTGAGATAGACCTTGTACGCAATACGCCCGGCAGCACGGATCTTCTCTATGAGTTCGTCGGCCAACGCGTTGCGGTTCTGTCCCACCTTGCTGCATACTATCACAAGGAAGGACCTGGCCTCCTGTCCTCCGACGATCGCGGCGAACCTCCTGCGGAGGATGCGGTCGCGAATGTCATCCACGGATCTGAGCTCACCTGTCACAGGATTGAAGACCTTGATCGGTTTCCCGACACCGAACGCCGCGGCGAGGGGGTGGAAATCCCCTTCTCCGATGTAGAGGAATTCATCCACATCATCCGAAACGGCGTAAGCGGAAGTACAGTTGCATCCGAGGACCTGTCCGGCGTACATGATCCTGTCATCACCTTTGCCTACGTGTGCCTCCTTGCCCGCTTCGCGGAGGATGTCGCAGGCCTGCGGTATGCAGGAGAGATACTGTACGGTGGCGAGGATGCCTATCCTGTCCCCGAGCTCCGGGATGACCGCACGAAGCTTGTCACCGATGTCCAACTCCATGACCGCCTCGATGTACAGGACATCGGGATCGTCACCCTGCGACGGAATCGGGGAGTGACCGAAATGGACGAGAGCATCGGCTATGTCCTTGTAATGTGTGAAAAGGTCACAGGCGCCGTAACAGGGGTCGCCTAACATGACGTAATGGGCCTCGGTATCCCGAGATAAGAAATCTATGATCTCAGTTGCCCGGAGCTTGAGACCCTCGGGCAACTGAAGTGCGACAGAGGCGAAGCCCCTGTCGCGGACCCATGCAGCAATGTAATGAAGTTTGAGATCAAACATTTACATTACGAGCTCTTTTCCCTTCTCAACATCGATGTAGCAGGGTGTGGGGTACTTCATGGAAGCCTTCCACAGTGCGAGCTTTGCGGTGTTGAAGACCTGGGGGGTGCAAGAGACGGTCATGATGACCTGGTTGCACTCGAGCCTTGCTGCGGTACCGACATTCTTTCCGAATGCGCTTCTCATTCCGCTGGAGACACGGTCCGCTCCTGCTCCGGTAGCGAGCTTGTTCTCCCTGAGAACGATGTGGGGGTAGACCCTGACCTTCATGTGGTAATTGGCGACTCCTGCCTCCTTGGAGAGGACCCTGTTGGCTGCGATACGGCCGGCCTCGAGGGAGGTGTGCCTGATCTGAACGCGGTTCTTTACCTTGAGGGAGAGGGTGACGGGGAACTCATCCTTGAGGTTTCCCATGTCGAACTGCTGAATCCTGCTGTTGGGAACTCCACCCATGAACTTCCTGCGGGTGTATGCCATTCCCTTGACCTGTCTGTACATTACTGCGGGCTTTCTTGCCATTGATACCACCTTTATAGGTAATAGTTGCGAAGTCTGACAATCCGGAATCTATATTAATAGATTGCCATGGATCGACGCTTCATGTATGGGTCGGTTGAATTGTAACGGACATATAACCATTTCGGGCATCCGGACGGTTTTTCCGAATGCCAGGACATCGGCGTCCGGATGCGGTACATGCGACGTACCGGTATCGTATACGACTCTGGCACATCCCCTGTCATGTCGATGATATCCTTCCCGATAAAAGATTTCTTTAACCACAACGCATACACCCACTCACGGAAGAGTCCGTAAGGTGCACAGATGAGGAGTTTCACAGTCAACGTAGTCCCCGGGTCGGAGGGCGGGAGGATCCCCGTCGGATTGGCCGGCCAGATAATGATCGATATCCAGCAGCTGCTCTCGGACATAGGCGAGTACCTTATCAGAAGGGAGCTGGGTGTGCAGAACCTCCTCCATCCCGAGATCCTGTCCAGGTTCGTGCTCTATATCGACGGGAACGGTGGCATGAGCATAGGATCGTCCACCGAGCAGAAGTGCATCGGCACGATCACGGACGATACCATAGACCTCATGGAGAGGACACTGGACGCCATGGGATCCGGCGCCGGCGGATACTGGATGGAGGACAACTACCTGGATCCGTTCTATAGGAACCACATCATCTATGACATCGTAGCCCTCTCCGAACACGTGAACGCATATCCGGACTGCATGTTCCAGTACGGTTCCCAGGAGAACATGAAGACCTTCGGTGCGGTGGACATACCCAGGATGGCCGCCTTCCTCAAGGACAGGGGCATGACCGCACAGGGTGCGGCCCTCGGTATCGTCACCGACACCGTATCCAAATCCAAGGGACACATCATCGGTTTCACCTGCGGCAAGGACAGGGTCAGACTGCAGTTCCGTGACAAGGCATCGGAGAACGCCGCACGTTCCATGGCCGGCAACGCGGTGTACATCGCCGGGAAGCTGATGTACTCCCAGGAGGGCGACCTGATGGAAATCAGGGACGCGCACGACCTCACCCCTGCCACCGAGATAAGGTTCCGCAGGCTCATCGCACCCGACGGGGACGTGTCGGTCAAGGTGCCGTTATCCGCCAGGGTATCCTACGACGGAAGCTCCTGGACACTCTCGAACGAGGATCTGGGTCTATCCGTTACCAAGGACAACTGGGACGACACCGTACAGGCATTCCACGACTACTTCGTGTTCCTCTGGTCCGAGTACATGATCGGGGAGAAGGAATTGGAGGGCGAGGATGCGGAGATCAGGGAATACCTGCGCACCCTGGCCTGAACATAAATAATAATGCGCACACGTGCAAAGACTTAATAACACCGCTCGGTTAGACCACACACATCAAGGGAACGCGGATGTCGGGGAAACGTCTGAGGAACAGGAAGAAGATCGAGGATATCGCCAACGAGCGTATCGGCATCCTAACCGGACTGTCCGTCCGTGCCCTCATGTCCGGAAGACCGGACAGGGCGGTCAGATATGTGGATCTGTCCCTGCGCATCTGCGGGAAGACCAAGGTATCCATGCCCGAGGGTTTCGCGTTCTGCAAGGAATGCAAGATACCCCTGATCCCCGGAGTGAACCAGAGGGTCAGGGTCTGCCGCGAGAGGGTCATATCCACATGCGGCAACTGCGGTCACATCAAGCGTATACCGTACATCAGGGAGAAACGCACATGACAGAGAAGGAAGCAAGGAAGGAACTCATGCGCAGGGCGCTCGAGATCGGCCCTACCGTCCACGTAGGGAAGGACGGTCTCAAGGACTCCCTGTACGAAGAGATCAAGGCCCAGCTCAAGAAGAACAGACTCATCAAGGTCAAGGTCCTCACCGACGAGGGAACCTCCGATATCGCGGAAGCCATAGCGGAGGCTACCTCCGCGGTGGTGGTGGACGTGCGCGGAAGCGTCGTCCTCCTCACAGACAAGAGGACCTGGACCTCCTTATCGCAAAAGAAGTTCTGAGGCGCAAACATGTTGGATGCGAACATCATCAGAGAGAACCCTGAGATGATCAGGGAAATGATCAGGAACAGGAACAAGGACCAGGCTCCCCTGGACAAGTTCCTCGAGAACGATTCCAAGTGGAGGAGCCTCACGGATGAAGGCAACCGCCTCAGGAAGCAGAGGAACGAGGTCTCCCTCCAGATATCCAAGATGAAGGGCGAGGAGAAGGAGGCCAAGATCAAGGAGATGAGACTCGTCTCCGACAGGATCAAGGAGATCGACGAGGAACTCGTCGTCTGCGACGAGGCCAGGACCGACGGTCTGCTCAACATCCCCAACATCCCCCACCCCTCCGTACCCATCGGAAAGGACGAACACGACAACGTCGTCGTGTACGAGTGGGGACAGAAGAAGACCTTCGATTTCAAGCCCCTGGAGCACTTCGAGATCGCCGAGGCGTTGGACATCATCGATTTCGAGAGAGGTACCAAGGTGGCCGGAAGCGGATTCTACTGCCTCAAGGGCGACGGTGCACGTCTCGAGCGCGCACTGATCAGCTACTTCCTCGACAGGCACAAGGACCAGGGTTACACCGAGGTCTTCCCGCCCGTCGTGGTCAACACGCAGGCGGTCATCGGTACCGGACAGTACCCCAACCTCAAGAACGACATGTACTACCTGGAGAGGGACGACATGTGGCTCAACCCCACCGCCGAGGTCCCCGTCACCAACCTGCTCCAGGGAGAGATCCTCGACAAGAGCCAGCTCCCCATAAACTATACCGCATACCTCCCCTCCTTCAGGAGAGAGGCCGGTAAGCACGCCGACACCCGCGGAATCATCAGGGTCCACGAGTTCAACAAGGTGGAGATGGTCAGGTTCGTGGAGCCCGAGGGATCCTTCGACGTCCTCGAGAGACTCAGGATGGACGCGGAGGAGCTCATCAGGGAACTGGACCTTCCGTACCGCGTACTGCTCCTGTGCACCGGGGACATGAGCTTCTCCTGTGCCAAGTGTTACGATCTGGAACTGTACGTACCCGGAAAGGACGCATGGCTCGAGGCATCCTCCTGCTCGTGCTTCACAGACTTCCAGGCACGCCGCGCAAGGATCAAGTACAGGCCCGAACCCCACCTCAAGAGCGAGTTCGTCCACACCCTCAACGGATCCGGTCTCGCACTGCCCAGGACCATGGTGGCCATCCTCGAGAACTACCAGAACAAGGACGGTACCGTCACCATCCCCGAGGTCCTCAGGCCCTACATGCGCGGACAGGAGGTCATCGGCAACTGATCCGGGACGGGCGCATGCGCCCTCCCGGCACAAACACCTTCAACGACATTTCTTATCAGGGATCAATCGCAGATGTTCTCCAGCCTGGCTATCAGGCCGTGCATGTCCATATCCGTGGGATAGGCGGTGAGCTTCCTTCTGGACGAGGATTCCGCCTCCCTGAGTACGCGTGATGTTATCCCATAATAACGGGAGAGTCTCGCTTCCATGTATGCCGCCAACATATCCGATGCCTTGATGTCGCGGCCCATCATCCTTCCGTGGACCGGATCGTCCTTCTCACCGAACGGGTCGTAGATCAGGAACCTGAATCCGTCCCTCCACCCCTCCGGGATCATCGGCATGATCTTGCTCTCCACCATCTCGGTCTCGTAACTCTCCAGAAGTTCGGAGAGTCCGCCGACGTTCATCTTCACCGGGGTTATGACATCCTTCGTCAGCACCTCCGGAAGATCGTGGAACAGTGCCGCATAATAATCGTTGTAGATCGTCCTGTCATCCGCTCCCTTGTCCAGATCGTTCAGGAACACCGCGGTGGCCACCAGCAAAGAGTGACCCAGAACCGTGGTGGACGGGATGCGTGGGGTACGGGTCCATCTCTGCTGGAACCTAAGCTGCCCTATGAGGTCGATGAAATCGTCGTTACCCATCACATCACGCATCATGCCGATGATGCCGCCGTGATATTCCAGTTCGGCCTCGATGTCCTTGCGCGTCTGTTCGATGCCCACCATCCTGCGGTTCATGTCGTAGATCAACGTGAACTCCCAATGCGTGGCCATGTAATGCGCCGCACGGAGGATCTCGTCCTCCTTGCGGTCCGCGGATGATTCGAGATACGAACACAGACGTTCCTTCAATCCGGGTTCCATCTCCGGTACGGATCTGTCCACCTCGGACATGACGAAATCGGCCATCTCGGATGCCTTCTCCGCCTTGATGCGGTGGAACAGGGGCGGTTTGATATCGGTCATCACGCACCTCTCGATCAGAGAGAATATCGAATGTTCGATCATCATGCGCCAATCCAATCCCTTACCCTCGGTCTGCTCCCATGCCTTGCCGATCACCCATGCGATAGCTGCTTTGTGGGCCTGCTTGTCCAGTTCCGTCAGATCCAACGGACGGATGTGGTCGTTCCACCTGTGCATGTTGGTTGCATCGAAGAACATGTAGAGAAGATCCATATCGAGTGCCTTTGGGATGGGATCACCTGTCCGACGTATCATCGCTGTATGTAAAAAGATGACCCCTCCCGCGAATCAGCGCGACACGGGAAGGGTACAGAGGCTATGTAAAAAGGTATTGTTCCAAGGATCAGCTTCTGAAGACCTGTCCGATCACCTGGCTTATCTGGATGAGCTTGACATCCTCCGGATCCGAGGATGCCTGTATCGCCTTGAGGTTGGACATCATGAGATCCGCGATGTTCTTCGGAGTGCCCGAAGCCACCTTTTTGTCGATGGCCTCCGCCGCGTGGATCAATGCCTTGTCCACCGCGGAATCGCCGCTGAACTGGGACGCGTACGTCACCGGCTCGTTCTTCTTGTTGCATCCGCAATCGCATTCCTTCTTCTTCGCTTTGGGTGCACATTCCACCGCTCCGGTGTCCTTCTTCTTGAAGAGTGCTTTGAGTTTATCCATGAATCCCATCTTATCCCCTCGACAGTGTTTTACAGATCCTGTCTCGGATCCATTCACAGACCGTATCATATCCGTTACGGCCCTTTCACCATTCATATGTATTGACGTTGTGGAGATATAAAAGTATCTGCATTTTTCTACATACGATCAATATACCCAGCATAAAACCTAGTTAAAAAATATTGTATCCAATGATATCCATCATATCCCCTCCAGATACCTCCGCGAAGGATTTGCACCCCTCCCTCTCGCGCGCGTTAAACTTTAAGGTATGGAACTGTATGTACCGGCCATGAAGGTCTCCCAAAGACTCAATTCGATCGAGATGTCGGGCATCAGGAAGATGTTCGATATCGCCAGTCCGACCAGCATCAACCTCGGACTGGGAGAGCCCGACCTGCTCCCTCCCAAGAAAGCAGTGGACGGCATGACCCTCGCCGCAGAGAACGGCCTCAACAAGTACGGCCCCACAGCAGGGATCATGGAGCTCAGGGAGAGCGTCGCCAAGAAGTATTCCGCCTACTGGAGCGGTCTAAAGGCATCCAACGTGATGATCACACCCAGCGGATCCTCCGCATTGCTGGAGGTGGCCATGTCCACACTGGACCCAGGGGATGAGATCCTGGTACCCAG
Organism: Candidatus Methanomethylophilaceae archaeon; assembly: GCA_016297775.1. Classification (GTDB taxonomy): domain Archaea; phylum Thermoplasmatota; class Thermoplasmata; order Methanomassiliicoccales; family Methanomethylophilaceae; genus SIG5. The sequence goes on from JAEDGA010000038.1 coordinate 10,221, forward strand.
TCCCGGATTCGTCATATACGGTCCGCACGCGAAGCTCGCAGGCGCCACATTCACCAACTACAAGATGGACGGTCCCGGATTCCAGCCCGATCTGGAGGACATAAAATCCAAGATCACACCCGCGACCAGGTCCATCGTGATCAACAACCCCTCCAACCCCACCGGTTCCATACTGGACGAGGACACATACAAAGGACTTCTGGACATCGCCGAGGACGAAGACCTGATGATCGTATCCGACGAGGTGTACGATTCCTTCGTCTACGAAGGCAAGCACCTGTCCTTCCTGCCCCATCTTGACAAGGCGATAGTCATAGGGGGATTCTCCAAGATGATGGCTGTCACCGGGTGGAGGATGGGTTTCCTCATGGCCAACGAAGACATGATGGACACGCTGATCAAGATGCAGTACCACCTCTGCGCCAGCCCCAACATGCCCGCCATGTACGGAGCCCTTGCGGCCATGCCGGACATCGAGGACTACCTCAGGGACGCACGCACCATCTTCAAGAGGAGGAGGGACCTCATAGTATCCAGGATCAACGAGATCGACGGTATGCACATCGACGCTCCCAAGGGGGCGTTCTACGCATTCCCGTCGTACGACGCTGACATAAAATCCGCGGACCTGGCGATGGAACTGGCCAAGAACGGCCTGATCTGCACACCTGGATCCGCATTCGGACCCTACGGGGAGAACCATCTCAGATTCTCCTACGCAGCGGACGAGACCAAGATCTCCAAAGGGATGGACATCCTCGCAGAGACCTACGCCAAGATTAGGAAGGAGTGAAAAACATGGAAGACCAGAACGTTAAGGTCAGGATAGACCCCATCACCGGGGAGATCATCACCGAGATCGAGGACAGTCCCGAGGTAGTGGCGGAGAAGCAGCTCTTCATGAAGAATCCCGCGAGGGCACAGGCACTCAGGGACCTCATGTACGATTCCCTCAAGAAACACCTCGACGACCAGAAGGTCCCTGCGGAGAGGAGGGAGGAGATGATGTTCATCCTCATCGCCAACAGTGTCATGGACCTGTTGTTCGATGCACCCACCACGGACATCGCCATGGAATCCTCCTACTGCTTCGACGAGATGCTGGGAATGGCGCTCGCCAACAAGAAGTACGAGGTGGACATCATCACGGAGGCCAAGAAGGCTGTCGAGTCCGTCAAGCGCGAGGACTTCGGTTCCGACGAGGAGTACATGGAAGGCATGCGCGAGTTCGAAGAGCGCTGGTGGGACATGGGTCAGCCCGCACTCGGAATGAGGAGCCCCAACGATGCCATCTATGAGATGCTCGGAAAATACAAACTGAACGAAGAATGAACGAAGACCCCTGCATAGTAACGTCCGCCCCGGGAAAGATGATAGTCCTGGGGGAGCACTCCGTGGTATACGGGAAACCCGCGATAGCGCTGGCCATAGACCGCAGGTTCTACTGCAAAGTGAGGAAGAGTCAGGATCTCACCGTCAACGGCTACAGGGCTACAGCGGGCATGCACCCGCACATCCGTTCGGTGCTTCACGACAACAAGGCAGGGAACATATCCGTGGAGGCGACGACGGACATACCCACCAGTTCCGGTCTGGGATCGTCCGCCGCGCTCTCCGCATCGATCTCGCTTGCGGTGAAGAAGCTGTTCGGCAGACCTGTGGATGAGAGATCCATAGCCGAGGATGCCTTCAACGCGGAGTGGTTCGCGCAGGGCCGTGCAAGTCCCATAGACACGTCCACCTGCACTCACGGAAAAGGGATCGCACTGAACAGTCCCGAAGGTGTCGGAAGGCATCTGTGGGACGTCAGCAAGGGCGGCAACAAATGGGCGGTGAAGGAGATCGAATCCCCGGACATGACGTTCGTGGTGGGATACACCGGGATCCATGCACCGACCGGACCCATAGTGGAGAAGGTACGCAAGTTCAAGGAGCACAACCGTTTCGCCGCCGATATAGTGGACGAGATCGGTCTGATCACCCTTCTGGGCATGAACGCAATCAGGAGGGGTGACAAGGAGGATCTCGGGAACATAATGACGGACAACCACAAACTCCTGTCCATATTGGGAGTGTCCTGCAAGGAGCTCAACAAACTTGTCAACGCATCCTTACCGCACAGCTACGGTGCGAAACTGACCGGTTCCGGCGGAGGGGGCAGCATGATCGCCCTGACCGACAAACCGGATGCGGTATGCGAGGCGATACGTCTCCACGGAGGCGTACCGATGATCGTACATACTGAACCGGAAGGTGTCAGGGTGGAGAAGAGCGCGCCCGGGATCGGAGAGTTCGCGCTCGAAT
>JAEDGA010000039.1 GCA_016297775.1 Candidatus Methanomethylophilaceae archaeon
CCCACTGGAAGATCTTGTCCATATGTCCGCCTTCCAGTTCCGCCATCTCGTTGGCCAATGCCCTGACGTCAAAGGAACTCATTTCTCTCTTCATAAGCATCTGATAGCAGGGCCATCGCATTAATCTTTGCCCTCTGGCGACTCGTTCGAGGGATACATTTATAATTGATGTCACAATAGTCCCCTTTGACGCCGACGTGGCTAAGGGGTATAGCGATGCCTTGGTAAGGCATAGGTCGCGGGTCCGATTCCCGTCGTCGGCTCTCTTTTTACTTCCAATGCGTAAGACAGCATACTGCAGTTCTTTTCGGATAGCTCGGGATTACGAAGAAATGGTAAGGGGTTGGGGTAAGGTTTTTTCCGATCCGGATCAAAGCATCCTGTAGAACACGAATCCGGACCAGATCTTGGGGAAGAAGAACGTGGTCTTCTTGGGCATCCTCTTCCCGATCATGGACAGGTCCCAGATGGTCTGGAGGCTGGGATCGTTGAGAAGGATGGCGAGATCGAACTCCTTGTCGGCCATCTTCTTCATGACGGAATCGGCCTCGGCATCGTACGATACGGAGGATTTTCCCTCATCCGCTTTGTAGACGCCGTAGATGATCTTCTCCTGTGCTATGTACGTGTCGAGGTTCCACATCGGATCGCTTTCGGAATCCATGTCGGCCAGGAGGCACTTTCCGGAGCGGAAATAGAGTCCCATCTTGTGGTCCTTGAGTTTGGACATCATGTCCTCGGGAGATTCCGCCTCCTCCACCTTGAGGGTCTTGGAGATCTTCTTGACGGCGCTGTTCTCTCCGATGTCCTCGGCCTTGATCAGTCTGTGTGTGGGCCAGATGACCAGTCCGTCGTCGTCCGATGCGACCATGGTGGCGAGCACGTAGGACTTCTTCTCGTTACCCGGATTCTCGAGGGAGTAGTTGAGGGCGGTCTCGTATCTGTGGTGTCCGTCGGCGATGAGCATCTTCTTGTCGCGCATCTCCTCGGTGATGGATGCGAGCACCTTTGGATCGGATACTCTGAAGTATTCGTGTCTGACGCCGTCGGTGTCCGTGTAATCGTACAGAGGTTCGGCAGCGGAGGATATGGCTTCGTTGAGCGAATCGGTGAATCCGTCGTATATTCCGAAGATGGATTCGAGATGGGTCTCCATGTCCCTGAGGAGGTTGAGACGGTCGGCCTTTACCTTGGAAAAGGTCTCCTCGTGGGGGATGACGTTCCCGTCCTCGAATCTTTCTGTCTTGAGGAGCCCCGCCAATCCGGTCCTGACCCTGACGGTACCGTTGTCGTCGAAGGTCTGTCTGTAGAGGTAGAACGATTCGGGATCCTGTACCAGAGAACCGTCGGCGATGGCCGCATCCAGTTCCTCCCTGGACTTCTGGTATCTTCCGTTCTCGGGCATCAGGGTGAACCTGGTCACATTGTGCGGTTTGGACTGGAGCTCGGCGAGGTACTCCGGGCCGATGACATCGTACGGCGGAGATATGCGGTCCTCGATGCTCTCATTGTCCTTCAATGCGGGTCTGAATCCGGGGAACGGTACGAACACTACCATGATATGTTACTCCTCGATGCACACAATCGCGCGCTCTATTTATTCTGTTTGCGAAACACGTGTTTCACGGTAGCTTAAAAGAAGGATAAAGGTGCCTTGGGCACCGGTTTGATATCAGCAGATCCTCGGAACGGGATCGCCGGTAGGGGGCTCGAGAATCCTCTTTCCGCCCACTGCCGTCTTCATGATGACGCGGGGGATCTCGGATTCGGTCGCGTGACCTATGCAGGCGGCATTCTTACCCAACGGGTGGGAGTGCAACGCCTTCAGGACCTCCTCTTCCATCTCGGGAACGCAGGCGATCACGACCTTTCCCTCGTTTCCTATGGACAGCGGATCGATCCCCAGCATCTCGCAGGCGTTGATCACTCCGTCTCTGAGGGGGATGTCGTTCTCACGGACCTCCATTCCGATACGGGATTTCGCACACCATTCGTTGAGGGTGTTGGCGAGACCTCCTCTGGTGGGATCCTTCATGGTGACCACTCCTCCGGTCCTCAGTACGTCGGCGATGAGTCCGTTGAGCGGTGCAACATCGCTCTTGATCTCGCTCTCGAATCCGTAGCCCTCCCTGTAGGACAGGAGTGCCACTCCGTGGTCACCGATGTATCCGGACACGATTATGGAGTCCCCGGGTCTGACGTTGTCGTCGGTGGCCCACTTGGAATCCACCTTCCTGTACTGTGAGGCGACCTCGATGTTGTGATCCATGTAAGGGGATCTCTTACCGACCGCGGACGTGACCATGAACAGCTGGTCCGCGGAACCAGCATCTACGACCTTCGTGTCCCCGGTGGCTACAGGTACGCCGCATGACCTGCAGGTATCTCCGACGGATCTCATCACCCTGTCCACGATCTCCTCATCCAATCCGGCTTCGATGATCAGTGCGCAGGAGATAGCCAGGGGCGTGGCACCCATGACGGAGATGTCGTTGACCGTACCTGCGACGGAGAGGGATCCGATGTCCCCTCCGGGGAAGAACAGGGGTTTGACGGTGTGTCCGTCGCTGGTGAACACGATGTCGTCGATGACGGCGGAATCGTCCAGAGCGCTCAGGGGAACGGGGAAGTCCATCTTGGGGAAGTGGGCGGTGACATGTTTCGAGATGAAATCCTGCATCACCTCTCCTCCGGACCCGTGATTCATCGTTATCTTTGCCATATCCCTGGCATCTGCAACGTTGAAATTAATCTTATGGCTGAACCAGATAAATATGGGTATTCTAATCGCAAATGCGGACCTGTGAGGTAGAGGATATCCGATCGGTCTTCGGAGCCGAGCACCCGGGTTCGATCCCCGGCAGGTCCGCTTCGGCGCCCGCGGTTTCGTCCGCGGGACGCCTTTTAAAGATCGTTCACACCTCTATGGCGTATTCGTCGTCCATGAGGAACGCCAGCGCGACCGCTACAAGGAACACCAATCCGATCGTGAGGAACGCCAGGCACAGCCCTTCCGCGAAGAGACCCACCACGACATCCGAGAGTGCCTGTGAGAGTCCCATGTCCACGAATCTCAGCAATCCCGTCCCGTGCAGTCCGAACGCATCCGCCATGCCGCCGAACATGGTGTCCGCAAAACCGGAATCCATCCTGCTGGCTATGATCAGGGAGAACACCGCTGTACCCATGGTGGATCCTATCGAACGCACCAGGCTGACGGAGGATGTGGTCATCCCCACCTCGGACGGTGCCGAACTGTTCTGTACGGCGGCCATGACCACGGATGATACGCAGCCGAGACCGAATCCGAACGCGAAGAGGTAGATCTCGAGAAGCAGATTGCTGGGATCGCTCCCCAACGTGGACATCAGCAGCAGCGATGCGGCGATGGTAACCGTACCAATGACCGTCCACAGTCTGTATCCCGTCTTGGCCACCAGCATCCCGCTTCCCATGGATGTGATCATCATGCCGACAACCAGTGGTAGGAGCATGAATCCGCAGGTCATGGTGTCTATGTCGTATACGTAGATCATGTACATCGCGATGAAGGACAGCGTACCCAGCATCGCGAGTCCGTACAGGAGCATTATGGCCATGGATATTACGACGGTCCTGTTGCGGAACAGTTTGGGTGCCAGGATCGGATCATCGGCACGGTGTTCCACATGGTAGAACAGGATCCCTATCACAATTGCGGTCACGATCATTCCGAGGGCCTGTAGACTGAGAACGGCGAATTCGTTTCCCACCCATTCGAAGAACAGGAGTATGTCTGCAAGAAGGGCGGTGAGCACGGCCATGCCGATGTAGTCGATCCTGCCTGTGGGGAGATGGGAGCGCATCGGCAGTTTTCCTACCGTGAACACAAGACATACCGCGATCAGCGGGACGTTGATGTAGAACACCCATCTCCAGCTTATGTAACTGCAGATGAATCCTCCGACCAGGGGACCTAGTCCGCTTCCGATACCGTACGATGCTCCGAGGATGCCCTGCATCTTTCCTCTGTCCTCGGGAGGATACAGATCGGCCACTGCCGCCGTGCACACGGGTACGATGATACCCCCTCCGATACCCTGTATGCATCTGCATACGATCAGCATCTCCATACTCTGGGACATACCCGCCAAAACGGAACCGATCAGGAACAGTACAAGACCTATCACCATGAGGGGGCGTCTTCCGAAACGATCGGACATCTTTCCCGATATGGGGATCATGGCGGTCTCGAATAGCAGGAACGCCGTGACCATCCATGAATACAGCGACAGTCCGTCGATGTCCCTGGCGATGACCGTACCGCATGTACCTATGATCGTACTGTCGAGGCATACCACAGACGTGGCCAATGCCAATCCTATCATGCACAGTCTTCTGGCCCCCGCATCATTGTCGGGTGTCGCTGTCGTCCCTGTCATGCCGGGACTGATGAAGGTACACCGTATTTCTATTTTCCAACTGCCTGCCCCCTATGTAGGACGGATTCTCCGTAATGACGATCGAAGTCGATGGGTCATTCCGTACGGGGCTCATGACGCATACACCGATCATGTCCGTACACACCTTCGCGGAGCGCGCATTCCGTCATTATATTATCTTGGTCCCGATACGTACCATATCATGAACAGCAGATTCGAAGCCGTCAACAAAGCGTTCGAACAGACGCCGGTGTACGGTGTCCCTCCGTCGGACAAGACATCGGACTACTACGGATGCCACGTGTTCAACAGAGCGGCCATGCGCAAATATCTGTCCAAGGAGACGCGCAGGATGATCTACGATTCCATCGACGGCGGATCTCTGTTGGACGGTTCCGCCGCGGAGTACGTTGCCGCGGGTATGAAGCAGTGGGCCATGGACCTCGGTGCAACGCATTACGCGCACTGGTTCCAGCCTCTTACGGGGGGTACGGCCGAGAAGCACGATTCATTCGCGGAACCGTATGGTAACGGAGGCAGCATAGAGCAGTTCTCCGGAAGATTGTTGGCACAGCAGGAACCGGACGCATCCTCTTTCCCTAGCGGGGGCCTGAGGAACACATTCGAGGCCAGGGGATACACCGCCTGGGATCCATCGTCACCGGCATTCGTCATCGGGGACACGATGTTCATCCCCACGGTGTTCGTCTCTTACACCGGAGAATCCCTCGATTACAAGGCGCCTCTTCTGAGGTCGATAAACGCTCTGAACAAAGCCTCCGCGTCGGTCCTCAAGCTCCTCGGCGAGGAGTTCGGAAGATGCATAACATATCTCGGTTGGGAGCAGGAGTACTTCCTGGTGGACAGAGAGCTCTACGCCCAGCGTCCCGACCTCCTGATGACCGAGAGGACCCTGATGGGTCATACATCATCCAAGAACCAGCAGTTGGAGGACCATTACTTCGGTACGATCCCGATGAGGGTGCTGGCGTTCATGCAGGATTTGGAATACGAGGCGTACAAGCTCGGTATCCCAGTCAAGACCAGGCACAACGAAGTGGCCCCCAACCAGTTCGAGCTTGCCCCCGTGTATGAGGAGATGAATCTTGCAGTGGACCACAACCTCATGGTGATGGCACTGATGAAGAGGATCGCCAAGAAGCATGGTTTCAAGGTTCTGTTCCATGAGAAGCCCTTCAAAGGCGTCAACGGGTCCGGAAAGCACTGCAACTGGTCCATCGGTACCGATACCGGGACCAACATGTTCTCGCCCGGAAAGAACGACAGCGAGAACCTGAGGTTCTTCGCTTTCGTCGTGTCCACCCTCCGTGCCGTCCACATGCACGACGGTCTCCTCAAGGCATCCGTGATGAGTGCCAGCAACGCACACAGGCTGGGTGCCAACGAGGCCCCTCCCGCGATCATATCCTCTTTCCTGGGTTCGCAGATCGGTGCGGCCCTGGATGAGATAGGGTCTTGCAAGATCGCCAAGATGCCGTCCAAACGCGGTCGCAGCGTGGGCATCCCCCAGATCCCGGAGCTGATGATGGACAACACGGACAGGAACAGGACCTCACCGTTCGCATTTACAGGGAACAGGTTCGAGTTCCGTGCCGCAGGATCCTCCGCCAACTGTGCACTTCCGATGATAGTTCTCAACACAGCTGTGGCCGAGCAACTCACCGAACTCTCTACACGTTCCAAGGTCCTGATGGATGAGGGCATGGATGTCCAGAACGCGGTACTCACCGTGATCAAGGAATTCTACGCAGACTGCAAGTGCATATGTTTCGACGGTAACGGGTATTCCGACGAATGGAAGGCCGAGGCTGCGAGACGCGGTCTCAACTGCGAGACCTCTGTACCGCTGATATTCGACGAGTACCTTACCGAATCGACCAAGAGGATGTTCTCCAAGATGGATGTCATGACACCTTCGGAACTGGAGGCCAGAGCAGAGATCCATTGGGAATCCTACTGCATGAAGTTGGATATCGAGGCCCGCACCCTTGCGGATCTGGCCGGGAACCATATCCTGCCGGTGGCCATGGATTACCAATCGAAGCTCGCTGAAGGCGTGGCGATGATGAAGGGTATCCTCTCGGAAGCGGATCTGAAGAAGGCATCCGCTCCGCAGATGGAGTACATAATGGAGCTTGCCGATCACATTGCCAGGATAAGGAAGGAATCCAAGGAGATGATCTCCGCCTGCGATCTGGCAGAGGAGCTTCCGGCACGCGAGCGTGCGATCATGTTCCATGACACCGTTGTCCCATACCTGGAGTCGATAAGGGATTCCGTGGATGCTTTGGAACTCATCGTGGACGACAGGGTCTGGCCTCTTCCGAAGTACCGCGAGATGCTGTTCGTACGCTGAGGTTCAGCCTTTGACCTTCCTGCCGTAGACATTGAATCCGTAGCTGACCGCCACACCCACGATACCGGCGATTACCGCGATGACGATGTCCGCGGCGGAGGGTCCCATACCGACCAGTTCCTGTACGATGATCATGAGCGATCCCACGGTAAGTCCCATGATGAGGAAGTAGGTCTCCATTCTGTAATTCTTGAGACAGTACTCCATCACCTTGGCGAATCCCAGGATGCCGATAACGAGACCCACGCACAGGGGTGCGAGGAAGAACATGTCCAGGTGTGCCATGGAGCTTATGGTGACATCGAACAGACCCAGCGCTATAAGCAAGGAGGAACCGCTGATACCGGGCATTATCTTCGATATTGCGAGCAGCACACCGCAGACGGCGAACACGATCATGTTGGCGATGCTATGATCGTCAGGTTTGATACCTCCGTTCCCGGTGGCGTTGACGTAGATCATCACGCCTATCAATCCGAGACCGAATGCGAGTGCGACGATGGCGGATGCCGGTATCTTGGAACCCTCCTCGCATCCGCTCAGAGCGTAGACCTCGGGGATCTGTGCCAGTATCAGTCCGAAGAAGAATGCCATGCAGGCCATGGAGAATGCGGACATGGTGTAATCGAGAACGATGGCACATACCATCATACCTGCCAATAGACCGATCCCGATGGTGAACAGGAACCTGAAGTCATCGAACAGTTTGTGACGGAGGTCACTGAGGTCCTCGATGAGTCTTTCATAGATGCCGCACAGTACGGCGATGAGTCCTCCGCTGACACCCGGAAGTATGGATGCTATACCGATGACTGCACCGACGATGACGTTCTTGACGTCCGTTCCCTTTTCTTCGGTCATCGAGGTCCTATACGCTTATCCGTTTATAACGTTCGGTACAGTTCCTTCCTGCGGACCTCGCTACGTACCATATATCCGCGGGAATCGTAGAATCCCCTGGCGGATCCGTTGGCGTATCCGACGTTGAGGCTCATGTGCAGATACCCGTTCCTCTTGCAGACGTCCTCGGCGAAAGACAGCAGGATCGATCCTATGCCCTTCCTCCTGTACTCCGGTTCCACGAATATCCCGAGAAGGTACCCTGTGGCATCGCAGGTGAATTCGTCCCTGGATGCACCAATCCATACCATCCCGACGCGTTCGCCGTCGGAGTCCGAGGCGATGTACGCCTCGTCGTCCATCCTTCTCTCCCTGAGGGAGGTCTCCGATATCGTCAGTATGTCCCGTATCCACAGGTCGCTGAATCTCCTCTCGTCCTCTCCGACGGATGCTTCGACACTCCTGCGGACGCAATCGATCACGTACCCGATCCCTTCGTCCCCTGCCCTCCGAAGACTGATGTCGCCCACGTGTGCGCATATGTCGGTACCGTCGCCCATATCGGCACCATAACGATTAACCATATATAGAAGGGCAGTCGGCGGAATCATAGCAATAGTTATATAGAAGTACTAACTTCAAGGGAATCAGTATAATCCATACTATACATGGAGGAATATAACATGGGAATGGGTAACGCACCTATAGTGATCCTCAAGGAAGGTACCAAGAGGGACAAAGGAAAGGACGCTCAGTTCAACAACATCGCAGCAGCGAGGACCATCTCCGACGCAGTCAGGAGCAGCCTCGGACCCAGGGGAATGGACAAGATGCTGGTCGATTCCATGGGTGACGTCGTCATCACCAACGACGGAGTGACCATCCTCAAGGAGATCGATGTCCAGCACCCCGCAGCGAAGATGCTGGTCGAGGTCGCAAAGACTCAGGACTCCGAGGTCGGAGACGGAACCACCACCTCCGTCATCCTCGCAGGAGAGCTCCTCAAGAAGTCCCTCGACATGGTGGACTCCAACGTTCACCCCACCGTCATCGCAAGCGGATACAGGCTCGCCAACGCCAAGGCCCAGGAGATCCTCGAGAACATCGCAGAGAAGGTCTCCATCGACAACGACGCACTCCTCATGGACATCGCAGGAACCGCGATGAACAGCAAGCAGATCAACACCGCGAAGGACTTCTTCAGCAGACTCGTCGTCGACGCAGTCAAGACCATCGCGAAGGAGGAGAACGGAAAGTACGTCGTCGACCCCAACAACATCCAGACCGTCAAGAAGACCGGTGCCTCCATGGAGGAGACCGAGCTCGTCAAGGGACTCATCATCGACAAGGAGCCCGTCCACAGCGCGATGCCCAAGAACATCAAGGACGCAAAGATCGCACTTATCGACGCACCCTTCGAGATCAAGAAGACCGAGATCGATGCAAAGATCGAGATCAACGACCCCTCCCAGCTGAACGCATTCCTCCAGGAGGAGGAGAACATGCTGAAGAAGATGGTCGACAAGGTCAAGGAGACCGGAGCGAACGTCGTCTTCTGTCAGAAGGGAATCGATGACCTCGCGCAGCACTTCCTCGCCAAGGCAGGAATCTACGCCGCACGCCGTGTCAAGAAGTCCGACATGGAGAAGCTCGCAGCATCCACCGGCGGAAACATCATCAACAAGATCGCAGAGCTCACTCCCGAGGACCTCGGTTACGCAGGACTCGTCGAGGTCAAGAAGGTCCAGGGTGAGGACATGACCTTCGTCACCAACCTCAAGGCGGCAAAGAGCGTCTCCATCCTCATCAGGGGAGGAACACAGCACGTTCTCGACGAGATCGAGAGGTCCCTCATCGATGCATGGTCCGTCGTTCGCGTCGCAATCGAGGACGGAAAGATCGTCACCGGAGGTGGATCCACCGCAGTCGAGATCGCAATGCAGCTCAGGGACTACTCCGCATCCGTCGGAGGCAGAGAGCAGATCGCAATCGACGCATTCGCATCCGCAATGGAGTCCATCCCCACCACCCTCGCAGAGAATGCAGGTCTGGACCCCATCGACATCCTGATCGAGATGAGGAAGCAGCACAAGGCAGGCAACAACAAGTTCGCAGGACTCAACCCCTTCACCGGAAAGGTCGAGGACATGTTCGAGCTCAAGGTCGTCGAGCCCTACAGGATCGGAAAGCAGGCAATCAACTCCGCTACCGATGCGGCAGTCATGATCCTCAGGATCGATGACGTCATCGCGGCACGCGGTATGCCCATGCCCGCCGGACCTCCTGGCGGAACCCCCATGCCCGGAGTGGCAGAAGAGTAAACACCAATCAAACAGGGGGTTCGCCCCCTTTCACCTTATATAACAACTACAGAAGGCGATTCGGATGACTGATAAGTCTAAAGAAATGAAGGACGTCCCCGAGGAGGGACCTGAGACGGAAGAGGTCCAGAAGGACCCCGTGGCCGAGGCCAATGCCAAGGCCGAGGAGTATCTGGACATGGCCAGGAGGATCCAGGCCGATTTCGACAACTTCCGCAAGAGGTCACAGAAGGAGAAGGAGGACTACAAGGCGTTCGCCACGGCGGACCTCATGTCGGACCTCCTGTCCATCGTGGACGATTTCGACAGAGCATTGGAGCATGCCGATCCCGAATCCGACATCGCCATCGGTGTGAACGGCATCAGGAAGAATCTGATGAAGGTCCTGGAGTCCAAGGGACTCAAGGAGATAGACGCTACAGGAAGGTTCGATCCCAACTTCCACGAGGCACTCTGCACGGTGGAAGCGGATACGGACGGTGACATCGCCGAGGTGTTCCAGAAGGGATACTGCATCGGGAACCGTGTCCTCAGGTACACGAAGGTGAAGGTCACCAAGAAGAAGCAAGAAGAGTAAACAACAACAGGAGTAGGTGAGAAAAATGTCAAGGATTATTGGAATCGATTTGGGTACCAGCAATTCCGCAGCTTCTGTCATGGAGGGCGGAAAGGCTACCATGGTCCCCAGTGAAGAGGGTACCAGCATCGGAGGAAAGTCATTCCCCTCATACGTAGCATTCACACAGGACGGACAGCTCCTCGTCGGAGAGCCCGCAAGGAGGCAGGCCGTCACCAACCCCAACGGAACGATCAAGAACGTCAAGAGGAAGATGGGAACCTCCGAGAAGGTTACCGCACTCGGAAAGGAGTACACCCCGCAGCAGATCTCCGCATTCATCCTTCAGAAGATCAAGAGGGATGCGGAGAGCTACCTCGGAGGCGAGAAGATCGACAAGGCGGTCATCACCGTCCCCGCATACTTCGACGACAACCAGAGGCAGGCCACCAAGGATGCCGGAGCCATCGCAGGTCTCGAGGTAGTACGTATCATCAACGAGCCCACTGCGGCCGCACTCGCGTACGGTATCGACAAGGGTAACGTATCCCAGAAGATCCTGGTGTTCGACCTCGGAGGAGGAACCCTCGATGTCACCATCATGGACTTCAGTGACGGAGTGTTCGAGGTCCTTTCCACCTCCGGAGACACCAAACTCGGTGGATCCGATATGGATGAGGCACTCACCAACTACATCATCTCCGAGTTCAAGAAGGAGACCGGTGTCGACCTCGCACAGGACAACATGGCGTTCTGGAGGGTCAGGGAGGCATGCGAGAAGGCCAAGATCGAGCTGTCCACCACCATGCAGACCGAGATCAACCTGCCCTACATCACATCCGACGCGACCGGACCCAAGCACCTGATGAAGACCCTCACCCGTGCGAAGCTCGAGGAGCTCGTCGAGCCCATCGTCTCCCGCTGTAAGGCCTCCATCGTCCAGGCCATCAAGGATGCCGGACTTAGCAACGACGAGATCGACAAGATCATCATGGTCGGAGGACCCACCAGGATGCCCATCGTCCAGAACTTCGTCGAGAACATCGTCGGACCCAAGATCCAGCGCGGAATCGATCCCATGGAGTGTGTCTCCATGGGTGCGGCCATCCAGGGTGCGGTCCTGTCCGGAGACGTCAAGGATGTCCTCCTGCTCGATGTCACCCCTCTGTCCCTCGGTATCGAGACCCTCGGAGGAATCGCGACCAAGCTCATCGACAGGAACACCACCATCCCCACCAGGAAGTCCCAGGTGTTCTCCACCGCAGTGGACAACCAGCCCTCTGTCGAGATCCACGTTGTCCAGGGAGAGAGGGAGATGGCAGCCGACAACACCTCGCTCGGAAGGTTCTCACTCGAGGGAATCCCGCCCGCACGCCGCGGTGTGCCCCAGATCGAGGTCACCTTCGATATCGATGCGAACGGTATCATCAACGTCACCGCAAAGGACAAGGGAACCGGAAAGGA
>JAEDGA010000040.1 GCA_016297775.1 Candidatus Methanomethylophilaceae archaeon
GAGATGACCGGTTGACGACCTCGTAAGGAACACCGATCGGAAATATTGAAGTGGTTTTTGGATGGCCCCGGTCTCCCGGATGGCACATCACATCGTACGTGCGGCGTACGCCTTCAGTCCGGTGGGTTTTCCGCAGACTATGCACTTGCCCTCGAACTTGCCTTCGGGCCTGTAAGGGGTACCGAGGATCTTGATATCATGCTCGTCCTCGAACCTGTGTCCGCACTCCTCGTCACCGCACCATCCGAATGAATAGATGCGCAGGTCCGCAGTATCCTCCTTCGGAATCTCGGACATGGACTGGATATCCTTGGTGGCGTTGTCCTGGAACTCCTTGGCCCTGGCCTTAAGGGTGTTCATGATATCGTCGAGGATGATCTGGGTACCTGGGATGAGCGAATCCATGGCGATGGTTCCCTTCTCTCCGGTGTCCCTTCTGGCGAATGTTACCACGCCGTTCTCGATGTCGCGGCCTCCGAGTTCGAATCTCAGAGGAACGCCTTTGATCTCCCAATCATAGTACTTGCTTCCGGGACGGTCATCCCTGTCGTCCAGCTTCACACGGAATCCTGCCGACGCGAGTTTCTCCTTCAGTGCCTCGGCGGCGGCACTCACATCGACAGCGTTCTTCTTGGAGAGGATGGGGATGATGACGATCTGGAATGGAGCGATCGCAGGAGGCAGGATGAGACCGTTGTCGTCCCCGTGAACGCTGACGACCGCACCGAGAAGCCTCTCGCTCATTCCGTACGTGGTCTGGTGGACGTACTTGTGCGAACCGTCCTCGTCCTCGTATGTTATGTTATAAGGTACGGAGAAGTTGGTACGGTAGTGGTGGACGGATCCGAGCTGGAGAGTCCTGTGGTTGGGCATGACGGTATCGATACCCACGGTGTAGTATGCCCCGGGGAACTTGTCCCACTCGGTACGTCTCAGGAGGGTGTACGGGAGACAGAGCTTGTCCATGATCTTCGCCAGGATGTCCAGGTCCTCCTCGATCTGCTTCTGTGCATCCTCTTCGGTGTCGTGACATGTGTGCGACTCGAAGAAGTGGATCTCCCTGACGCGTATGAACGGACGGGTCTGCTTGGTCTCGTAACGGAAGGTGTTGACGATCTGATAGGTCTTGAGGGGGAGGTCCTGGTGGGATCTGACCCAGAGGGAGAACATGGGATACATGGCGGTCTCCGATGTGGGTCTGGTGACCAGACGTACGTCCAGCTCGTTCTGTCCCGCGTGAGTGACCCAGTATACCTCGTTGTCGAATCCCTTGATGTGGTCCTTCTCCTTCTTGAACTCGGTCTCGGGGATGAACAGTGGGAAGTTGACCTCGTCGTGATCGGTGGCGTCCAGCTCCTGTCTGATATAGGTGTCGATGAACCTCATTATCTTCCAACCGTACGGGGTCCATACGTTCATTCCCTTGATGGGGTACCTCTTGTCGCAGAGGTTGGCCCTCTCCACCATCTCCAGATACCATTCGGCGTAGTTCTCGTATTTGCCTACCATGCGATCATCCCCTCAGTGCCCTTGCGATGATACCTGCCACGGAGATGTGGGAGACGGGATTCTCCAAGGTGTTGCATGACAGAATACCATCGAGATAGCTGCCGGTGAGCTTCTCGATTGCGTTGTTGACGAACACACCATGGGTGCATGCGACGTATACGGATTTGGCCCCGGCGGCCTTGAGCTGTGCGGTAGCCGCCATGATGGTACCTCCCGTGGAGATCATATCGTCCACGATGAGAACGGACTTCCCGTCCACATTGGACTTGGCGGGTTTGATGGTGACCTCGGTACCGGAGAGACGGGTCTTCTCCAGATGATCGTATTCCACTCCGAGCCTGGTACCGACGTCCTTGGCACGTCCGGCGGCACCGATGTCGGGGGACATCACGATGTCGATCCCTTTGTCCCTGAAGTAGTCGGCGATGGATTCCGCCGCCTTGAGGTCGGTGGTGGGACAGGTGAAGTAACGGAGGACGTCCTCCTTGTGGATGTCGATGGTGATCACGCGGTCGCAGTTCATGTTGATGACCTTGCAGACCACCTTGGCGGATTCGGGTTCACCGTTCTTGAAGATGCGGTCCTGTCTGGCGTATCCGAAGTAGGGGATGACGCACGTCACGGATCTGGCACCCAGATTCCTGACCACGTCCTGGAGGAGGAGCATCTCCACCAGGTTCCCGTCGGGATACGTGTTCTGGACAATGACGACATCGTCGTCGAGTGACTCTGCATCGATACGTGTGTAACACTCCCCGTCGGGGAATCTCGTGGATGCGGCGGCTATGAACTGACAATCCAACGCCGTCGCGAGTTCCTTAGCCAAGTCCCTGGAAGAAGAACCGCCTACTACTATCATGTGCCTGTCTATGGATACCTTCCCTTTAAGGATTGCGCGCGCGAGAACGACCGCGCCTCTTATAACCCATGGGATACTATGAACCGGCAGGGATGCATCAATGACCGATGGACAGGATAACGTCGAGGAGACCATTCAGGTCGACATCACCGCGGTCCGCGAGGACGGTACCACGGATACAGTGGGCGACGATGTCATGGGTACGATATTCGGAGATGTGGGTACGAACAGTTTCAAGTTCGCCGTGACCGGGAGCGCGGAGCGCTCCGATTACATCTCCGCGGAGCACCCGGACTGCGGACCCGTGCTGTGCCAGATTGGAAGTATCGTCAGGAAGACGTCCATTACTCTGGAGAAGGCGCTGGATGCCGAATGCAACGATGCATCCAGGGACAAGATAATCGCCACCGCGGACGTGATCGGTTACAAGGACGACAAGGGATTGCTGCAGATCCCGAGGACCACCTTCCTCGCCGGTACCCGTGTCAGACGTGCCGAACCTGATTTCATAAGGAAGGTGCTTGGTCTAAGGGATGATTCCAAGACATGCGCTTACATCGGCATGCTCAGGGGTTACGACATGCCCATGATGCTGGACATCAACAACCTGGTACAGCGTCACGTGAGCATATTGGCAAAGACCGGGGGAGGCAAGAGTTACATCTCCGGGGACATAATCGAAGAACTGATGAAACATAACGTCACATGCGTTATTGTCGATCCCCACGGGGAATACGGAGCCATGCGCGAACCGTCGGAATCCGGGGATGAGAGATTCGGTATCGAACCGCACGGATATTCCGATTCCATCATAGAATTCGGCGTACAGGAATCTGACGATATGAAACCACTGAGATTCACCTTCAAATCGTTGGATTCCAGAGATATCCTGGACCTTCTTCCGTCATCGGATTCCAAGAACGGTCTGTCCGCTCTGAACAAGGCGATGGAGGCGGTGAAGGAGAGGAAACCGCTGTATTCCGTCAAGGATGTGATAGATGAGCTGTCCGCATCCGAATCGGGGAAGGTGTATTCGCTGATGGCCGATCTGGAGGCCGTGGATGCCCTGGGTCTGTTCGCGGAGAGAGGTACCCACATCACCGAACTGATACAGAAGGGCAAGACCACGATACTGAACCTGAAAGGGGTCGCTCCGGACATACAGCAGATAATCGTCAGAAGGCTCGGCACCATGCTGTTCGAGCTGAGGAAGGCGGACAAGGTCCCGCCGCTGATGATGGTGTTGGAGGAGGCCCACAACTATTGCCCGCAGAACGAGGGCACCCTGTGCAAGAAGATCATCACCACCATAGCATCCGAGGGAAGGAAGTTCGGTCTGGGTCTGATGGTTATCAGCCAGAGGCCGGCGAAGATAGACAAGAACGTACTGTCCCAGTGCGGTACGCAGATCATATTGAAGGTCACGAATCCCAACGACCTGAAGGCCATAACGGCATCCATAGAGGGCCTGACGGGAGGGATGGAACAGGACATACCGGGACTGCCCATAGGTACCGCCATGGTGGTGGGTGCGGGCATACAGACACCGATGCTGGTGGAGGTACGTCCCAGAGAGAGCAGGCACGGAGGTGCCAGCGTACAGATTCTGGAGAATGATGACGATGAATGACACCATCACGGAAGCCAAGATAGACAGATACCTGGACATCACCAGGAGGGCCCTGGAGAAATTGAAGGTGGTCACACCCGACCGTTCCTTCGGGAAGAGACTGGCGGATGATTTCCTGACGATGGCCACATCCTACTATGAGGATGCCAAGCACTTCAGGGCACAGGGGGATTTCGTCACCGCCTTCGCATCCGTCAACTATGCGCACGGATGGATAGACTGCGGGGCGAGGATCGGTCTGTGGGACGTGGACGGGGACGATGTCCTGTTCACCCTGTTCGAGTGATATCAGAGGAATCTCGGAAGCTCGTCCGTGGACGAGCACGAATATGTGGGGACATCTCCCAGGATCTCCCTGACCTCATCCTCGGGAAGTGTGGTGAATATGCTGTGACCTAGCATGCACATTCCCGCGTTGCCGTGAGGTGCCAGCAGATCCAACGCCTTCCTGACGTCCTCGGATTCCAGACCTACCGAGCGTGAGAATTCCCCGGAGAGAGAGAACAGTCTCTTCTCGGTGGGATCGTCCATGAACCTTCTGACACACGATTCACCTACGGATTCCATCCTGGCACATACGTCCCTGTCATCCAATACCGATCCCGTATGCATCTTCCTTCCCACCACGGCCAAGGTCAGTGTCCTGAATTCAATACCTGTGCCTATGACCTCTCCGTGGGGAGGGATCCCTGCACGTACCCTCACCGGCTGATGTACCGGCAGGGACAGCGCGGACACGTCACCCAATCCCCCGCCCCCTTCGATCTCCGCCCTGTGGGCACGGAGGAACGCATCATCTATGTCCCCGGACAGTGCCAACGCGGTCGCGATGGCACCGGCGGCGGACATGCCGAATCCCTGTCCCACCGGAAGGTCGTTGGTCACCGTTACATCGTATCCCCTGCCGGGGGCCATGGACTCCATCAGACATCTGGTGACCTTCGCATCCGATTCGATGCCGTCCATTGTGACCACCACCTTATCGTCGGAGCGTTCCTCCAACACCACTTTGGAACCCAGGGAGATGCGTATGCCCGCACCTATGGATCCCGTGGTCGCCATGTCCCCGGTCCTGACCGGACGGAAGAAACAGGTTATGTGACCCGGACAGAAGGTCCGGATCATAGGAGTCCCGAACAGAAGTCCATGATGGAATCGGCGACCTTGCCCTTGGGTCCGGAGATCTCCTTCTCGGAATCGCCGGTGATGAGGATGACGGATGTCGCGGACCTTCCGGCCGCATCGATGTCGTTGGCCACGATTGCGGTAAGGTCATACATCTCCATCCTGGCCCTGGCCTTGGCGATGAGGTCGCTCTTGGACATTCCGGATTCCGCTTTGAATCCGATGACCTTGTCGCATCTCTCGCGTATGTACGGGAGCACCTTGGGAACAGGCTGTAACTTGACATCGAAAGTCTGATCGCTCGGCACCTTACCCTTCTCGACGTGATCGGGAGTGAAGTCCGCAAGTGCGGCGGGGACGATGACGATGTCGTGGTCTATGGTACGTACCATGTCGCACAGCTGTGCCACGGATTCGAAACGTTTGATGGGGATGTAATCGGGAAGTGCCACACTGGTACCTCCCATCCACAGCTCCACGTCGGATCCGCGCTCGAACGCACGCTCGGCCAGCTTGACGGCCATGAGACCGGTGGAACGGTTGGTGACTATCCTCATATCGTCGATGGGTTCCTCGGAACGTCCTCCGATGATCAGGATCCTCTTCTTCTTGAGATCGTCCTTGGATGTGAGTCTGAACGCCCATGCCACGATCTCGTCCTTGGATGCCACCTTGGCCCTGTTGTCGGACAGGTGGGGGCCTATGAACGATACGCCCCAGGATTCCAACCTGGCGATGTTCTCCTTCACCGCGGGATGGTTCATCATGGAGTTGTGCATGGCGGGTGCGATGGCGATGGGTATACCTGCACCCAGCGCCACGGTCGCCATGGATGTCACCGGCGTATCGTCTATGCCGGATGCGATCTTGGAGATCGTGTTGGCGGTGGCAGGATAGATGAGGAGTGCATCGGCGATGCCCTTGTCGAACATCTCGACATGTTCCGTCTTGCCGGTGAGCTTGGTCACGGGCTTGCGTCCGGAAGCGAACTCCATGGACAGCGGGGTGATTATCTCCTGTGCTCCGTCGCTCATGACGGGGATGACGTTGGCACCGTGACGGATGAGTTCCCTGATGGTGGAGAAACATTCCGTTGCGGCTATGCTTCCGGTTATCCCGATCACGATGGTCTTACCTCTCAGCTTGTTGCTCTTCTCACAATAGATCTCCTCAGACGGATGCATGTTTCCTCACCTCATTCTCTCCATGATGTATTCCATCGAAACCGATAACAGTTCATCCTGCGGCAGGGATGCGTCCAATATCACGAATCCCTTCTCCGCGGCTATCTCCAGATATCTGTCCCTGACGCGCCTCTGGAAATCCAGGCGCTCGAACTTGCTTATGTCCTCCCCCCTGCCTGTCACGCGTCCCATGCCTGTCTCGGGATCTATGTCCAACAGGAAGGTTATGTCCGGTTCGACAGTGACCCTCCCGTTCAGATCCTTCAACAGATCGATGTCCACCGGGGTATCCCCCGCGGATTGGTATGCAAGGGTGGATGCGTAATAGCGATCGCATACGACCGTCCTTCCGTCCTCCACCATACCGATTATCTCGTCGGTGTGGCAGGCGCGGTCGGCCATGAAAAGGAACGCTTCCGCATACGGGTTGTCGGTACCCCCATCCCTCAGGATGGATCCGATCCTGCCTTTGGTCGGTTCGGCCGTCGGTATGGCGGTTACGCCCATGGATGTCAATGCCGCACATATACGGTCGCGTAAGGTCGTCTTACCGGAACCGTCTATGCCTTCGAGAACTATGAACAGACCTCTGCCCGACATCCTTGATTAGGTATGTATCGGCACTCTTTAAAGGTGATTGATGGCGATGCTCCGATACATCGTCTGCGAGAAGGGCATCCGTCGCAGGAACGTACGAGACGGTCGTACATGGAATGCAGACTCTCCACATCCTTTATGTCCTTGCGGCAGAGGTCGGCGAGACGTCTGCGTATTTCCGTGTCATATTCTGCGCATAATGCCGACAGCTGTACGGACAGTTCATGTGCCAGATATTCGCCCTTGTTGTCCCAGTCCGTCAATATCACGGCCTTGGAACCGTGTTCGGATACGTATTCCGCCGCCCTGAGCGGACCGCCCTCACGCTGTACCATGAAGCATTCGAACTCCCCTATGAGACGTTCCAGGGACATCTTGTCCTTCATCCCCTCTATCAGGATGATGTGATCCCCGGCCATGGAATCCAGGTCGTCCAAAACCACATCCAACAGTTCCAGACGTTCCTCGTCCCTCATCTCTCCTCCAGTCTGGTGATGACGGTCTCCCTGTCCCCGCGGATGAACACCGTCTTCTGTCTGCTGGTCATCCCCCTGATCACCTCGCATTTGAAACCCGTGATCTCGGTCATGAGGGATTGGACCTCCTTGTTGGCACGCCCTTCCAGAGGCGGTGCCTTCACTCTGAATATGAGGGCCTTCCTCCATTCGTCCACCCCTTCCGGTCCGCAACGGTTGGACCTCGGCGACACCATGAGGTCGATCTCACACCCTTCCTTCACGGTACGTACTATGTCGGCGATCTCCATCGGATGTCCTCCCCGTATCCTTCCATGAATCCCGACAATTGATCCGGATACGGCATGCCTGCCTGTGCGGATCCGTGCATCACCTTGTAAGATGCCGCATACTGGGATATGCGTACCGCATCCCTCAGAGGCATGCCTTTGGACAATCTGTACACGAGATTCCCTGCGAACGTGTCTCCGGCACCGGTGGTGTCCACCACCTTGGTTATCCTCGGTGCGGGGATTGTGATCAACCCGCCGTCCATGAACATGACCCCGTCCCCGCCCAAGGTGGATATCAGCTTGCCTCCGCAACGGAGCACGGCATCCTCCGGCCTTCCGCATCCGGTGATCGCGAGGCTCTCGGATTTGTTGGCAGTGATGTATGTCACAAGATCGAACCTGCGTCTCCCGCCCTCTTCGGATAGGTCGAACCTGTCCGGATGACACGGGGTGATGGATACCGGTATCCCATTTACGGAACAGATGTCGAGAAGACGGTCCAACGCATCGCACGGTATCTTGGTATGGGTCATCACCATACGGGAATTCAATATCGTGTCCCTGCAGGAATCGATGAATCCAGGGGATATGGTATCGGTGGCATCCGTACCTCTTATGATGGTGTTGTCCCCGTCGGTGCCGATGATCACATCGTTGACATCCGTCCTGTGTCCCGCGGTCCTGCGGACACGGGATGTGTCTATACCTTCCTTCATCATATTGGAAATAACGATATCTCCGTTATCATCGTCCCCCACACAGGTCACGATGCATACGGAGGCGCCTGCCCTGGAGGCCGCCACCGCCTGGTTGGCACCCTTGCCTGCAGGCACGACCGAATCCGGGATGTCAGGTATGGTACCGTCCTCTCCGGTAACGAATATACGGTCGATACCGCAACCTCCGACGACACAGACATCGAACATACATGGTCATCGGACAGGAACGGTATAACGGTATCCAATTCACGATCGTATGGATGTGGCAAAAGTTGTAAATGGTTGGGGGAAAGGGTGAAGGGACTCAGCTCTTCATTACTGCGACCAGGAAGATCGCGACTGCGACAATCGCACCGATCAGGATGGCGACGAAGTCGAGCAGTGCCTGGAGGATCACGTTGGTGAATCCGCAGACGTAGAATGCTTCGATGTCGCTGTATCCCGCCAGATATACCCAGAGTGCTCCGACCACCAGTCCGACGAGCAGAAGGACGAATCCGATGGTCCTGCTCTTACCGGTGCCGAAGTATGCGGTGAATATACCTGCCAGGAGCATGACGAGTGCGAATGCGAGTATGACCACCGTCAGGAATGCCATGAACTCCATTCTCTATCAACTCCTTCTCACCCGTATCGGGCGAGTCATATTCTTCCATAATCATGGCCCGATATATAGCTTCGTTCTATGCATACGGTAAAATGCCCGTTATGGCGATACGATGCGGATGCGTGGTACATGAGGGACGATATCGATGATATGCACGAGATATCCCACGGACATATGCGGATGCGATATGCCAGACAGGAAGTTATCGTGTATATCGGGAAAGGAACAATACCGAATAGGATACTATAATATCATGGTTCAACGATTATCGAACATATGTATAGAAACGTCCGTCAGGCCGTGATAATGGTAGGCGGTATGGGAACACGTCTCAGACCGCTGACCAATACCAGACCTAAACCGATCCTGCCTGTTGCAGACAAACCGTGTCTGGGATATCTCATAGATTCCTTCGTGAGAGGCGGCATAGAGGAGATCTACCTCGCATGCGGATACAGATCGAAACAGCTGATGGATACCATCGGCGACGGTTCCGATCGCGGCATATCGATAAAGTATTCATTCGAGGACACTCCGCTCGGTACCGGCGGTGCGATAAAACTCCTGGAGGATGTGCTTGACGATGTGTTCGTTGCCGCCAACGGGGATGTGTTCGCGGACGTGGACCTGAAGAAGGAGATCGATGTCCATCTGGATAATTCCGCGGACATAACATTGGCACTCACGCCCGTGGACAATCCGTGGGAGTTCGGTACGGCGGTACAGGACGATACGGGACGTATCGTGAGATTCATGGAGAAACCCAGGAAGGAGGATGTGATCTCCGACATGATCAACGCAGGGATATACGTGGTCAACAAGGATATGATATCGTACATCCCCAAGGACGAACCATACGACTTCTCCAAGGACCTGGTGCCCATGAAGACGGACGAGGGATGCCGTATCTGGGGACACCGTCTGGACGGCATATGGATGGATGTGGGAAGACGCAGCGACCTGATACGCGCCAACATGACGGTCGCATCGGGTGCCGAAAGGGGACCCATGAAGTTCGTTACCGAATCCAAAGTGTCCGGTACACTGTATCTCGGCAACAATGCCAGCGTTACCGGTTCCGATGTAGAGGATGCCGTGGTGATGAAGGGTGCGGCAATAGTGAACTCCAAGATGAAGAACTCCGTCATCATGCCGGGTTCCATCGTGGACGGTGCCACGGTAATCGACTCCGTGATAGGGGAGAACACCGTCGTACGCAGAGGTGCCGTGATAAGGAACTCCCTGATCGGTGACGGGGAGATCGTTGCCGCCAACACGACCGTAGAGGGCAGGGAAGGGGCCTGACATGGAGACCATGAGGATCGTGGAGGCCAATCCGTTCTTCTACCCGTTCCTGGGTGGGATAGAGCACAGGATGCACATGACATCCAAGCTCTTCGCCGCAAGGGGACATGACGTCACTGTATTGACATCACGTCTTCCCGGTACCCCGGAAGAGGAGGAGACCGAATACGGATACAGGATCGTCCGCGTGCCCTCGAGGTTCATAAACATCTACAACCCGCCGTACGTCATCTCCAAGAAGGTGTTGGAGACGCTGAACGGTCTGGATGCGGATATCGTCAATTACAACTACAGATGGGCACCGTCGTTCGACGGTGACATGGCCAGATATGCCGGGAGGAAGGTGTTCACATACCACAACATGTGGGGGGAGGGTGTGGGCATCACCGGAAGGATATCGGAGATCAACGACAACCGTTACCGCAAGAAACTGATGACGTACGATCACATAGTGGCGATCACGGATTGTGTCAGGGACGATCTGGTCAGGAGAGGCATACCTCAGGATATGATCACGGTGATATCCAACTGTCTGGAGACCTTCCCGGAACTGTCCGACGAGGAGGGGGAGTTCATCCTCAACCTCGGACGTATGGTCGGAACGAAAGGTCTGGATTATCTCGTGGAAGCGATGCGGGATGTCGATTACAAACTGATCATGTGCGGGAAGGGTCCGGAATCGAAGCACATATCCAAACTCATAAGGAAGTATGGGTTGGAGGACCGCATAGAGATGAGGGGCTGGGTCAGCGACGAGGAGAAGGAACGTCTCATGAGCACATGCAAGTTCTTCGTCATGCCCTCCATATACGAGGCGTACGGCCTTGCGGCACTGGAAGCGCTATCATACGGCAAACCCATCGTATGCACGGATGTGGACGGCCTTCCCGGCAACGTCAAACATGCAGGGTATTATGTGAAGCCCAAGGACTCCGTCGGGTTGGCCGCTGCAATAAACGACCTCCTTTCGGATGATGACAGACGTGCGACCCTTTCCAGGAACGCGTTGGAAGTGGTCCACGAGTTCACCTGGGACGATCAGATAAAGAAGACCGAATCCCTGTACAGGAGCATCGTGGATTCCGACAGCGATTAATACCTGTGCCAAGTTCTGAGGGACATCATGATCGGTCATGAGATGATCTTCTCCGCACTGGTAATCGTCACATTGATGATGGTGCTGCTTTCCGTACCTTCCATATTCATCACCCTGTCACGCTCCGCGAGACAGTACAAGAAGTACACGGCATTGAGACTGCTCACCAAGATGGAGGACATCCCGAAGAACTCCCTCGGAGAGTGGAATGCCGTCAAGAGCGATGTGGGCTACATCTCATTGATCACCGAGGAGATCGAGAGGATGGGCGCGTTGAGACCCGCCCTCTTCAACTCCGAGATCGCTGCGATACTGATCGTGGTTTTGATGATCTATCCCGGATACGAGACGGATGTCATGGTATTGATGTGCGTATTGCTGGCCCTATGCGTGGTGGCCATGATATACGGATACGTGAACATGAAACGCTTCGGCGAGGAATACCTGAACACCGTCCGCAAGATGGCGGACGAGGGACACGATTCCAACGACAACATGTACGTGTGACC
>JAEDGA010000041.1 GCA_016297775.1 Candidatus Methanomethylophilaceae archaeon
GTGACCAGGAGATGCGACATCCACATAACCGGTTCCAACTCCCATATGCTCTCATCGGAACTGGCCACCCACATATCGGGGAGGTATGTGGAGATCGAATTGACCCCGCTGTCCTTCCGTGAGTACATGGAGCTCCATCCTGGAGATAGAAGACAGAGGTTCAACGAGTACCTGAGGTTCGGTGCCCTCCCGGAGGTGGATCCGGCCAGAGGTGCGGAGTTCTGTGATGCACAGTTGATCGGTATATACAACACAGTCCTCGTCAAGGACATCCTCAGAAGGTTGGAGCGTGGTGATGCACGTACCTTGGATTCGATAGCCAGGTTCCTCTATTCCAACGTGGGAAACCTCACCAACATAGATTCCATCGCGAACACTCTGAATATCGGAAACTCCAAGGTGTCCAGGTACGTATCCATGCTCTGCGAGGCATTCCTATTCTATGATGCGGAAAGGTACGACATCGTGGGGAAGAAGGTACTGAAGACCAATGGCAAGTTCTATGCTTCCGATCTGGGGATCAGGAACGTGGCGTTGAGGGGATCCGGGATGGCGGACATCAGCAGGCCGTTGGAGAACCTGGTCTTTCTGGAGTTGGTGCGCCGCGGATACACCGTCCGCATCGGATCGTTCAGGGATAGGGAGGTTGACTTCACCGCCTCCAAGGATGGAAGGACTGAATATTATCAGGTGTGTCAGACGATGCTTTCAGAAGATACACGTGAGAGGGAGTTGTATTCCTTGGAAGCGATAAGGGACAACCATCCGAAAATTGTGCTGACATTGGATGATTACGGGCTCGGTTCGGATGAGGGTATCGAGATTATGAACGTTATCGATTGGTTCATGGCCTCGGAATCATGATGTAGAAAAAACGATAAAAAACATCACATTTGCCGAGTCTTCTTTCCAAAATATGGTGAATGGTCTGTAGCGACTATCCTAAAAAGGAATATTTGGTACAATAGTACTATATATCCTCTTCCCGTTTTCGTGGCCAGTGATTTGATTGAGCGAGACCGGATCCGAAAAAGAACCCGTAAAGTATCGTTTTGTGACTGAGGACAACATGGCGATGGCCATCGGGTTCATCATCATCGCGATAGCCGCCATATCCGTTATCACGGGTGCCTTCGATTTCGCTGCCGCGAAGTTCGCTACATGGGGCAAGGATTCCGGTCTCCTCGAACAGTTCGATGCCGCCATGGTGGAGTCCATCGTCAGGACCCTGTTGGTCTACGGTGTGTTGTTCTCCGGTGCGGTATTGTTGATGCGCGAGAATGTCAAGAAGTATCTGCCCGCATTCCTTGCCGTTTTTGTTCTCGCCCTTCTCGTAAGGATCATCAGTGCGGAGTACACCATGAACAGGTATCTGGAATGGGCGTTCTTCGCGATCATCATCGGTCTCCTCATCTCGAACACCGTCGGAACACCAGAATGGATGAAACCTGCCATCAAGACCGAACTCTACATCAAGACCGGTCTGGTCATAATGGGATTCTCCGTCCTGTTCTCCAAGATCCTCAATTTCGGATTGTATGGTATCGGTATCGCGTGGGGTGTGACACCCATCGTCATCATAGTTATGTGGATACTGGGAACGCGCGTCTTCAAGATGAAGGATGAGGCGACGGTCATAACCATGGCCGCGGCCACCAGCGTCTGCGGTACCAGCGCGGCCATTGCCACAGGTGCCGCCAGCGGTATCAAGAAGAGCGATCTTTCGCTCGTCGTATCCATCTCCATCCTCGCCACCGTCCTCATGATGGCGTTCGAACCCATCATAATAGATCTTCTGGGTCTCAGCCCCATCATGGGCGGTGCACTCATCGGAGGTACCATCGATTCCACCGGTGCGGTGGCCGTTGCGGGTACCGCTCTCGGAGAGGAGGCGCAGACCGCCGCTGTCCTGGTCAAATCCATCCAGAACATCCTCATCGGATTCATCGCATTCGCCGTGGCGGTATATTTCGCATCCCGTGGAAAGGGTGATGCCGGTGCCAAGGTGGGTGTCTCCGAGATCTGGAAGCGTTTCCCCAAGTTCGTCATCGGATTCTTCGTGGCATCCATCGTGGCATCCTTCCTCGTACAGCCCATGTTCGGTCTCGATACGGTCAACTCCATCAACAAGGTGCTGGATCAGTACAAGAACTGGGCATTCATCCTCGCATTCCTGAGCATAGGTCTGGAGACTAACTTCCGCGAACTCCGTAGCAAGCTCAGCGGAGGTGCACCTCTCAAGCTGTATGTCTGCGGTCAGGCGTTCAACATCGTCCTCACGTTCATCGTGGTATGGTTCCTCCTGTCCGGAACGTTCTTCCCCATCCCGGAGCTTTGATATGAGGTACGGGAGGGTTGCAGGCATCGTTCTCGGAGCAGGTGCGCTCATACTGATAGGTTATGTGATGGTCAACGGCATCGGTCTGGTGGACGGTCTGGATTTCGGTGCCGGGGCATATTATTACGCAGATATCCCGGAATTCGACAAACTGACGGCATCCACAACGGATTTCGGCGATTCCTCTTTCGCGGTGATCGCATTCTTCGTTATATGGAGCATTATCGTACTGGGTCTTCTGATGTTGGTGAAAGCCATCCCAAGACCTTCGGATGAGGGTCAGGATCCCGACGATCCCGTACAGGCCGGGCCCCGTGAATGACCATCATTAACATCCCTGACATCGTTCACTGATGATGTATCCGATATTCTTATCATGGCATATCCCATCCGGGAGGGTATGGATCCGCAGCCGAAGCAGAAAGCCAGCAAGCACGTATGTCTTACCATCAGGGGCCCGATGGGCATCTCCGACGATCCCATATTCGACATAGTCTCCGCTTTGGCCGACAGGGACGTCCTTGTCATGGTCCGCGGTCTTGCACGTGAGGAGATCCGCTCCCCGTTCACCGACGGTGTGTTCGGCATGGACGAATCCAGGACCAATGCTGCCATACGCAAGATGAAGGGTGCAGGATTGATATCGTCACGCAGGGACGGCCCAGACCATGTATATTTCCTGAACAAGGGACGTTACAAGGAGCTGGAACATTTTCTGAGCGGATTGTTCCAGGAGTGATTCCGTATCGTTGATGTATCAGGCACGATCCATATTCCGGATCCACTCGTAACCTGCTTCGGAGAGCACATTAACGGTATCCGATACCCTGTCCTTCCTCACGAGCACATAATCCGTGTCGAACGTAGATACGACGAAGACGCCTATATTCTCCCTCGCAAGTATGCCGGTTATCTTTGACAGTATGCCTATGAGCGACAGATCCAGCGTCCCGACTATACGGAACGCCATCCACCCGTCGTCCCTGCATGATATGCGATCCTCCGGAACATCCGATGACGGACAGACAACGGATATCTCATCATCCGTCCTGCAATAGAACAAGAATTCTGAATCCACATCCATGAGATTCGCGGAATCGGATTTGCATATCGAGAACTCTTGTTCGAGGAATTGCAGCATCATACGAACGGGATGGTATTTTCCGTATAGAAACGATGGTCCATCCGTATCATGCATACGGTTATGTCATCTTCTATGATACTAATTCTACCATATAGATAGATTAATAATGGTCATAGTACAATTCTAAAGTGTTATACGTAAATATACCGTTATTTGGTTCAGGTGATATATTTGAAGTACCGTTGTACGATCTGTGGTCATATCTATGACGAAGAGAAGGAGAAGACACTCTTCAAGGATCTTCCCGACGATTGGAAGTGTCCCCTCTGCGGTGCATTGAAGAGCGATTTCGTTCCGGTGGAGGATGCAAAGGCGAAGAAGATGATATCGGAGCCTGTAGAGGATTTCGAGGACATGGAGGGCCTTACCGTATCCCAGATGTCCGCACTCTGCTCCAACCTCGCAAGAGGATGCGAGAAACAGTACAGGTTCGATGATATGAGGTCCTTCACCGAGCTTGCGGAATACTTCGGTTCCATCTCCCCTGCCGTCAATGACGGAAAGGTGGAGGATATCGCATCCAGGATCATGTCTGATGTGAATGAGAACTACCCCGGGGCCGTGGAGGTATGTTCGCAGGAGGCGGACAGGGGTGCATGGCGCATCTGTGTCTGGGGAGAGAAGGTCACCAGGATGTTGAACTCTCTTGTGAAGAGATACCTCGAAGAGGGGGAGGACATGCTTAAGGATACACAGATCTGGGTATGTACCATATGCGGATTCGTTTACGTCGGAGATCTGCCTCCTGAGATGTGTCCCGTATGCAAGGTCCCCAGTTGGAAGTTCCAGAAGATGGAGGCGAAAGCATGAAGTTCGCATACAGGAACCTCAGACTCTGCACCAAGGACTGCCTCTGTCTCTATGTATGTCCCACCGGTGCAACGGATACCGAGGACAGTATCATCGATGTGACCAAGTGCAACGGATGCGGAGCATGTTCGGATGCCTGCCCGTCCGGTGCCATCAGCATGGTGCCTAAGGAGTATCCCGCACAGCAGAAGCACGGGGAGCGCGTATTGGCCTCCTTGGACAAGCTATCCAAGAGCAAGACCGAGCAGGAGGATATCGCACGCGGTATCGCCGCATCCACCGACAAGGACGGCCTGTACCGTCTCATGAAGGCATTCGAGATGTCCAACAGACTGATGGCCGAGGACATCCTGCGCGAATCAGGATACATGCTCCCCCAGAGTGCGAATGCACAGAATTTCCTCATCTCTATGCTGGAGAACCCGCCAAAGGGATTCCCAGTCAAGGCCGCGGAGGACATCCTGGATTCCATTGGGTGCAACGAGCCCGAACTCCTCCGCAAGAGGAAGGGTGAGGCAGCCTACAAGTGCGGATACTGCGGAGTCATATTCATGGCACCCGAGGGATCCGACCTCACCTGTCCTGCATGCAAGACATCGGGAGAGAGTTTTAAGAAGGTGGAGTGACCGTCCTTTCCCAGCCGCCCTCATCAGGGGGCGGCTCAAATTTCTTTACCGATATCCGATTCCCGTTTCCTTCACACATTGGTTCGATGCGGTATCGGGGGCGATCCCTCGGCATAATTATAACTTCAATAACGTTACAAATAATAAAATAGATTACCAATTAATATCCGGTAACGCAGTCATCATACAGGGGGTATGTTTGGTCTGCAACGACAGATTCTGTCAGAGTTGTGCGATGCCGATGCCTGATGATTCCGTTCTCGGAAAGGACAAGGACGGTTCTTTGAACTCGGATTATTGCAAATACTGTTACGATAACGGGGAGTTCCTCCATAATGTGACCATGGAGGAATTCATCGAAGCATGTTCGCAGTTCGGTGCGCAGGCAGGTATGACGAACGAACAGATGCGCGAACATTGTGCAAAGATCTTCCCTACATTGAAAAGATGGAAGAAATGATGGACACAGGATGTGCGCTGTACGTCACCGTTCTGCGTATGGCTGTGCATCCAGAATATCACGTACATCCAATAACGATTTAAGCGTTATACTTTAAGAGTAAAATCTGTCCAATATGAGACAGTAATTTTGGATTAAGTAATAGGGTATACGGAGTTGTATTTTTTGAATCATACTGTCCAACAAGACTTATAATCTCTGTACCTGCTTTTCATCCGATATCATGAACAAGAAGATACTGGCCATTATGATGGTAGCAGTCTTCATCCTGTCGTCCTGTGGTATCATGGTCTCGTCTACGGACGAGTCCGATGCTGCAAGAAGAACCATTGTCGTGGAGACCAGTCCGGACTTCGCGCCCTACGATTACTACTACGGTAGTGAATTCGTAGGTATCGATATGGATATCATCCGCGCCATTGGTATGGATTTAGATTATAATATTCAGTTCAAACAGAACACTTTCGATTACATCATCATGTCGATCGAGAACAAGAAGTCCGACATCGGAGCTTCCGGTTTCACCATCTCTGATGAAAGAAAGAAGAGTGTCGATTTCAGTGATTCTTATGCGGAGATCAAACAGGTGGTTGTCGTAAAGAACGATAAGGACTACAAAAGTGAGACGGATCTCAACGGTAAGAAGATCGGTGTCCAGTTAGGTACTTCCGGGGACTATTATGTTAATGACAATCTGGGGATACTTCCTGTACGCATGAACTCCTATTCGGATGTCGTCCTTGCACTCCTCAACGGTACGATCGATTGTGAGGTCGTCGATGAACCTGTCGCACGTGCACAGGTGGCCGCATACCCTGATGAATTCAAGATCCTGAATATTCTCAATGCAGAAACAGAATACTACGGATTCGTGTTCAACAAGATGGATAAATCACTCCTCCTTGAATTCAACGCTTCTCTGAACAAACTCAAGGAGAACGGTACTGTCGATGCCATCATCAAATGGTATGCCGATAATGGATTCCGTACCGATACGCCTTCATACTTCGACCAGGAGCCTACGCTCTTCGTCATCAGCGATTCCGTTGCACCATATTCCTACAGGAATCTCGGTTCCAGTGCAGGTATCGATGTCGACATCATGAATGCCGTCGCAAAAGATATCGGTTACAGGATCAGATTCATAGATGTTGCAACCAAGGATATCAAGACGAGATTGTCTGAGTCCCCCAACTATATCGCGGTGGGTGGATTGGGTAAGACCGATCTCGGTGAGGATTTTGTCTTTTCCAATACAGTCGGTACCGACAAGCTGGTAGTGGTCTCTTCCAAGGATGAGCCCGCTACGGATTCCGGCAGTCTGTCAGATAAGAAGATTGCCGTGGTTACTGGTTCCGCCGCCAAAGGATATGCAGAAGATAAAGGTGCCACATTGGTCACCGAGTACGCATCGGTCATTTACGCGATGGATTCAGTCAAAAGAGGCGAGACGGATTATGCGATAGTGGATAATGCCGGTGCACAGGCCTATATGATAGGCTACAAGGACAATCTGGAGATCAACGATGTTCTTACGGATGCTCCTGTGACCGAATACGCATTCCTTTTCTCCAAAGATGCCACTGAATTGAAAGATATGGTGAACCAGTCTCTCACCAAACTCACCACTAACGGTACGATTGCTGCTATCGAGAAGTATTATGCAGATAATGGATATAGTCTCAACACCCCGTCCTACTACGATGATACAGACAACTCCTTCTGGGGAAAGCTGTGGGACAGGATCGAGAGGAGTTTCCTTGAGAACGACAGATATCAGCTGATCATCACGGGTCTCGGCAACACCGCGAAGATCACGGTGATCGCACTTGTGATCGGAATGGTGCTCGGAGTCCTCATCGCCGCAGTATTGAGCATGAATGCTCAGACCGGCAGACTCGTCATCCCTGCCGCAATCTGTAAGTTGTATGTAACCGTGATACGCGGAACGCCGGCAATGGTCCAGCTGTTGCTCATCTATTACGTGGTATTCGCATCGGCCAATCTCAATCCCGTATTGGTGGCATCCATCGCATTCGGTATCAACTCCGGAGCATATGTGACCGAGATCGTCCGTTCCGGTATCAATTCGGTTCCCAAGGGACAGATGGAGGCCGCAAGATGTCTCGGTCTGAACGCCACCACTTCCATGAAGTCGGTCATCGTACCTCAGGCCATCAGGAACATTCTGCCTGCACTCGGTAACGAGTCCATCTCCTTGCTGAAGGAGACGTCCATCGCGGGATTCATCGGAATCATCGATCTTACGAGAGCGGCGGACATCATCAGAGGACAGACATACGACGCATTGATCCCGCTCCTCGCGGTGGCATTGATCTATCTGGTCATCGTTCTGGTCCTGCAGTTCCTCATCAAGAAACTCGAAAGGAGGTTGAACAATGCCTACTGATAACAATGAGGTGATCAAGGTCACCGATCTCCACAAGTGCTTCGGGGACAACGAAGTCCTGAAAGGCATATCCTTGACGGTCCGTAAGGGAGAGGTAATCTCCATCATCGGACCTTCCGGATGCGGTAAATCCACTTTCATCCGTTCCCTCGTACTTCTGGAGAAGGCGGACAGCGGAGAGATACTCTTCGACGGTGAGAACGTACTCACCAAGGGTGTGGATGAGAACAGGGTCCGTCAGAGGATCGGTATGGTGTTCCAGAGTTTCAATCTCTTCCCCCACATGACCGTCAAGAAGAACATCATGTTGGCACCGGTCAAATTGGGATTGATGACCGAGGAGGAGGCATCCGCGAAGGCGGATGAGCTTCTTGCCAGGATCGGACTCTCCGACAAGGCGGATCAGCACCCCTCGAGACTTTCCGGAGGTCAGCAACAGCGTGTGGCCATCGTCAGAGCGCTTGCGATGAACCCGGAGGTCATGCTGTTCGACGAACCTACCTCCGCTTTGGATCCCGAGATGGTCGGAGAGGTCCTCTCCCTGATCAAGGATCTCGCCAACAGCGGAATGACGATGGTGATCGTCACACACGAGATGGGATTCGCCAGAGAGATCTCCGACAGGGTCGTCTTCCTCAACGAGGGGCGCGTGGCTGAGGAGAACACTCCCAAGGAACTGTTCGAGAACCCGAAGAACGGACGTTTGAAGGAATTCCTTTCGAAGGTCCTGTAAACCATATATGTGGTGGCCTTCGGGCCACCTATTTATTATCAATATTTCCGTGATGTCTGTATATCGCAGGGCGCTGACGATTCTATCGTGTCCTCATAACGGAGTCATGATGTCACGCATCAACTGTCGTTACGGATAGCGCCGACGATGTATGCGAGGTATCTTATCACGACATAGGCGACCACCATGGTGCATATCATCGTCTCTGCGGACGATATCACGGATACGATCTCGGACATGTTGCCTTCAAGACATGAGGACATATTCTTCGATGCGATGGCGGATATCACCAGAGGGAAGGTGAGTGCCGCATAGCTGGGGTAGAATTCCATGGCGATCGTCCTGACCGTTATAACCAACCCGAACACGTACAGCACGCATGCGAGTATGTATGCGGGTATCAGCACTTCCAGCATCATATGATCGAACGATTGCATGTATCCTGCAATACAGAGGCTCACCGGTGCCGTGTAGATGCACAACAGGGGGAACGTAGGTCTTGGATATCCGGGGCATTTGATGTAACGGTATGTTATCAGAACGAACAGAGGTATCAGTACCAGAGCACCGAAGTATACGGTCACGGAACCGATCGTGCGCATATCAAGGAAAGGCGATGTCACACCTGCCACTGCTATACCGACGTAGACGATGAATGTGCTCGCGAATATCTTCTTCATATCCATACCGATGATGAACCTTCTTGTGTAATGTATCATCAGAAGGATGTGCATGATGATGGCGGATCCCCAAATGGCAAGTGCCAGCTCATAATACGATCCAGAGATGTATGTGGACATCACCATCAGGGCCATCGGGAACGTTCCGGACACGCCGGCGATTACTGGATCACAGAGGTCCCTGCGTATGGATTCCGGATCGACGATCAACCTGCCCAATAGCAACAGTATGAACAGCAACGCGATACCGAAACACAGCCAGTGGGCGGTCTCGGAGTAAGCGTTCAACAGATTGCCAAGGGACGCGGTACCCAACGCAACACCTGCAACAGGGATCGGTATCTTATCCAGGGCAACCATGTGTATGGTATCGCTTAGCGCGTATTTCATCTGTTGGCAGGGAAACGGTTATTTCCGTCCTGCGAGATTACTTCTATGTGCGATACAAGGCCGTTGCTTTCGATCTCGACGGTACGCTGGTGAACACCGATGTGGATCATTTCGCTCTCGACGAGGTCAACCGTTATGTTCTGATGCCTCTGGGATTCCCGGTAGATGAGATATGGGAGGATCGGGACCGTACCTCCAGACAGCCGTTATATGACTGGCTGGAACATCATGGCAGATCCTCCGAACGCAAACATCTTGACGAACTGTTGGATGATAGATGTCTCGCCATCGAGAAGCTTGGTGCAGAGGGTTCGTCCATATTCGAGGGTATAATCGACACTCTTTCCGAACTGAAGGAATCGGGAGTAAGGCTAGGTGTCGTCACGCGTGCCGGGCACGAGTACGCCGAGATGTTGCTGGCACAGTATGGTATGCTTGGTTTCTTCGATGCCGTTCACGGACGTGACGATTTCGGGATGTCCGATGCCAAACCGTCTCCCAAGGCCATGTACCATATGGCGGACGCGCTTGGAGTATCATTGTCGGAGATGCTGTTCGTAGGGGACAGTCCCACCGATTATCGTTCCGCACATGACGCGGGTGTGGATTATGCCGGTGTGATGACCGGCAGCGGTTCGTTGGAGTTGTGGTCGTCCGCCGATCCGAGGATCAGGATCATT
This sequence comes from Candidatus Methanomethylophilaceae archaeon, assembly GCA_016297775.1. Lineage (GTDB taxonomy): Archaea > Thermoplasmatota > Thermoplasmata > Methanomassiliicoccales > Methanomethylophilaceae > SIG5. The sequence goes on from JAEDGA010000041.1 coordinate 10,272, forward strand.
CCTTCGGCGGCAGACGTGCTCTCTTTGATGTGATCCCCTCCGGATCCTCTTCCAACTTCTTGTTGAGATGATTCTTCCCATCGTAATATCCAGAAGTGTATGCGTGTATGTTCGTATCGTAGGATCTCTTCTTCCAGGGCTTGGTCACAAAGTGTTCTTGAGAATACTTCTTGACCGATTCCGGTATGGACATGACGGTGGTAAGGGATCTCTCATTACATAGCATGGCCTCGAGTTCAGCATCCTGCGCCTTGTACGCGTTCTCGAGACCGCGTATGAATCCTCTGGCATAACTGTCGCGATAGTCATTCTTCGCTCTTACGCCTCCGCAGTTCGAACGTATCACTGCAACGGTGTATTCGAAAGCTCTGACGCATACATCCACGTCACTGGGCAACCCGACGAACGATGCGGTACGGGTCTTCTGTCCATATTCTCTGTTGGAGAAACATTCGCAACAGAAGCGTTTGGAGAACATCCTCATCAGATTGGGCATCCAATTGTCACGGATCGTTGTGTAGGTTACCGAGGACAGTCTCACTTCGGGTTCGTCATTGCGGACAACATTCAGTTCGTTCTCCTCTATCTTGTACGATGCCATCAATTTTCTTGCCATCAGAAGTGCTGTGCGGGCCTCGTTCTCGTTCGGAGAGTCTGATAGTGCCAGACATTTCCTGATCTTGTCTATTGCTTCCTCTCTGTCCAACAGATCCCACCCCATGGATGTTAAGAAAAGCGGCCCACGCAATAGAAGATCTCCCGCTTTGCCGGTACTGTACCGGCGTTGCGGTCGGTATCGACCCATTACGCAGAACCGAAGGTACATGGCGGGTTGGCCATATATCGGTTTCCCCCGCCGGCACCAATTCACTGCTCGTAGTACTTGAGCGTCTCGATATCCTTCCTGTCAAGGTTGGTGCCCTTATAGTAGGCCTCCTTGGCAGCGGGGTTGCCCATCACGAACATGGCGAGCATCCAGGGGATGTCGGTATCCGCGACGACGGACCTTGCGAGTTTGGGGTGGTTGAGGATGTCCATGCCGACCTTGCTCATGATCTCCTTGAACATCGAATCGATGGCGCCCTGCACCACCTGGTTGGATATCGCTTCCTCGCGTGCCTCCTCTTCGGTAAGCGCATCCACGTATTTCAGACAGGATTCCTCGTAGACTGCCTCCATCTCCGGTGTGAATTCGGGAAGATCGGTGGCATTCACTCTTACCGAACCTTCGATCATGTTCCTGATGTCCTCCACCTCATAGAGAAGAGAGGCACGGAGCGTCTCGGCGAAGA
>JAEDGA010000042.1 GCA_016297775.1 Candidatus Methanomethylophilaceae archaeon
AAGGATGGTGCGGACGCCGGGATTTGAACCCGAGTTCTAACCTTGGCAAGGTCAAGTGATGACCAACTACACTACGTCCACTTGGTAAAACCAAGTATATTTTCATCATATTAATAGCCTTTGTATGGATACCATCCGGATGTATGCGACCGAAGTCAAAATCATGCATAATCTGCCCGATCGTATATGATATCGATGTAAAATCTATCATACCGATATGTTTTCTAATATCTTCCATACAACATCGCAGTCCGCCATACCTGACCCGGACGGACTCATTATTAACCCGCTCGTCATCTCCGGAGTGATGACAGAAGGTTTCCAGATACCTCCCTCCCTTTCCGTGAAAGGGAATGAAGAACTCGCGAAGAAGATCATATCCGGAATATGGGGTAAGAGAGGGGTATTCACATGCACCGTTGCCAACACGCTCACATCCACCATTCCCGGCGTGTCGGATGCTGGAGACACTCCTGAACTCACATTGTTCACCCCTGCGGCGGATGCAGAATTGATAGTGTTAGGAAAGACCGTGTGCATGAAGGGCATCCCGATCAACCCCGGGGGGATCCCCACGCCTGCCACGCTCACCATCTCGGCACTCAACCTCTCCGGGATGCAACACCATATCATCAACGCAGGATGCAAGGTCGTCCCCAACATCCCGTTCTACGATGTCGGAGGCACGTACGGGGAATCCATCGTCACCGGAAAATCCGTGAAGGATGTGCGCATGCTGTACGAGAGAGGTATCCTCCTCGGGGAATTGTTCGCCAAGGACAATGACTTCGTCATCATCAGCGAGAGCTGTGCCGGAGGCACCACCACCGCGATGGCCACCATGATGGCCATGGGTGTTATGAAGGAGAATCTGGTCAGCAGTAGCTCTCCTAAGAATCCGAAGGAACTGAAGACCAAACTTGTGAACACCGCGTTCGAGGCGGCAGGCATAACAATCGGAAGTCTTGCCGACGATCCCCTGAAGGCCGTGGAGTGTGTCGGAGACCCGATGATAGCCGTGAACGCCGGAATGATCGTCGGAGCGTCCAAACATGTCCCGGTGATTGTGGGAGGCGGGACCCAGATGGCAGCGGTCATAGCCGTTGCGGTCGGTATGGACAGGTCCGTGGTCGGGAACATCATCCAAGGCACCACCAGATGGCTGGTCAACGATCCCAACTCCGACATAGAGAAGATCATCATGGGTATCGACAAAGATATCCCGATCGTGTACGTGAACATGGACTACTCCAAGAGCCCGTACGAGGGTCTCCAAGCCTACGAATGGGGATACATCAAGGAAGGTGTCGGATGCGGAGGATCGTCCGTGGGTGCGATCATCTCGTCTGCAGGGAAGATAACCTGCGAGGACATTCTTGACGAAGTCCACAGACTTTACAGGCAGATTCTTGGCATTGAGTAGGATCGCAGTTGTCGAAGAAGGCTCTTGACAAAGAAAGTTCCAACGGGGTGTTTACGTTCACGGCAAGGTCCACCCAGTCGGTCTTCATGTAAGACTCTTTGAGATACTTTCCCATCAGGGTCTTAACCCTGTCCGAGATGCATACACCGGACAGGACCCATTCCCCACCGTCTATCTCGCATGTGAACGACGGTGTGATACCCGTATTGACAACGACACTCTTCTCCACCACAGCGATAGCGGACTCCATCTCCGGTCTGAAGAAGTTCGTGAAAGCGTCCAATGTGAATGACCTTATCAAAGGAAGGTCGGACGGACAAGTCAACACGAACTCGCTGTTCAGCATCCCGAACGCGGTGTGCATATCCTCCATGAAATCGTTCCCGGATGTGCACAATGTCTCCACGCCGAGGTCTTGGAGGAACCTCTCAGTTTTCGGTGTGTTGGAACTGACGGACACCAGCACATCGTTCACGTTCTTACAGTTCTGTACGGCCTCGACCACGCGCATCACTACCGGCTTTCCGCCGACGATCTGCATAGGCTTCTCTATGGAATTGGAGCCCATACGCGAGCCCTTGCCTCCGGCCATTATCAACGCATCTACCTTCAAATCATCACCGTAAGAATAACCACGAACAGTACCAGGACTATGGCTCTGGTACTTTCGTTCACGGCACCCAATATGTCCCCGTTGACAGCACCGAAGTTACGATTCGCCGTACCGGAGAGCATCCTGGCCCAAATGATCGATGCCAGGAGCCCCGTTGCAGCGCAGACGGGGAAGAAAGTGTAATCATATGTATCATGACCCAGCAGTGTCCATGCCACGAATCCTGTCACCGCGATGATACAGCATGTGAGTACAAGTGAGTATAGCATCTGTCTGCCACCGGTACACCTGACGGATTCCCCGGCCATACCGTTGCTGGGTATGCCGAATCCCGCAGCGAAGACCTGTGCGTTCCTGCAGAGGACCTCGGACATAACGAACAACAGGACGAAGGACGTCCACATGGGCATACCGATACCGAGCTGGGACATCGCCACCACGGTTATCATCAATACGAAGAATCCGGTTGCGAAGGCGCCGGAACCGATAGTGCTGTCCTTCAGTGCACGCCTGTGGTCCTCCTGCGTACCGGCCACGGTGAGTCCGTCCCCCACATCCAACAGTCCGTCGAGGTGCAGATAACGGTTGAAGAGGTGCATGGTGAACAATGTGATCACCGCGACCAGCAACGTGGAATCCATCACGTTGGATAGCAGCCACACCTCTCCCGCGGCAAGGAGGCCATAGAAAAGACCGACGACCGGTACCAGCCAGAACATGCGGTTCATGGCGTCGATCTCCTTCATCTCTATGTTGATGGGAAGTATGGTGAAGAAGGAGAACATACCTTTCAATGCGGTCAACGCACCGCCTTTCATTTCTGCGGATGTGTTCGCGATATCGTCCGTCATTCAGAATCCGTACTCCTTCCTTATCTCGGCCTTGCGGTCCTCGTCGATATCCAGGGGGAAGTCGTCCCTCCTTATCAGTGCTTTGCAGACTGCGGTCCTGACCGCGCGTGCCGCGGCTATTCCGTGCGGAGAACCGGTGCCCGCATAGGGACAGGAATCCCCTTTGGGCGATGCTATCGCAACGGCATCGGAGGTCGTACCGGTCTCCCTGTATCCCAATATGTTCATGGCGGCGGTCTTGGCCTCGGTGGCCGCTATCACGGCGTTCACCTTTGCGGAATGATCCAGAGGTTCGCGGAATACCGCCATGACATTGATGGTCCCGGCGTGATACAGAGCGGCGGACCTCTTCAGGGACAGGGCGTGCCTCTCCTCCCAATCGAGCAACTCGTCCCCGGCGACGACCTGATTGCTCAGGCCTGCGGTGACGGCGGCATATTCGCTGCATGATCCATACGTGCCCTCTTCCACCATGAACACGTACTCCACCTCGGCAGCCGTGAGGAATGATACCGTCTCACGGGGAAGTGCCAGATCGTCCAATATTGTCTCTATGTATCCCTTTATGTCGCTGCACATGAAGTCCTTGGCGACCTGTGCGAAGATCACTGTCCTGGTGGTCACCCTTCCGCCGTAATACGATGCGGAGGACAGGATGTCCATGTCATGGGCGAAATGCACGACCTGGATCGGCTGTCCGCCCGAGTATCTCAATTCGGTCTCGAACTCGATATCGGTACCTTCGGCATATCTCAGAAGAACCATCCTCCGATGCTCAGCAGAAGGCTCTCCGCCAATATCTGTATATCGATGCCTATGAACGCGTATAAGGGCATCGTGACGCATAATATGAACAGGATGGATGAGAGTTCCACCAGATGATAGCATCTTGTTATGTCATCGGCCGTAGGCATGTCCCCCTCGCCCATAACGTAGACCCCGACCTTCTCCATCCTTATCCCGAGGGCCGCGGCGCATGCGACCATCGACCATGCGCTGTTGGGGGATGGTGTGAGATCCTTGCCGGCCCTTGCCATGGGTATGACTCTGCGCCAATCCATCCCAAGTATGAACGCGGCGACGGTCACGAATAGCAAGGATATCCTGGACCCTATGAATCCCAGAACATCGTCGAACTTGGCGACGAAGAACCCGAGATCACCGTACTTCTCGTTCAGGTAACCCCACATCGCATCCATGAGGTTGGCGCACCTGAACATTATCGCTCCCGGAAGACCCAGAAGTCCGAAGTACAACGTAGGCGACAGTACACTGTCCACCAGATTCTCGGATATGGTCTCCGTACATGATGATGCTATGTGATCGGCATCCATGCCGGCAGTCTTCCTGCTGACGATCATCTGGGTCTTGGCGGCGGCCGCATCCAGGTCCCCGTTCCTGAGGTCCCTCTGGATAGGGATGCAGTGTTTCCTGAAGGAGAATATCGCGAAATCCACCTTGAACAGGAACGCCGATATGATTATCCACGGGATCTCACCGAGGAAATGTCTCGTAAGTGCGGATATGGCAACGGATATGAAGATGTAGAGCACGGCCACCAACAGGTATGACAGCATGCCCTTCAGGACCGTGGCGGGCCTGGATGTCCTTCTGATATGACGATCCAGGAACCCTACGAGGTTACCTATCCATCTCAGCGGGTGTATAGCATTGGGCACCTCTCCGACGAACCTGTCGATGAGGATCGCCAATACGACGATGCATACGGCAGAAATCCAAAGATCCAAGGATCACACCACACTTTCTCTCAATGCGGAGAGGAACCTGTCATCCATCTCCTTGTCTTTAACGCAGAATCTTACACAGCCGGTGTATTCCGGACCGAAAGAGGAACAATCGCGGACCATGAATCCGCGATCCTTCATCCTGGAGACCAATGTCTTGGCATCCAATCCGATCGGGGATAGATCGCAGAAATAGAAGAATCCATCACAGGGTGCATTCACGGGGAAATCCATATCCTTCAAAATCCCGAACATCCTGTCGGCCTCGCTGCGCAAAACCTTGGATGCGTCGTGAACGTAATCCATGTGCTCAGATATCAGGACCTCACCCACGCGCTGTTCGATGGCTCCGATGTTCCAGGTCATCCTGACCTTGTTCATCTCGTCCACGATGTCCCTGTTTGAGATACCGAAACCTATACGTATGCCCGGGATCGCGAACGACTTGGTAAGAGAACCGGCAACGATGAGATTGGTGTGATCGTTGACGTACTTAGCACATGTTATGCCCTTGTAACCGTCCACCAGTTCGAGAAGTGTCTCGTCCAAGAATACCATTATGTCCCTGGATTCGCACTCCTCCACGATGGACAGGATCTTCTCCCTGGGTTCCACCCTTCCAGTGGGGTTGTTCGGGTTGCATATGTACAACGCTTTCACATCATCAGTAAGCGCGGATGACAGTTCCCCGCGGTCGATCCTGTAATCGTTCTCCTTCCTAAGCGGGACATATCTGATGTCCACTCCACATATCCTGCACTGCTGGGTATATTCGGCGAAGGAAGGTGTGAACATCACGACACGGTCCCCGGGTTCCATGAACGTGTTGGGGAACATCCTTATGATGTCGGACGACCCGGCACCTGCGATGACGTTCTCGGGAGAAACTCCGAACTCGCCCGCCACCGCGGTCCTGAATCCGAGCGATGAGTCATCGGGGTAGTGCCAGACCTGTGATACTGCCTCATCGACGATATCCTTCAGAAAATCCGGGGCCCCGAAAGGATTGAGATTGTGACTGTAATCCTCTATATCCTTCAACTTCCAAGCCTGTCCTCCGTGGACCGTCTTTGGCAGCACCCTTATGGTGTTCCTGGAAACATTCCGAACATCCATCTTCATTCCTTCTCGAAACGATCCTCCAACCCTTCGGCCCTGAATCTCTTGGGGAGGACGTACAGTTCCCCTTCGTTATCGAAACCGACGGAAGCACTCACTTCGTACACATCCTCAATGAGTTCCGGCGTTATAACGTCTTTGGGCTTCCCTATGGCCACGATCTCTCCTTTCTTCATGATTATGCAGAGATCGCAGTATCTTGCCATCAACGAGATGTCATGCTCAGCCACCAAGATGGTCATGTCCTTCTTGACCATGGCATTGAGATACTCCATGACATCGAGCTTGTACTTCATATCAAGATGTGATGTTGGTTCGTCCACCAACATGAGTCTCGGCTGCTGAACGTAAGCCTTGGCGATGAGCACACGCTGTTGCTCTCCCGAGGATAGCATATGCAGAGGACGGTCCCTGAGGTGATACACACCGAATTTCTTCAAAGTGTCGACAACGAACGTCTCGTCCTCCTCACTCTCCCACCATACGTTCCTAAGATAGGGATAACGTCCCAGCATGACGGTCTCATACACGGTGAGACCGAAACTGGTCTTCAGTTCCGCAGGTACGTTGGCAACGATCTTCGCTATCTCCCCCGGAGGCTTGTTCAATACGCTCTCACCGTCGATCAGGATATCTCCAGACGATGCATCGTGGAGACGGTTGATGCACTTCATCATGGTGGATTTGCCGCATCCGTTAGGTCCGATCAATCCTACAAGGAGACCGGAACCGATCCTGTACGACACACCTCTGACAGCGTGATAGCCATCATCATAGTACTTGTGCAGATCCCTGATCTCCAGCAGAGGGGACTCGCCCGGTGCACAGCCGTCCTGTTTCACATACTCGTGAACTATCGGACGCGCGCAGTTCTCCACATAGTCCGAATCATCTGCGACGACCCTGCCCTTCTTCTTCCTGAAAAGGCCTTTGCGGGCCTGTGTAACTTCATCCGTCATACATCTTCCCCCTCTTGATAAGGAGCCAAGCGAACACAGGAATACCGATTATGGTGGTTATCGCACCTACGGGAAGCTCCTGACCGATGATTATCATCCTTGCCGCGTAATCTGCAAGCATCATCAGGAAACCTCCGGATACGATGGATGCTGGAAGGACCAACCTGTGATCCCCTCCCAGGATCATACGGCATAGGTGCGGGATGACCAATCCGACGAATCCGATTATACCGCAGAATGCTACGCACAATGCAGTAAGGACGGATGCGAGGATCAGCATGAGCATGTTGAACCTGTGGACGTTCAGACCCATCTGTTTGGCCTGATCCTCACCCAACAGCACCAGATTCAGTTCCTTCGCCCATATGAGCGGGACCAGCGACATCACCATCGCGGGTATCACCACTATACCGACCTGGTTCCAAGAGATGTTCGCCAGGGATCCGTACAACCACGTGAGTGCGTTGGATACCTGATCTCCGGCCATGGACATCATCAGGGACTGAGCCGCTCCGAATGCGAGACCGACGACGATACCTGCAAGGACATAGTTAAGCGACGAACCCCCCGCTTTCTCCGCAAGGAGCATGGTTATACCGAACGCTATGAGGCCTCCGACCATCGCGGCTATCGCGGTAAGATATATCGAATGGGACGAGAACAGTCCGAAGAATGTGAAATCGAACGCGATGACCGCGACCGCGGCGGTACCTGCTCCTGACGAAACACCCATGATGTATGGATCGACCATAGGGTTCCTGATTATCGCCTGATAGATGGATCCAGCTATCGATAATCCGATTCCGACTGCGAACGCTACTATCGCCCTCGGAAGTCTGGAACTGTATATCACGATCTCCTCGTAGGTGAGATTCTCCCCGCCCTTGGCAATTGCCGATGACAGTACGGAGAACGTCTCGGGTATCGAGAGCGTAACGGAAGGTCCGGATGCCAATGATACCACGAACATGCATAAAGAAGCAATCAATCCTACAACTATGACGATCAACAGTCTGTGCTTGCTCCTTGTGTTGTGCGTATAGTCCTCGCTCTTGAGATAATGTGATATTGATTCCCCAATGAATTCGAACGGCTTCTCCTTCTTGAAACCGAATCTCAGCACAGCATACACCGCTGCAAGACCGATGATCAACACCGTCGCCGCAATCGCATATGCTTTCCACCATGGTTCGGTCTCCGTGGTGGGCTCCACATACGCCTCCATGACACCATATGCACAGTACATACCGGAGTCGTTGCCCACCAACATGTAATCTCCGATGACGAGGACAGGACTCATGTTGTAACTGGAAACTCCGAACGGGGGATTCTGCGTGGACAGTATCTTTCCATCAAGATCAGTCACGTATACCGGCTTTCCGGCGGTGTAACTGGCGAAATAGATATGCTCGCCGTTGACCATAACCGGGGGCGCATGGATCTCCGCCATGGAATCGTTGATCAATGTGAGGGCCCCGTCTGTAGTGATGCTGAACACCCCATCGGAACTGGCGAATATTGCTCCCCTCAACGTAGAATTGTCTATCGGGAGCATGTAATTGGATGTGACGCCGACATTGTCCGTGGAGAAGATCTTCGTAAGGGCTGTCCCATTGAACGAATATATCGCGACACCTCCGACCTGACTGCTCATACCCCTTCCGTCGGTGAACGGAACTATGACGTTAAAAAGTGACCCGTTCTTCAATATAGCTGGTGCTCCGACATTACCGTATGGTTTTCCATTGATGATACGTTCATAGACCAATTCGGATGCTATGTTGTCCCCCGTCCTCTTATCGAACACATACAATGTTCCGTTCAATGCTCCGGTGAAGACATAGTTGTCATAGACGGTGGGCGAGATGTAGTAAGAGTGCCCGTATCTCTGCTGGGACCATATGAGATTGAGGTCCTTATCGAAACAATAGGTCATACCGTTGGACGAGTTCAGATAGATGGATCCAGAGTTGGCGATGAGGCTGCTGGGTCCGGTCGAGTATAGTTTACCTGTGAGCGTTGCGCCGGTCTCGTAGGGTATGGCACCTAACTTGGCGATCACATCATCCCTGACATAGGGTGCATTGCCGAAAATGGTGACATCGGAATCATTCACACCGGGCCCTGTCCTCCACGGGAGTTTGAAGATGAATCCCAGACAGCTGGTGGTGTAGATGTAATCACCCAGGATCACAGGAGTAACGGTCTCATAATACGCGATACCGGGAATGTGGAATGTCCACACCTCCGTACCGTCCATAGTACAGCAGGTGAGTTTTGCATCTCCGCCGGTGGCACTCATACCTGCTCCGGTACCGTACTTGATGAACGCATATCCGTTGGCATACAATATCGAACCGTATACTCCCTGGGTACCGGTACTGTTCTTCCATTTGACCTCCATCTTCTCGGTCGATTGCGTCACAGTATCCTGTGAGCCTTCCTGCTGAGAGTTGCCCCTGATCATGGTCCAGGAGGTACGGTCGGACGGAGTCTCTACTGGGACAATCCCATCGGGGTAGAATCCCAGTGCGTAACTTCCGGACGAATAGACCAGACCTAGGTTGCTGAGTGGCACCTGGGTCCACGAGGTCCCCCATTCGTAGAGCCTCCACGAACATTCCACCGTCACACCGGTGGTACCGGCAGTGGTGAACGACCCCCCGGTATCGGTGTCTCCGATGGTCACGGATGAGATACTATCAATGGATACCTCACCGAGATTGTAAGAATACTCCCTTCCGGAAGAACTGAGTGCGGACGCTATCGCAGCATCCAATGTACTCGCAGCTTCCAGATGGACCCATTCGGTGTTCCCATCCCCATCATCCACGAGGAGGTAGTTACCGCTCCCCTCCGCAGATGAATCGGTAACGAACAGTACAGACACTGCGGTGACCAGCAATGTGAGTACGACCAATGTTGATAAAATTCCGCTATGCTTCACCGCATCACCCCAAGGTCTTGGTGTATGTCAAATAATTCCTGTAATCATCACCGATGAACTTTCCCATCTCGATGTCGTCGAACACGTCCGGATTGAGTATACGTGCCACCAGTTCTGCAAACTGTGCGTATCTGGGTCCTGCACGTTGCGCCATCTCTCCGGCACCTTCGGTTATCAGATATATCTCTCCATCCTTGTAAGCGTCCGTTCCTTTCCATTCCCTGGAAAGCGAAGAGATCAATATGTCATATTCCGACTGTGTGGCACCATAATCGGTGGTGAGAATGATTATCACGGACGGATTATTCTTGATGACCATCTCCGAATTGATGTGCACCCATCCGTCCATATCGGAGAACACGTTCCTTCCGTACATGCAGGTCACGATATCTCCGGCGAAGGTGTACGATCCGGATACCCACGGGGACATATCTCCGGACAGGGAGATCATTACATCACGGGTCTGTGCGGACGAAGATGTATCCAGAACGGTCATCATGGAGTCCATCGCATATTTGAGATCGCCGAGCATGATCTCGGTACCCAGGGAATAACCCATCACGCGCCCCATGAGGTAGATGTTGTCCATGATGGTATCTATACTGGTACCCTCGTACATCAGTATGGCACATACGTTGACCTTCTTCAGACGCTCGACCATTTGAATGTGATTGTATTGCGATCCGTCGCAGAAGACCACGTCCGGATCCGCCTTCATTATCGATTCGAAATTTGGGGTGGTATAATCTCCCACGACTGCGATATCTCCACCCGCCCTCATCCTGAGGACCTCTTCCGGATAATTGCTATATTTGTCCGTACCCACAAGGGTCTTTATCCCTCCCACTGCGGACATCATCTCCGTAAGGGAGGGAGATAATGTGATGGATCTGCGTTTCTGAGGATATCCGAACACGGACGATCCGGTCCCGTCCACGGCCACCGTGGGTACCTCCCCATCCGCACGATATGCCCATATCGCCACAGTATACTTCGAGAGATCCTGATCGTACGGTGTGGAAAGGACCTTCCATTCAGAACTACCCGGTTCTATCACGAACAGATTCCAATGCGTGTTTTCATCGGCCACGCTGTCGGATATCTTGACGACCTTACCTTCGGAATCGTACTGCAGATCGAAACCGTTGAAATCACACGCATATTCCAATGCACTCTTGGATGTAGGGTGATCTTTGAAATCCATGTTCGTCCAGGTCACATCCCATTCCTGAAAATCGATCCCGACACCTTCAGACTGATATCTTGTCACTGAGTGGCTGGTGTCTATCAAAAATAAAGAAGCACCTCCCAAAACAAGAAGAGCTATCGTGGCATATACTTTGAAGGCTGAGGAATCCATTATGTTTCACCGTATGTGAAAAGTGTTTGAAAAAGTTTGATTGAGGTTTATCGGATCAAGCAGTTGCGAAGGGTCCGCTGTTCTTCCATGCGTTGTAAGATCCCTCGTCCCACGGGCAAGGAACGCTGTAATCATTGTTGTACATGGACATGAACCATATGGTGGAGTTGGACTGTCCGAGTTTCAATCCCTCGAATCCCTCTACAT
>JAEDGA010000088.1 GCA_016297775.1 Candidatus Methanomethylophilaceae archaeon
AACTGAAATCCTCGGCATTTGTAGGTATGTCAATCCGAATTTCCTAACGCTTCGCGCCTGACCGATTCAGGAATGTACATTCTGTCGGAGATCTCAACGAACTTGCCCGGCACTCCGATGCCGAATGAGGTCATCGCCGTACGGTTCTTCTTGGTGATCTCCAGCACGCGCCATCTGTCCCCGGAACCCACCGCGAGGATATTATCCAAGGATTGCAGCACGGTTCTGACGGGTTCCGGTTTCTTCTCCTTCCTCAGTTCTGCCGATACCGTACACCACAGTATCAGTGCCACGAACTTTATGATGAGACGGCCTCTGGCCGTCTCCGGGTCGGATACCCTCCACCTCCCTCCGTCCAGCTCGTTCTTCAATGCATCGAACGCCTGTTCAACGTAAGTCCTGCAGTCGTAGCATGCCATCATGTCGTCCCATGAATCCAGACCGTTGGAGAACATGACGAATGTCCCGCCCCTGTTGTACGCGAACGACATGGCATTGTTCCTGCGTTCGATGTTCAGTTTCCCGTCGATGACGGACAGATCGAAGTACTTCGCATACCCTCCTGCGATCTTCTTCAGTCCGTTCATCGCCGCATACGGGTCCATCTTCCTCAGCTTCTGCTCTATGCCGTTGAGCGCGGCCATCAGTGTGTTCAGATCCTCTGCGGATTTCCTGGAATCATGGCACGCATAAGCCTTCATCCTCATGTCCTCAGGCACATCACGGAAGCGTTCGTCATCATCCAGCACCAGCTCGTATTCCCTCGTATCGTTGGAATCCTCACCCTCATCAGAGGGTTTCCTCTTCGGTACGATGGCAACCTCCGCCTCCAGGACGGTGTACACAGTACCGTCGTGCATCCTCCAGAGATCGGCATCGTGTCTTCTCTTCACCAATTTGGAGATCAATGATTTCACGCACTTCGTACCCTTCTTCCCGGGCAGGGCGAATGAATAGCCGTTGGCGATCATGTACTCCAGATTGCCGGCGGAACCGAATATGCGGTCCATCACCATCACACAGTCACCTTTGCCCATCTCCTTCACCCTGTCCACAGTACGTTCCAGGGTGGACACGTCGGATACGGAACCGGGATACAGTTCGAACATCGCCGGTACCCCTTTCTTGTCGGTGATCAGCCCGACATTCATCTGCTTCAGCGATTCCCCGTCGCGATTGTATCCCCATTCGCCCCATCCGCCTATGTTGCTGTGTGTGGACACCGAGGTCAGATCGTAACTGAGCGAATCGCCTGCTCTTGCCAGACGTCTCTCGAACAGGTTCTCCGTATTATGGAACGCGGAACCCAGAATACGTGTCATCTCGCTCATCCGGGGGGAAGTGAAGCTCTTTCTTATCCCCATGAGCTCCCTGACCATGCACCCGTTCATGGTGTCCTCCACATCCGTGAACGGTCCTCCGGACAGTGCCTGTGCTATCGCACAGGCCAGGACGGCATCGCCTTCTGCACCGAAGGATCTGAACAGATCCTCCCTCAATCCTATCTGCTCCGCAAGGTTCAGAAGGAACCATGATCCGCCCAGTCTTTTGCCGGAGATGCTGTCGCTTTCGAACAGATTATCGCCCGCAGCTCTCTTTTTCTTCGGAATTATCTTTCCGGTGTTCTCGTCCAATACTCCGAGATACTCGTTCACCGTTTTCGGATACTTGCTTCCTGGCTCGTATACGGACGTGCTCGTGTATGCGTATCTCTTCTTTCCGCGCTGCACATAGAACACTTTGGGCATATACCTATATTGTAGGTATATTATATAAAGCCGTCGATATATAAAGACTATATAAACTCGGCATGATAGATATTTAAAGAAAAATGTAGTAGTACAACTCTACCTACATTCGGTCGAGGATTTCAGTTTCGGACAATATATCGGATATCAATTCGGATTTGTCGACGAAACAATAATCCCCATCTCTGACCTTCTTGAAGTCGTCAACTCCGATAGGTATCCTTTTCTTCAAACCCTTCCCCTCCATGCCGATATCATAACCGTCCTAGA
>JAEDGA010000043.1 GCA_016297775.1 Candidatus Methanomethylophilaceae archaeon
TCAGATTGAAGAATGCGTCCAACATGGAGAGATTCAGAGATTTGCCGAAACGTCTGGGTCTTGTGAAAAGATACACCTTGTTCCTTTCGGACAATATATCGGATATCAATTCGGATTTGTCGACGAAATAGTATCCTTCGTCACGGATCTCTTTGAAATCATCCACTCCGATAGGTATCCTTTTCTTCAAACCCTTCCCCTCCATGCCGATATCATATCGGCTCCAGATTATAAAGACTGCATTCGATGGGACATATAGGAGTATACGATGAAAATCGCTTAATATCCATCAGCGGATTGTCCTTCCATGAAGAGGGCGGTCACCGTCATCGGAGCTAAAGGCGGATGCGGATTGGAGAGGATAGTGGAACATCTCACGTCCAAAGGAGGGGATGTGATCGTACTGAATCCCCTATATGTCTACTGCCCCGAACAGGTGATCTCCGCCGCGGAACATGCCGAGAGGGCATTCGACGAAGGTCGCAACAGATCCAGGACGTTCCTCACCGAGACGATAATGTACGTATCCGGCGAAAGACAGGTCTCTAAAGCACTGAAGAGGATGCGTCCCCCTGAAGGTTCGGACGAATTCGTGCTTGCGGTGTTCGATGTGGACGATCCGGATCTCGAGAGCATAGGTCTGAAGGAGTGCCCCGAATTATTGGAGGGCACCCCGGAGAAAGCGGAGGCCATGGGCCTCGACGCCTCCGGCATGAACATCGACCTCCGCGATCTGGCGCTGGAGACCGTTGCCATGCTGGATATCGAAAAGGTTTGAATCACTCTCCCTTCTTTATGGGGAACTGGATCTCCGTCAGGTAGTCGTCCTCGGACTCACGATCCCAGCATCCGTGCACATAGCATTCCCTGGGACTGTCGGCCAATTCCATACCGTTCTCGGACATCCACTGCATGATCGCGGAATATGCCTCTCCGAGCCTGTCGTACGAACCCCTGTGTTCGACGCAAGCCGCCAACACCCCGTCAAAATCCTTGAATCCGATCTCTCCGGCCGGGGTACCCGCGGACTTCACCGATTGGTAATAGGCCAGTCCGATGTCCCTCTCCTTGTACTCCAGATCGTCGTAGGTGACGAAACAGTAGTCGTCCTCGGTGCATTCCAGTCCCGGGTTGGTCTCCTTGCACATCTGTGCGAATCCCATCACGAAACCGGTCAGATCCGCATATGTGTCTATCCTTCCCTTCCTGTATACGGCCGTGAAGCCGGGTATCTCCTTCACTTCGACATCGTATGTCATATCGATCCCTTCGTCTTCCAAGAGGTCCAGGAGTCTGAGTCTCTCCGATACGGATTCCGCCTCTGCCTCGGTGATGCGTCTGCGCTCCGCAAGGATGGGGGCCGCATCCTCTCCGGATAGGATGCGCGATATCTCATCCACGGACAGTCCCGCACGGCGGTATCTGCGTATCGCACAGAGATCCGCCAGTTGTTCCGGGAGATAGTATCTGTAACGGTTGAAAATGTCCACGAACCCGGGTTTGAGCAGTCCGATCTCGTCATAATGACGCAGAGTCTTCACGGATACCTTTCCGAGTCTTGAGAACTCTCCGATCCTGTACCTCATGATGACCACATGACGGGTTGTCGATAAGTGGGTTGTCAGTCTCCCCCAGGGGGAGGGTTTGGACGGATGCACCCCGTATCGGGTATGCATCCGCCCTCATGGTCGAAATATCACTCTTCGGGGACGAACTTGAATCCGTAGCGGATGATTCCGCCGGGTCCGTCGGAACTGATCTTCCTCAGTACGGCGGATACCCTCATACCGATCCTGACCTCGTTGATGTCGACGTCCACCAGCTGCGAGGATATCCGCACGCCGTCGTCGGTCTCCACCATGGCCACCGCGTAGGGTTTGAGCTTGTCCGCGAAATCCGGTGCATCGTACACTATGGAGTACGAGTACACGGTACCCTTGCGGCAGAGGTCGTAGTTCTCCATCTTCCCGATGCTCTCCCTGCGGCATACGGGACACATGTTGCGCTTGGGGAAGTAGACCTTCCCGCAGCAGGGGCACTTGGATCCCTCGAGGTTGTACCTTCCGGGGATCTCCCTCCATTCCTTCGCTACGGATGCCATCAGATCGCCTCCAGAATGCTGACGGTGACAGCGGAACCCATACCTCCTACGGACTGTGCGAGTCCGTACTTGGCGTTCTCCACCTGTCTCTTGTCCGCGGATCCTCTGAGCTGCTCCGCGAGCTCCACGATCTGGGCCACTCCGGTGGCTCCGATGGGGTGTCCGCGTGCCTTGAGTCCTCCGGACGTGTTGATCGCAAGCTTGTTGCCCAACGCGACCTGACCTTCGAGAACGGCCTTGCCGGCCTTTCCCCTCTCGAAGAATCCCAGATCCTGAAGGGCCATGATACCGGATACGGTGTAATTGTCGTGGACCTCCGCCACGGAGATGTCCGATGGACCGATTCCCGCGATCTCGTAGGCCCTCCTGGATGCGGCTACGGTCGCACCGTAGGTGGTGATGTCCTCCCTCTGGAAGAGGGCTAGGGTGTCACTGGCCTGACATACGGCGGACACCTTGACGTAGGAATCCGTGTACTCCTTCGCCTTCTCGAGGGGACAGATGACCACGGCCGCGGCACCGTCAGAGATGGGTGCGCAGTCGAAAACCCCCAACGGGGATGCCACGGGTCCGGACCTGAGGACGGTCTCGATGGGTACCGCCTTGCGGAACTGTGCGTTGGGGTTCAACGCACCGTGTGCGTGACTGTTCACGGCGAACGATGCGATCTCCTCCCTGGTGGCGATGCCGTCGTGGATCATCCTGTTGGCGATCATGGCATGGAGGGACGGGAAGGTCACTCCCATGGATGCCTCCCACTCCGCATCCGCGGTGGAATCTAGGATGGCGTTGCCGCTGACATCGTCGAGATCGGTCATCTTCTCGGCACCCGCGGCGAGGACCACGTCGTGCATACCGGATGCCACGGCCATGACCGCCTGCCTGAATGCGACCCCTCCGGATGCCCCTCCGGCCTCCACGCGCACTGCGGGAACGTTGTTGGTGCTCAATCCGGAATAATCCGCGATGAGTGCGTCTATATGCTGCTGGTTGACGAAACGTCCCGCGGACATGTTGCCCACGAACACACCGTCCACCTCCGCACCGGTGAGGTTGGCATCGGCGATCGCCTTGATACCGGCCTCGATACCGATCTCCCTGAAGGACTTGTTCCAAAGTTCACCGAACTTGGTGACCCCTACTCCGATAACTGCTACGTCTCTCATCCTATCACTCCGGCATGACGATCTTTCCTTTGAACATCGCATATCTCGCATAATCGAGCTCGACGGTGTTGGCCATCCTCTCCGCCACCGTCTTCGCCGCGCTCCTGTTGTACTCCCTGATGGCGTCGGTGACGGTGATGTCGAAAGCGTCGCTTCCGGCACCGGAACCGTAGGATGTGACGAAGATCCTGTCCCCGGGATCGGCGACGTCCAATACGGATGCGAGTCCGAGAGGTACGGCTCCGCTGTACGTGTTGCCTATGTGGGGTGTGAGGAGTCCCCTCTCGATCTGTTCGGGGGTGAATCCGAGCTGTGCGGCCACCCTGGTGGGGAACTTTCCGTTGGGCTGGTGGAACACCGCGAACCTGTAGTCCTCGGGTGTGGTACCCATGGCCTCCATCATCATCTTCGCCGCGGATGTTATGTGTCTGAAGTATGCGGGCTCACCCGTGAACCTCCCTCCGTGGCTGGGGTAGGGCTGTCCCTCCCTCCTCCAGAAGTCAGGGGTGTCGGTTGTGAAACTGAGGGTCTTGTTGATCTTGGCGATGATGTTCTCGCTTCCGATCAGGTATGCGGCACCTCCCGCGGATGCGGAATACTCGAGAGCGTCACCGGGTGCACCCTGGGATGTGTCCGCCCCGATGGCCACCCCGTACTTCACCATACCTGATCCCACGAGACCCATGCATGCCTGGATACCGGCAGTACCTGCCTTGCATGCGAATTCCATGTCCGCGGCGGTCATGGCCGGGGTGGCCCTGATGGCCTCGGCCACGATGGTGGCGGTGGGTTTGACGGCATACGGGTGGGATTCCGATCCCACATAGACGGCTCCGATGTCCTTGGGATCCACATCGGGCACGCGTGCCATCATGCCTCTCGCCGCCTCGGTGGCGATGGTGATGACATCCTCGTCGGGCGAAGGTACCGACTTCTGGTGTATCAGAAGTCCCTTGCCCATGGCCTTTCCGTCCACTCCCCAGACCCTGCCGATCTCGGCGGGGGTTATCCTGTATCTGGGGATGTACGCTCCGTAACTCACGATTCCTACATCCATCATATCCCTTCCTTGTATTTCTCTAGCTTCTCGACGATCCTCTCCACCTCCAATCCGGTGGTGACGAGGGGTATGCCCTCCAGTCTGGCGAGCTTGACCGCCAACGGATCCACCGCGTCCGGCCTATGATATACCACCAGTGCCGGCGTGAGCGGGTGCGCCCTTATGGCGATCATGGGCGAACGTCCGTAATGGACGTCAGTAAAGATGAGAGCCCTTTCGGTGCTCCATCCGTAGATCTTCATGTAATCGTTGGAGCTCAGTTGCAAGATGGTCTTCAGCGAATCCACGATGGTGTATCCGTACACCATGCGGGACGGCAGTCTGTCGGGATTGACATTCTGTCCGCAGATATCCGATATGAACACATCCATGGGGATGCCGCTCCTGAACTCCCCCATCGCGATCACGCATTCCAAGGACCTCTCCGGAAGGTACTTGGATATGGTGGGGGAACCGAGCTCCAGGTCCAATCTTATCAGAGCATCCACCAGCTTCCTGATGACGCCCGCACCCGGGGACTTGCGTCTCCCGGACTCATAATCGCTGATGACGGAATGGGACACCCCCATGGCCTCGGCGAGCTGGTGTTGGGACAACCCGAACTCCTCGCGCCATTTGCGGATGGTCATGCCCGGTTCGTTGGACAGCGTGATCTCTCCCGCTATCTTCTCCTTAAGCTCCTCCGTCATATCCCGACCAATATTATATCTGTATATAACCATGTCGAAGTTGTTGTTCGTCAAATGACGTATTAATATCAAATCCCAGTAAGCTTATTATCCATCCAAGACGTATGGTGTGACATGTTCGGCAGAAAAGGGGATACCAAGGAATCCCTGTACAAGAAGATTCGCAAGATATTTGACGCCAACGGCATCGAATACAAGGCCGATGACGCGA
This sequence comes from Candidatus Methanomethylophilaceae archaeon, assembly GCA_016297775.1. Taxonomy (GTDB): domain Archaea; phylum Thermoplasmatota; class Thermoplasmata; order Methanomassiliicoccales; family Methanomethylophilaceae; genus SIG5. Next base: position 5,228 of record JAEDGA010000043.1, read on the forward strand.
ATTTCATCATCGTCACACCGCAGATGGGGGACGACCTGCCGATCACGGTATTCATCACCGTATCCGAAGGTACCGTCGAGTTCAGATGCAAACTCGCATTCGACGCCACCGAGGACAACTTCCAGGTCATCCTGAACGAGATCAACAGACTGAACAACGAGACCGCCATGGGCGCGTTCGTGATCGATCCCGAGAACGGATGGGTCATGTACCGCTACAGCTACATCTACATCGACGTGAAACCCAACGCCGACATCATCATGTCCCTGCTGAAGATGGCGGTGGACACCGTGGACCAGCACGACGGTGCGCTGAAGCAGCTGATGCCCGTCAACAAGGATGACAGGTACACCATGATGTTCGTATGATCACTGGCCTCTGGACCTGCGGATCATATCCTGTTTGATGTCCCACAGCTTCTGCGACAGATCCACGTAGTACGCATGGGGGTTGGAGAAGCGCTTCACCTCGTCCCACAGCAGATCCACCTGCGACAGGCTGTATTCCCTGATCTCCTTGAGCGAAGGCAGGTCGTATACGAGCTCCCCGTCCTTGAATATCTGGACCATCAGCTCCTTGGCCCTGAAATCGGTGAGGGTCTTCTTCTTCCAGGTGGCCGACGGATCGAATATGGTCAGAGGTTCGGAATCGTCTATGACCTCATCGTGAAGACAGATCAGGTCCGCGAATGCCTTGCCGTCCCCGTCGAAGAGACGATAGATCTTCTTGAAATGAGGGGTGGTGATCTTCTCCACCGACTCGGATATCTTGATCTTCGGGATTATGTTGCCGTCGTCGTCCTCAACCGCGGCGAGTTTGTACACCCCGTTGAACACCGGGTCGCTGTGCGAGGTTATGAGATTGTCCCCCACTCCGAACGCGTCTATGCATGCGCCCTGTTCGATCAGGTCCCTGATGATCCACTCGTCCAAAGAGTTGGATACGGTTATCCTTATCCTGTCCAGACCTGCGTCGTCCAACATCCTCCTCGCCTTCTTGGTGAGGAACGCGAGATCGCCGGAATCCAGACGGATGCCCCCTTCTGTGATGCCGAGCTCCCTGAACACCTTTATCGCGTTCGGAACCCCGCTTCCGAGAGCATCGTATGTATCCACGAGCACGATGGGTCTCTTCGGATACGTACTGCAGAACGCCTTGAACGCATCGTATTCGCTGTCGAACATCTGGACCCAGGAGTGCGCCATGGTCCCGCTGGCGGGTACGCCGTACCATTTGTCGGTGACCGTACACGCGGTGCCTCCGCATCCCGCTATATATGCCGCCCTCGCGCCATATATGGCCGCATCGGTACCCTGTGCCCTGCGGGATCCGAATTCCATGACCGTGCGTCCCTCGGCAGCACGGACGATCCTGCTGGCCTTGGTCGCTATGAGGGACTGGTGGTTGAGTGTCAGCAACGAGAAGGTCTCCAGCAGCTGCGCCTCCGCCGCCCTTGCCCTGATGGTCACCAACGGTTCCCCGGGGAACACGGGCGTACCCTCCGGAATCGCCCATATGTCGCCGGTGAAACGGAAATCCTTCAGGAAGGAGAGGAACTCCTCGCAGAATATGCCCTTGGAACGCAGGAATTCTATGTCCGAATCGGAGAACCTGAGGTCGCGTATGTATTCGACGAACTGTTCGAGACCGGCGAATATGGCGAACCCGCCCTTGTCGGGTGTGCGTCTGAAGAATATGTCGAAGTACACCATGCGGTCGGCGATACCGTTGTCGATGTATCCGTTACCCATGGTATATTCGTAATAGTCGCACAGCAGAGGGATGTTCCTTGGATTCATCGCACAGGGGATGGGTACGCGGTTATTTGGCCGTATCGCCCGCATACATGCAAAGGTATGCGCACACGCGCGTATTTATATAAAATGTCGATAAAGGGAATCCAATGACTGAAATCGCCGATTGCAGGAAGACGCTCTCCACCGCGGAGGGAGATGTCACCATCTACAGCCTCAGGGAGCTGGAGAAGCAGGGTGTCGTGAAGGACCTTTCCAAGATGCCCTATTCCATCCGTGTTCTCATCGAATCCCTTCTCAGACAGAAGGACGGAAGACTCATCACCGACGACGATGTGATGAGGATCGCATCCTGGAACGCCAAGGACAACGGCGATTCCGATATCCCGTTCATACCTGCACGCGTCCTCCTCCAGGATCTCACCGGCGGTGCGGCGGTGGTCGACCTGGCATCCATGAGGGCCGCGGTCGCCGACATGGGCAAGGACCCGTCCATGATCAACCCCCTCGTACCCGTGGATCTGGTCATAGACCACTCGATCCACGTGGATGTCGCCGGATGCCCCGACGCGCAGGAGAGGAACGAGGAGATAGAGTTCGAGAGGAACAAGGAGAGGTACGCCCTCTTCAAATGGGCGCAGAACTCCTTCAGGAACTTCCGCGTGGTCCCTCCCGGAAAGGGTATCTGCCACCAGGTCAACCTGGAGTTCCTGTCCCCGCTGGTCCACTGCGTGGATGGCAAGGACGGTAAGGTGGCATATCCCGATTCCTGTTTCGGTACCGATTCCCACACCACTCAGATCGACGGTCTCGGAGTCGTCGGATGGGGTGTAGGGGGAATAGAGGCGGAGGCGGTCATGCTCGGACAGCCCTGCTACATGAAGCTCCCCGACGTGGTCGGATTCAGGTTGAAGGGCAGCCTCAGACCCGGGGTCACAGCCACGGACCTCGTTCTCACCGTTGTGGAGATGCTCAGGAAGAAGGGTGTCGTAGGAAAGTTCGTGGAGTTCTGCGGACCCGGTTACGAGAACCTGGAGCTTGCGGACAGGGCCACCATCGCCAACATGGGCCCCGAGTACGGTGCGACCATGGGATTCTTCCCCGTCGACGGCAGGACCATCGATTACCTCAGGCTCTCCGGAAGGAAGGAGGAGCACATCGACCTCATCGAGAAGTACACCAAGGAGCAGGGACTCTGGTACGACGGAGAGGCCGAATACACCGACATGCTGGAGCTGGACCTGGCCGATGTGGAACCGTCCCTTGCGGGACACAAGAGGCCTCAGGACAGGATCCCCCTGTCCAAGCTGAAGGACAGCTTCGCCGACACCCTGGAAGCGCTCGGTGTGAAGGAAAGGAAGGAGGCCGAGGGTCTCGCAGACGGATTCCTCGCCATCGCAGCGATCACATCCTGTACCAACACCGCCAACCCCTCTGTGATGATCGCAGCCGGATTGGTGGCGAAGAAGGCGGCCGAGCTCGGACTGGTCAAGAAGGATTACGTCAAGACATCCCTGTCCCCGGGATCCAGAGTGGTCACCGAGTACCTGAGGACATCCGGCCTCCTGAAGTACCTGGAGATGCTGGGATTCCACGTGACCGGATACGGATGCATGACCTGCATCGGTAACAGCGGTCCCCTCGACCCCGAGATCGTCAGGAAGATCGATGACAACGACCTGGTGGCCGCCGCAGTGGCATCCAGCAACAGGAACTTCGAGGGAAGGATCCACGCCAAAGTCAAGGCGAACTATCTCGCATCCCCTCCCCTGGTCGTGGCGCTGTCCATCGCGGGAAGGATCGACATAGACATGGAGAACGAACCCCTCGGTACCGTGAACGGCAAGGATGTGTTCCTGAAGGACATCTGGCCCACCGACGATGAGATCGAGGCCATCATGAAGGACCACGTCACATCCGAGACGTTCATCGCACAGTACAGCAACGTCTTCGAAGGATCCGACAGGTGGAAGGCCATCGACGCTCCCGAGGGAGACCTGTTCCGCTGGGACGACGGAAGCACCTACATCAGGAACCCCCCGTTCTTCGACGAGATCTACGACGAACCCGCGATAAAGAACATCGACAGGGCCTTCGTACTTGCAAGCCTCGGCGACTCCATCACCACCGACCACATCTCCCCCGCAGGATCCTTCACCGAGGAATCCGATGCGGGAAGGTATCTCATATCCCTCGGAGTGGAGCCCAAGGACTTCAACTCCTACGGATCCAGGAGGGCAAACCACGAGGTCATGGTGAGGGGTACCTTCGCCAACATCAGGCTGAGGAACAAGCTCACCCCCGAGGTGGAGGGCAGCAGCTCCCTCTACAGGCCAGAGATGATCAGGGACACCATCTTCGAGACATCCAGGAGATACATCGAGAACAGGTCCCCGCTGATCGTCCTCGCAGGAAAGGAGTACGGTACCGGAAGTTCCAGGGACTGGGCCGCGAAAGGACCGTACCTGCTCGGAGTGAAGGCCGTCATAGCGGAATCCTTCGAGAGGATCCACAGATCCAACCTCGTCGGTATGGGCATAGTCCCGCTGCAGTTCCTCGAGGGACAGAACGCGGAATCCCTGGGACTCGACGGTTCCGAGGTGTACGACATCGAGCTCGAGGGCATGGAGCCCAAGTGCATCGTGAAGGTCACCGCGTACAAGAACGGAAAGAAACTGGAGTTCGGTACCGTCTGCAGGGTCGACGTACCCGCAGAGGTGGATTACATAGAGAACGGCGGAATCCTCCAGACCGTCCTCAGGAACATGGTATCCCTCTGATCCCGGTACCAGGAGGGCCTGACGGCCCTCCGACAGAACATTTTCCGACCTGCGTTCCGGGATGTCCGGAACGTCGCATTTTCCTTCACATTATGGATAAAGTACACGAAATATCCCGAATTGCCGGGAATTTTTTGCAACATATCCTACACATACATAATTATAAATGGAACAAAGTATCAAAATGTATATTTTGATACATTTTTATCATCCAGATTGTGCAAATAGGTTAAATAACATCAATCCCCATTATCCACCAACACAAGAGATGGTCACTTCCCTTGCACGTCCGAAAGGACACCCGACCGTCTCTTGGGTACCTGTTCTCCATCCCATTCACGATAGAATTCGTCCAGGAACGATTCCATGAACGTATGTCTCCGCTCGGCCATGGAACGTCCGGTGTCGGTGTTCATCATATCCTTCAGAAGGAGCAGTTTCTCGTAGAAGTGGTTGATAGTGGTGCCGGTGTTGGAGAAATACGTCTCCGCATCCATGTCCGTCCTGGGACGGTCGGATGGATCGTACATCCGTCTTCCCCTGCTTCCGCCGTACGCGAATGCCCTGGCGATGCCTACGGCGCCGATGGCATCCAATCTGTCCGCATCCTGTACTATCCTGCCCTCCAGGGTATCCGGGGCCCTGGTGTCCCTTCCCTTGAACGACACGCTGTTTATTATGGACACCACATGCTCTATCGTATCATCGGAGAACCTGTTCTCCATCACGCTCCTGGCGAAGGGACATTCGCCATGCGTATCGCCGAACAGCTTCCTGTCGTCGGTGTCATGCAGAAGGGCGGCCAATTCTATCACGTCGGCGTCGCCGCCCTCGATCGAGGATATGTGCATGGCGTTGCGTACGACCCTGAATGTGTGCTCGATGTCATGCCCTCCGGAATCGCCGGAGAACCTGTCCCTCACCTCGCGTACGATTGCGTCCCTGACGGATGCGTCCATGTCTGGGATATCGGGATCATCGTATTTATCGGAGAAAGCATGGTGTTTGGGAAAGGGGTGCTTGCGCACCCCGTTTCAGAGGATCAGTAGGACACGCCCTGCCAGAGCATGGCGTTGGCGACCTTCTCGAATCCTGCGATGTTGGCTCCTGCGACGAGGTTGAGCTTTCCGGCGACCTTCATGTCGTACCTCTCTGCGGCCTCGGACGCCTGCTTGTAGATGTTGACCATGATGTCCTTGAGCTTTGCGTCGACCTCATCGAAGGTCCAGGAGAGCCTTGCGCTGTTCTGGCACATCTCCAGTGCGGAGGTTGCGACTCCACCGGCGTTGGCCGCCTTGGCGGGACCGAAGAGGACTCC
>JAEDGA010000044.1 GCA_016297775.1 Candidatus Methanomethylophilaceae archaeon
ATCACATACCTCCCCATCTACACACTGATGTTCATCTGAACTGTCTGCATCCGTATCTTTGCATCATCTTAAATACAGATCGCTATGTACAACGGCAGGAACAGGATGTTACCTTCCTTCTTCTGGTCCTTCGAATAGAGGATGTAAGACTACCCCATAAACTTCGAACATGGAGATCTTGTCTATGCGGGTTCCATTGATTTTCATGACCAATGAACATCAATATCGCTCCCAAATTTGGCCTTATCACTGGCTACTGAACCAAAGAGAAAAATGAACTTCGGATCTCAATGACGGAGGGTCGTATCGACAACCGAATCCAACATGGGATAGTCAAATGCGCCGATATCATCTAGGATCGTCATCCCCTCCTGACGATGACCAGGATCTCCTTCGCCTTCGGATCCGTCGACCCCAAAGATTCGATCACCTTGGAAGCATGCCGTGCCCGAAATCACATACGTTTGAATCCGCGCAGGAACCACATGGTAACCGATTTGACGACATACTTGAAGGTACGCCAAAGGGTACGGTCCACACTGTACATCTCCGTGAGACCGCCCTTTATGGCTTCGACCACATCCTCCCACGTCCTGCAACTGTCAGGCACGACTATCCACGAATCGCCTACGCGATCGGGGGTGTGCGCATCGCTGCCGACCGTGGTGATCGGACCGAACTCCTCCGAGAGTTTTCTGGAACGGGCGTTGTCCTTCTTCTTGGACCTCCCGTTCAGTGCCTCCACACCGTCGAACTCGGGAACGATGTTCTCCTCCCCGAGACCGGAATGATACCTGTACGGGTGGGCGGCTATGGCTATTCCGCCCGCCTCGTGTATGGCATCTATGGTCTCCACGACACCCATGTCCCTCGGAATGAACCTGTCTATGCCGTACGCCAGGATGTGACCCTTTTTGGAGGATACCTCCTCCGCCGGGATGATTATCACCCTGTCATCGTCCATCTCCAGATGTGCACGGAACTCGTTGTGATCGGTGACGGCTATGCAGCCGATGCCTCTCGCCACCGCGGCATCTATGATCTCCTGCGGTTTGGAGTGCCCGTCCTCGGAATAGCATGAATGTACGTGGAGATCCGCTTTCATCTTACGTTTGCTCCGTCTGTGATCTCGCGGTCCACGGTCGCATAGCATCCGTTACCGTCGGAGACCGGTACCGCCTTGCCATCCTCTACGACGACCGCGATACGCTCCGGAAGGGAGTCCCCGTCCACATCCAGGACATCGCCCACGTTGACCTTTCCATCCTTGAAGGATCCGACCTTCAATATGGCGTTGGTGAAGTCCTTGTACTCTATCCTGGATTCGGAACTGTCCATTCCGCAGTTCATCTTGGTGCCGTTGGGGACATCCGCGGATGGTTTCAACAGAAGAACGGTGGAACCTCCGATCTCCTCGTCGTCCGCCGCCAGCAGCATACCCTCGGACCTCTGTCCCCTGAGCTTAGCGGGCTTGAGGTTGTACAGACAGAGCACCTTCCTTCCCAGCATCTCCTCCTTGGAGTAGTATGCCTTGAGTCCGGCGACGATCTGCCTCTCCTCTCCGACATCCACCTTCATCAGGTAGAGCTTCTCCGCATCCGGGTGGTCCTCGATACTGGTGATCTGTGCGACCCTGATGTCCAACTTCCTGAAGTCCTTGAAAGGACCATCCGATACTGTGACCATTTCCTTCTTCTCCTTCTTCTTGGGCTCTTCGGCCTTACCGTCCAATATGCCCTTCTCCGCATCCAGGATCTCCTTCGGCACCTCCACCTTGGAGAACACCGGCACTGGATCCGCAAGCTCGGTACCGGACACGGGTGCTACATCTATCGCCGCATATCCGCATCCCTCGAGATCGGACAGACCCATGAACGAGAATATCCTCTCGGATGCCTTCGGCATGAACGGCCATGCCATTATCGCCAGTGCCTTCACCACCGCAAGGTTGTCATACAGGACCTTTCCGCATGCATCCTTGTCGGTCTTGACGAGGGCCCAGGGCTTCATCGAATCGAAATATCTGTTACCGAAGTGCGAAAGCTCCATGACGACCTTGATCGCCTTCTTGAAATCGCATCCGTCCATGCAGGACCTGTACTCGGAGAACGCATCCGCGATCGCCTTGGAGATCTCTGCCGATACGCCCTCGGACTGCGGAACGGATCCGAAGTTCTTCCTGGTGAAACTGAGACATCTGTGGTAGTAGTTTCCGAGATTGCCGACGAGCTCGGTGTTCACCTTGGTCTGGAAATCCTCCCAGGAGAACTCCGAATCGTGGGTATCCGGCATGACCATCGAAAGATAGAACCTGATGATGTCGGGATCGTACTTGGACAGAACGGTGGGCATATCGATGGCACCGCCCCTGCTCTTGGAGAACTTGCCGCCCTTGTACATCAGGTACTCGTTGGCCGGGATGTCGTACGGGAGGGTGAGACCGCCGTACGCCATGAGGATGGACGGCCATATGATCGAGTGGAACGGGATGTTGTCCTTTCCGAGGAAGTAGTAGTGTCTGACCTCGGGATCCATCCAGAACTCCTTCCAGTAATCGGGCTTTCCGATTATCTGCGAGTATTCCTTGGATGCGCTCAGGTATCCTATGACCGCATCGAACCAGACATAGATAACCTTGGAATCCCAACCCTCCATCGGGATGGGTACCCCCCACTCCATGTCCCTCGTGATGGCACGGTCGTGGAGCCCGTCCTTCAGCCAGTTCGTGGTGAACGAACGCACGTTGGGTCTCCACCACTCCTTGCCGGCGAGATAATCCAGGAGACGGTCGTTGAGATCGCCCAATTTGAGGAAATAATGCTCGGTGGGACGGATCTCCGGTGCGGAGTGGCAGTGGACGCAGTATGCATCCTTCAGATCGCCGGTCTCGAAGGTCTTTCCACAGGCATCGCACTGATCCCCGCGTACCTTCTGCGCACCGCATTCGGGACAGATACCTTCCACGTACCTGTCAGGAAGGAACTTGGAACACTGAGGGCAGTAGTACTGGTTGCTCTCGTGAGTGGTGAGGTATCCGTTCTCGAGGAGCTTGAGGAACACGTCCTGCACGACCTCGATGTGATTATCGCAATGGGTCTTCGTGAACAGGGAGTATTCGACCTCCATGTCCTCGATGGCCTTCTTGTTGATCTCGTGGTACCTGTCGGCGATGACTTCGGGAGAGACACCCTCCTTCTCCGCGGACACGGTAATGGGTGTACCATGCTGATCTGAACCGCCGACCATCATCACCTCGTTGCCCAACAATCTGTTGTATCTGCTGAAGATATCGGGCGGCAGGATCGATCCCGCCATGTGACCGAGGTGGATGACACCGTTGGCGTAAGGCCATGCGACACAGACTAGTACTTTTGACATATGATCGCACACCCATGCGCACGCGTGTATTTTACTGATTCGCCCGTTCCTTACCCATGACGGTGTGAGGATTCAGAGAACGACCTTGGAAGGCACGTCCCCTTTGCGCTCCCTGAGGAGCGAACGGAGCACCATAAGACCCCAGAGTCCGATGAAGACCGTACCGAGTATCTCCGAGATGACCACACCGCCCCAGAACGCCTCGAGGGTACCGAAGGTGACTGCCATGTATCCTGCAATGGGGATCATGATGAAGTTCCTGACCATCGTGCTGATGAGTGACTTCATACCCATACCCAGGGACTGGAACAGTCCGGCGGTGACGAATCCCCAGGGGACCAGGATGATGAATATGCACGAGATCCTGAGACCGTATGCCATGTCATCCCTCAGGACTGCGGTACCTTCCGTGTACGTGAACATGGTCACGATATAATCGGCAGCGAACAGAACCACCGCCAGCACGACCGCCATTATGGCGGTGATGGAGAATATCGCGAACTTGTACCCTTCCTTGATGTTGTCGTATCTGCGGAGTCCGTATGCGGCCGCACACACCGGAACGACGGCGGAACCCATACCCATGATGGGGATCATCACGACCTGAATGATCTTCCATGTGGAGGAGTATATCGCGACACCGTTGAGGGGATCCACATCGGTGACTATGATGTTGGCGATCATCGATACGACGGATATGACGATCATCTCCATGGATGCGGGAAGACCCACACGGAAGATCGCCCTGTCCAGCTCCCTATCCAGCCTGAATCCGTTGAAATCAATCCTGAGGTAGGTCCTCTTCTCCACGAAGTACCAGTACACCAGGAGCAACGTGGATATGGACATGGACAGCGTGGTGGCCCATGCCGCTCCGGCAAGACCGAGACCCAGACCGTAATCGTAGATGAACAGCGGATCCAATATTATGTTGAGAACCGCTGCCATGATCTGGGAGTACATGGACCTCTTGGACGCACCCTCGGAACGAAGGATGTTGGCCATGACCACACCGGTGATGGTTATCGGCAACGTGAGAAGAACGGGCGTGAAGTACGCTATACAGTCATCCACATAGATGCCTGCACCCATCGCCTCGAACATGGGTCTGATGAATATCAGCATCGTAACACCCATGATCAGACTGAGTACGAACGTCAGGATCACCGCCTGACCGGCGGTACGGTCCGCGGAACGTTTATCGTCCATACCGATGAACCTTGCAATGGCGGATGATGAACCGACACCGATCCCGTTACCGATGCTGATTATGATGAAGAACAACGGAAATGCGAACCCTACAGCAGCGAGAGCGTTCGTTCCCAGACCTGCCACCCAAACGGTATCGATCAGGTTGTTGGCGTTCTGCACGACCATCGCGATTATAACAGGGATCGCCATCGCCATCATCGCTTTCTTGGGATTTCCAAGAAGGGTCTCTACATCCTTTGTCTTCTTATCCATCGACTCAAACCTCCGACACCCAACGATATCCAGCTACTATATAAGGTTGTAAGTTTCCCCCCTCCGGGCGGAGCATACACCAGACAAGGATACCGGACAAAAGGCACCGTATCGTACCTGTCGTGTGAATGTTTATAAAGAACCTCCTTATTGGTCGCGATATGCGGATAGCCGCGGTTCTTTACGACAGATGCCAGAACAAGAAATGCAACAAGGAATGCATCAACTTCTGTCCCCTCATGAGGACGGGAGTCACCGAGTGCATAACCCTCGGCGAGAGAGGCAAACCCATCATCTCCGAGACCATATGCCAGGGATGCGGTATCTGCGTCAACAAGTGTCAGTTCGATGCCATCAAGATCATCGGTCTCGCCGACGAGCTGAAGACCGAGATGGTCCACCAGTACGGCGAGAACATGTTCCGCCTCTACAGACTGCCGGTACCCAAGAAGGGTATCGTCACCGGTATCCTGGGACCCAACGGTATCGGTAAGACCACCGCCATCAAGATGCTGTCCGGTATCGAGATCCCCAACCTGGGAAAGTACGATGCGCCTCCCTCCAAGGAAGATGTGCTGGCATATTATTCCGGTACAGAGATGCACGAGTATCTCAAGAACGTCTACGACGGGAAGATCAAGACCGCCATGAAGCCGCAGTACGTGGACAAACTCCCCCAGGCCGTGAAAGGTGTGGTCAGGGATCTCTTGGACAAGGTACAGGAGAGGATGACCACCGAGCAGGCCGCAGAGAAGCTGGACCTCACGGAGGTGCTCGACAGGGACATATCCAAACTGTCCGGAGGTGAGTTGCAGAGACTCTCCGTCGCTGCCACCCTGATGAAGGATGCGGATGTGTACTTCTTCGACGAACCCTCGTCCTACCTCGATATCTATCAGAGGGTGAGGGTAGCGCGTCTCATCAAGGAACTGAGCGAAGAGAAGCAGGTGGTCGTCATCGAGCACGATCTGGCCCTTCTCGATTTCCTCGCGGACAACGTGAACGTCGTATACGGTTCCGAGGGAGCTTACGGAGTGTTCACGCAGGCACGTCAGGTCAGGACGGCCATCAACGTCTACCTGGACGGATACCTGCCCGAGGAGAACATAAGGTTCCGCGAGAGGCCCATCGAGTTCACCGCATCCCCGCCCAGAGGGGATTGGAACACCGCCACCCTTGTGGAGTTCGACAGACTCACCAAGGACTTCGGCGAATTCAAACTGGATGTCAACCCGGGTGCGGTCAGGATCGGAGAGACCGTCGGTATCGTGGGACCCAACGGAACCGGTAAGACCACCTTCGTCAAGATCCTTGCCGGTGCCATGGATGCCGATTCCGGAAAACTCGACACCAAGCTCAAGATATCATACAAACCGCAGTACATCTCCGCAGACTTCGACGGTACCGTCAGGGACCTCCTGTTCTCCACGGCGTTCGACATGATGCAGAGCGGATTCTTCGAGACCGAGGTACTGGAGCCTCTGGCGATAAAGTACCTGATGGACAAGAAGGTCAAGAACCTGTCCGGAGGAGAGCTCCAGCGTGTTGCGATCACCTGCTGTCTTGCGAAGGAGGCGGACATCTACCTCATGGACGAACCCTCCGCGTATCTCGATTCCAACCAGAGGATGAACACCGCCAGGACAATCAGGCGCATGATGGAGAAGAGCGGTAAGAGCGGAATGATCGTCGACCACGACATCTACTTCCTGGACATGGTCTCGGACTCCATGATGGTGTTCGGCGGAGACCCCGGTCACCAGGGTCTCGGAGAGGGGCCCTTCGACATGAGGGATGGTATGAACAAGTTCCTCGGAGCCGTTGACATCACCTTCCGCAGGGATGCCGAATCCCACAGACCCAGGATCAACAAGCCCGACTCCAGGTTGGATAGGGAACAGAAATCCAAGGGCGAATATTATTACGCCTGAACCCCGTCGGAAATCCCGACGGGCTTCAGAGCGTCAATGCCGGATTGATCGCGATCAATGCTATGTACACGACGTATATGGCGGTGAGGAAGATACCGGCCTTCTTTCCTATTCCATCGTTCCTGTAGATGAATGCACACATGATCAATGTCATGATTATCATCACGGGAAGGTGGAACATCATCACGGTGTCGGCGATCGGGATATCGGTCAACAACGCACCGATGCCCAGAACGAACAGGCAGTTGAATATGTTGCTTCCGACGATGTTGCTGACCGCAAGATCGGTCTCCCTGCGGTATGCAGCCATGAGACAGATGCACAGTTCCGGCAACGATGTACCTATGGCCACGACGATCAGACCGACCAGAAGATCGGACACGCCCAACATCGTGGCCGCCGCTTTGGCCCCGCCGATGAAGGCCTCCGAACCGAAATAGAGAAGAGCCAGACCCAGTGCGGTCATAAGTATGCATTTCCAAAGTGGATCGTTCACGACCTCCGGCTCCTCATCGTGTTCCTCATCCCTCCTAAGCCTGTACACTATGTACACGAAGAGGAAGATGGAAGCCGTGAGGAGTGCTCCAGAGAGGAAACCTATCGTACCGGTGAGCGATAATACGAACATCATCAATGCGGAAATGATCATGGCGGCGATCTCGATCTTCGTATCTTTGAACGAACATGCGAGCGGACATATTATCGCTGCGAGACCGATGGCGAGACCGATGTTCGCTATGTTGCTTCCCACCACATTACCGACGATCAGCGACGGCGTACCTCTGCTCACCACAGAAGTGATCGCCTCTGGAGCGGAGGATCCGAATGCCAACACGGTGAGTCCGATCACGAAAGGGGATATTCCCAAAAGAAGTGCGATCTTCTTCGCGCCGTCCACCATCCACTTAGAACCGAAGTAGAGGAGGACGATACCGATTGGTATGCCGATCAATGCGATGTCCATGCCAATAGATGTCCCTCAATGTATTTATTGAATATTGATTCACAAATGGAACTGTTCCCAAAAAGAATCATTCATATACCCCGAAAATGATAGGGATTGAGTGATTTCGAAAGCAGATACACATGTTCATACATTCTATTCCGGAACGACCAACTACAAGGTCCTCAGATTCCCGGAATCGGTGGCATCCCCAGAGACACAGGTGGACTGTGCCAGGAAGCACGGTATGAGTGTCGTGTGCATCACCGACCACAGCGAGATAAAGGGGGCATTCCGTGCGGAGAGGTACGCACGCACCCTCAAGGACATAGACGTGGTCGTAGGCGACGAGATCATGACCGCCGACGGAGAGGTCATCGGACTCTGGCTCAACGAATTCATCAAACCCGAGATGAGTGCCGAGGAGACCATAGACGAGATCAGGTCCCAGGGAGGGATCGCCATCGCACCCCATCCGTTCAGTTTCTATGTCAGATGTCTGAGGCACAAGATCAACGAACTTGACCTGGACGGCATCGAGACCATAAACGGCGGACACGTTGACGGTTGGACCAACAACATGGCCATGGGATGCTTCCGCGACAATCCCGGAAGATGGGCGGAGATAGGTGCCAGCGATGCACATTCCGTCTACACCATGGGATACACATGGACCGAATTCCCCGGGGAGGGAGAGGACGACCTCCGCAAGGCCATACTGTCCAGGACCACCAAGGCATGCGGACGTCCCGCACCCGTGTTCACACAGTCCCAGTGGAGTCTTCAGGTCGTCACCGACGGTATGAAGATGATCGTAGAAAGATGGTTGGGCAGACTCGATCCCAACGACGACAATCCGTTGGTACAGAAGACGCTGTCCCTGCCCCCTGCTAAACAGGCCGCTGCATTGATAGGCGGAGGGATCTACTGCACACCGCCGATCCCGTTCCTGGCCTCATGGCTGGCCACAACATGGCTGAAGAAACAGACCACCATGCTGAAGAACCAACTCAGGAAGACGTTCAACTACTGAGTTTATATCGTTTGTAAACCATCTGGCACACATGGCGGACAACATCTTCAAAGTGGCCGTATCCATCCCTTCGGACTTCTCGGACATCCTCATGGATGCATTGGACGAGGTCGTCGACCCCGTCTATCCCGGATACAGGCGTTGTTTCACTATATCCGATGTTATCGGCACCTGGGTGCCGGTGGAGGGTTCCAAACCGTACATCGGGGAGCAGGATACCATCACCCGCGTACCGGAGAAGAGGATAGAGTTCGCCGTGAAGGAGTATGACCTTTGGACGGTCCTGCACATAATCGAACGTGTGCACCCTTACGAGGAACCTGCGGTGGACGTGATCCCCATGGTGGCATGGAGATCCGTCCTTGAGAAGAAGGATTGAATCAGCTCTCCGAACCTTTCTTCCTGTATGTGTAAACACCATCGAAGGATCTCTGGAGCCTGTGAGTGCGGATGCTGTTGGTCCTGTACTCCAGATCCTCGTCTGTGAGTATACCCATGGAATTGTACTTCTTCAGCATCTCGAACGCCTCGTCGTAAGCGTATTCTACGCCTACTATGACGTCGATGTACCTGTTGCGGAATGCGAGTCTCTCCGGGAGCTTGCCTCCGTTCTCCTCCTCGATCCTGCCGCGTATCTCGGGGAAGATCTCCAGGTTGATGTTGCAGACGTTCTTGGCATCATTGTACATCTCCCTTCCGACCAGGACATCGATGAATTCCTCGTTGATTAGGAACCTCTGATACATATCGAAGGGCATGGTGCTGGTCGCCACGCAGAGTGTGAGGCCGAATCTGTAGTTCTCATCCGCGATGGCTGCCCTTATCAATGAGAGGAAGAATGAGAACACGGATGATGTATCCGCCTTATCGATATACTTCTTCAATTTGACACGGTCCATGTCGTTGAGTGAGCCGTACCAATCCTCAAGGCCGACTTCCTGTACCTTAACGGGGATGTCTGATGTCATCGGTCGACCTGATGTACTAGTTATTTTTGTTCTTTCCGTTGCTAAAATGAGATTCGGAATGATCCGATGTCACATCGGTGACCGTGTCTATATCCCATTCGATCATCCCGTTGAAATCCATCTCGCGATCGGAACAGACCCTGGCACAGCAATGTTCGCAATGATGATCTTTGCAGGGCTCACCCATGACGATAAGATCCACATAATCCCCGTACGTCTTGGTGACCTCCGTCTTGAGTTCAGTTATCTCGACGTACTGTTCCTCGACGGTCATGTGCCTCGGGAAGATCATGTGCAGTTCGATGTGGATCGTGGGGCCGTACTTTATCACACGGAGGTTGTGGACATCCACCCAGTGATCGTGTCTTTTGTTGTTGATAATCCCTATGACATCGTTCACGGTCTGTTCGTCCATCCTGTCCATCACACCGTCGAAGGAGTCCTTGACGACCTTGACACCCGTGACCAGGATGATCGCACCGAACAGCATCGCGATCGCGGGATCCAGCCACCAGAAATCGAATCCCATGGCATCGAATGCGATCATCAGACACAATCCGACGATGATACCCACGGAGGAGTATGTATCCGAACAGAGATGCTTACCGCTCGCGACGAGGGCCATGGAGCGGTTCCTCCTACCTTTCGATATGGCTATGCGTCCCACCGAGTAATTGGCTATCGCGGT
>JAEDGA010000045.1 GCA_016297775.1 Candidatus Methanomethylophilaceae archaeon
CTCTCGAGGGCATCCGTCAGGATCGATACGGATGATGTGACATACCACGCTATGAACTTGATCGTCATCAGCGTGACACCCAATACGGCCACTACTTTCTGGAAGGAATAGTTGTCCTTCGACAGATCGCCTGCACATACATCCGACATACGAACGCCCTTCTGTTACCAACCCATCCGCCATATTTACGGCTTATTCGATTGGGCGGAATACCCCCCGTATACATAGAGGTGCACCTAACTTCCATTCGCGACGTGCAGATGGGATATCCCCTCCTTATGATATCCATCATATCGGAGCATATCTGTGACATGGATCCGGTACAGGATCGTACGACCCGCGGAAAGGACGGTGGGATATGCTACACCGTGTGCCCAGAATCCGGTGTTCCGCATACGTTCGGTGACCGAGCGTATGAGCCGCAGGGAGTGAAAAAGAAGGAAACCGATATAAATCGGCCCGCTCTACCACGGGCGATGGACACCTCCGGAAAGATACTGTTGGTATTATTGGGATTCGTCGGGCTCATGGACTGCCTGGACGGAACGATAGTGGCGGTTGCTCTGCCCACGATAGCATCCGATATGGGAGTGGACATAGCGATCGCGTCATGGGTGTCCGTGGCGTACTTCATGATGATGGCCGGTACGATGATACTGTTCGGGCGCATCGCGGACAACATATCCGTCAAGGCGATACTGCTCGCCGGGATATGTCTGTTCTCTGTGAGTTCGCTGGCATGCGGCCTGTCCCCGTCCTTCATCGTACTGATCGCCGCACGCATACTGCAGGGTATCGGAGCCGCCATGATGGGTGCCACCATCCCGATGTGTTGCGTGAGGTTCTTCCCGCCGTCCGAGATGGGTTATGCCTTCGGTTTGATAACCATAGGTTATTCCATAGGTGCCGCACTCGGACCGGCACTGGGAGGTATGATAGTCTCCGTACTCTCCTGGCACTGGATCTTCTTCATCAACATACCCATCGGTCTTCTGTTGATGGCACTGCTCCACATGAGGATGCCGTCCGACGTGAGGAACGGGGATACGCACGTGGATTCCGTGGGAGCGATATGGCTGTTCGTCTCCATCATATCGTTGGTTATGGTCCTGGAGAATCTGGGCAACATGACGATAGTGGGTATATCCGCGGCCATATCCGTGATATCCTTCATACTGTTCGCACGTCAGGAGAGGAGATGCGACGAACCGATACTCTCCCTTTCGATATTCGGCAACCGTGCCTTCGACCTGAACCTTCTGGGATACTTCCTGGTCAATGTCGTGTACATGGGTCTGCTGTATCTTCTGCCGTTCTACATGACCGTCTATCTCGGTATGGACAGTGCCGTATCCGGTGCCTTCCTGTTCATCCCTCCGCTGATCACCGTGCTGACGGGGATGCCCGTGGGAAGGTGGTCCGACAGGACCGGAAGGAGATGGTTCTGCGTAGCCAGCTGTCTGTTCCTCTGCGCGGCGATGGTTATGATCGCCATGATGGATGAACTGGTGTTGCCGTTGTATCTAACCGCACTTGTCCTCATGGGTCTGACATGGTCGTTCTGCGGAGGCCCCATGTGCTCCAGGGTGATAGAATCCACGACCGGCGAGAGCAAGGAGATGGGATCCACCATGGTCAACGAGGCCGGATATCTGGGATCCACCGTCGGTACTGTGTTGTTCGCGGCCCTGTTCGCCGCCTTCGCCAATGCGGGAGGCGTACAGATAAGCGAGCTCGCACCGGACGTGTTCATGAAGGGATTCGCCATCACCATGATGATTGGCGCGGTGTTATCCGCCGTGGCTGCGGCGATGTCCCTCATCGTCAGGGATTGAGTTATTTCGCATATCCTATATATCTGCAGATAATGGGAATGTCATAATACAGAGGTGTGAACAGATGGATACCAAATTGGATTGCATGCAGACCGTCGAAGTGAAAGGTAAGAATGTCGACTATACAGTCACCAACGTAGGTCCGGTCAACGGCGGGGAGGGTTTCCTCTTCGTGTCCGAGAACACCACCTTCCTCCTTGACGACGGATTCTCGTTCTGCGGCAACGCCCTCGTCGACAACATAAAGAAGGTCCTCGGCGACAGGGGGTTGGATTACATCCTGCTCACACACTCCCACTACGACCACCTCTCCGGCACCCCTTACTGCACCAGGGCGTTCCCGGACGTCAAGGTGGTGGCCAACGATCACACCGCCAACGTCATCGTCAGGGAAGGCGCGAGAGCTACGATGAAGAAGATGAACGCGGCCGCTGCACAGATATGCGGTGTCAAGGAGTACGAGGACCTCGTCGATCAACTCCGCGTGGACATCGTCGTCAGGGAAGGGGACGTCATCGATCTCGGGGACTTCAAATTCAAGGTGTACGGATTCCCCGGACACACCAAATGCTCCATCGGTTTCTATTCCGAGGAGGAGAAGCTGCTGCTGTCCTGCGAGACGCTCGGAGTGTACATCGGCGATGAGAAACTCGCCTGCCAGTACCTCGTGGGATATCAGATGAGCATCGATTCCATCGACAAGGCACTGTCGCTCGATATAGACAGCATGCTGATCCCCCACACGGGTATCGTCACCGGAGACAGGTGCAAGAGCCTCCTGTCCTCTTCCAGAAAACTGGCCGAGGACGGTGCCAAGGAGATCGTCTACGGATTCAGGGCGGGGAAGACGGAGAAGGAGCTGTTGGACATCCTGAAGGAGAAGTACTACACCCCGTACGTCAGGGAACTCCAGCCCGAACCCGCATTCGACCTCAACGCCGGATATATGATCCCCATGCTGATCAAGGAACTGGCGGAGAACCCCGATTTCTGATCGGAGAATGGATGTCCAAGAACAAGGTGATGAAACCCGACAGGGACAGGGCGAGGGCGGAATTATCCAGGACCGCCCCTGCGGATTCTATCACATCCCGCATATCCGAATCGGATGTGATAGCATACAGGGATGACAGAGGGCGTCCGTGCGATTATGTCCCGTCGGGAAGGACCTATGTGACATACGACGGCCTGAGTGCCCCATCCTACGGTTACTACACCCATTGGAGGGATTGCGTCCGCAACGGTACGTTCCCAGAGACCGATATCGGATACGTCATCCTGCTGGCATCGGAGATCGTCACATCCCCGGACGCCCCGCACAGGGACATACGCATACTGGCGGACCTGGTCAGGAGATACCATCATCTGAACAGACGTCTGATCGGATTCGTCGGCGATGCGTGCGTGACCATGTCGATCATGAAAAGGACCGAGATCCCTCCGATACTCCTGATGAACGACATCGATCTGATGAGGTATCAGATATACAGGGCGCTGGGAGAGGGGAGCGTCGGATACGTCCCGATAAACTCCGTCATCGCCGTCGCGGATCTGGACTGTCCCGTACAGACCGACGGAAGGATGGATGCCGTATTCAACATGGCACTCTCCAGGGTGGACCGCAAGATCAGAAAACTGCTGAGCATAGGACTTCGCGATATGCTGGGCGAACTGTCCGACATATCCATACCTGTGTACAACGGATTGTCGTACGGCGGCTGGCGCAAGAGGGTGTCCATCGAGATACCGACGGGGTTCACGGACAGTATCGGTGGTAAGATGATCATCGATATCGCCAAGATGATCCTCGGAGGACGTTACAACAGCATCGATATGCCGGAACGCGGCAACGACATGATACGTGCCACCGTGATGGAATGCATCTCCGAATACGATATGGGGAGGTCACCGTCGGAAACGGTATCCGGTTTCTCGTTGGACAGGGACGGGATCTCCCGTTCCGAGGAGGATCTGAAAGCCGTCACCGAGATGATGCGCGTCCCCGAAGGAACATCCGTACGGGACGATCCGTCCGTGGGGACAGAGGTCGCCGATACCATGCCTGCCCAAAAGGACGTATCCGATGATACGGGGGACGATCCTTCGGACGACGGGAATGGATGGGGCGTACTGGCGGAGACCCTGTCCGAGATAATGCGCGATTATCTGATGGCCGCGATGAACGATGAGGCTGAAGCATATCTTTCCGATGTGGGATACAGGATGACCACCATGGAGAAGGAGATCAACAAACACGCCATGGATCTCTTGCAGGATATCATCGTCGAGGACGGAAGGATTATACCAGAGTACATCGACGACGTATCGGAGATGTTGGGATGCCGGAGATACCGAAGCGCACACTTGTGACGATGTTGAACGCACTCTCCTCTGGAGTGGTGCCCAGGCGCGGTCTTGAATACATAGCCGTTGGAAGAAGGAAAGAGACCGAGACCTTCGTGAGCGACATGGAGGCTACGGCCGAAGGAGGGGGCGCGTTCAGGATAATCTCCGGACGTTACGGTAACGGTAAGAGCTTCCTGATGCAGATGGTCAGGAACAACGCCATGGAAAGAGGGTTCGCCGTCATGGATGCGGATCTGTCCGTGAACCGCAGACTCACCGGCAGCAAATCCGAGGGATTGGCCACATACAGAGAACTGGTGAAGAACACCGCCGTAAGATCCAGGCCGGACGGAGGTGCGTTGGAATCCATCGTAAGGGATTACATAGATTCCGTAGAGGGGGAAGGGAACGACCTGTCCATGGTGCCGGAAGGGATGGTACATCTGCCGTTCGCGCACGATGTGGTGAAGGCGATCGTATCATACCGCGATTCCGTCTCGGACGGAGGGGACGGATCCGATGCGTTGAGATGGTTCAAAGGAGAATACGATTCCAAACGCGATGCCAAGGGTGAGCTCGGGGTATCGTCGATCCCCGACGATTACAACTGGTACGACATCATCAAACTTCTAGCCATGATATCCGTATATGCAGGATACAAGGGACTGATAGTGTTCATAGACGAGGGTGTCGTGCTGTACAAGATACAGAGCAAGGTATCCCGTTCCAACAACTACGAACGTATGCTGACGATCCTCAACGATATAATGCAGGGGAAATCCTCCCACCTGTCGATGTACCTGTGCGGAACGCCCGAATTCATCGAGGATCAGAACAGGGGGCTGTACAGTTACGAGGCACTGCGTTCCAGACTGTTCGCGGGACGTTACGAGAACGATGTCGACAACTACATGGGGCCTGTGATCACCCTGCGTCCGCTCAGCAACGAGGACATATTCGTGCTCCTCAGGACGATCAGAGGGCTGTACGAACAGAGACACGGATGGACATCCGGCATAGACGACCCCATGCTTGAGGACTATCTCCGCATCGCGGTAACCTCGTCGGTATCCGCGAGCATGGTCACCCCGAGGGAGATCACCAGGGATTTCATCAGCCTGATGGACACCATGATGCAGAATCCCGACAAGGGATTCTACGACCTCATCAAAGGAAGGACGGTCAATGCCGACGCCAACCCGGACGACGACCTGTTCATGGATCTCGAGATATGAGCATATTCCACGAGCTCCCGCCGTTCATCAAGGAATATATCCATCGCAACAGATGGGATTCCTTCCGCGACATACAGGAGGCGGCATATGATGTCGCAACAGAGGATGATTGCGACATCGTGATATCCTCAGGAACGTCCAGCGGGAAGACAGAGGCCGCATTCATACCTGTGATAGCATCACTGTGGACGGATCCACCCAAGGGAGTGGGTGCGTTATACATCAGTCCGCTCAAGGCGTTGATAAACGATCAATACGGAAGACTGTCCGAACTCCTGTCCGAATCCGGGGTGGAGGTCACAGGATGGCATGGGGACATAGGTTCCGACATCAAGGACAGGATGAAACACGATCCCAAAGGGATAGTGCAGATGACCCCCGAATCCCTGCAGGCATTGATCGGTAACGATCCGGATTCCGTGCGCAGGATGTTCGTTGATCTGAGGTTTGTGATAATTGACGAGATGCACGCGTTCATGGATTCCGACAGAGGGTTGCAACTGCTATGCTGTCTTGACAGAATGGAGAGACTGGCACAGTGCATACCGAGGAGGATCGGTCTTTCGGCGACCCTCTATGACAGCGGGTCCGCCAAGGAATGGATATCCGCCGGAAGGGATCGCAAGGTATCCCTCATCTCCGGGAAGGATGTGTCCGGCAGGAACGTTGCGATCACATGCGTACGCTTCCCTCCGTCCGACTCTCTCGATGGTAAAGGGCCGAGGACATCGGCGGTGGCGAGATTCTACAAGATGCTTTTCCGCCTCACCGACGGACACAGGTGCATAGTGTTCGCCAACAGCAGGGATAACGCGGAGAAGGTGTACAGGTCTCTGAAGAAAGTATCCGGGATGATGGGTTCCGACAAGGAGATATTCCTTCACCACGGACGCGTATCCCCCGAGATGAGGAAGAACATAGAGGGTGCCCTGAGATCGGAGAGCAGGATGGTCACCGTGGTGTCCACATCCACATTGGAGATGGGTATCGATATCGGGGGCATGGACAGGATCGTACAGATAGATTCGCCACACGGGTGCTCCCCGCTGTTACAGAGGATGGGACGTTCCGGAAGGCGTGGCAACGATCAGAACATGGCGATAGTATGCAGAGAGGACGAGGACAGACATCTGCCACATATGATCGGGCGCATGAATATGATCAAAGCCATAGCGGAGACCGAACTTGCGGTCGAGGAGGGATGGTGCGAACCTCCCGAGCCCGGAAGGCTTCCGTACGGGCTTCTTCTGCATCAGACACTGGAATACCTGCGTCCGGGAATAGGCGCCACATGGACCGAACTGGAACGCGACATACTGTCCCAGTATCCCTTCAGGAACATATCCCGCGGCGAATACAGACACCTTCTGAGACATTGTATCGATACGCGCATCCTGACGATGACCGAGGACAAGATAATACTGATAGGTCCGGAAGGGGAGAGGATCGCATTCAACAAGGACTTCCATACGGTGTTCCGTGCGGTATCCGAGACGGAGATCGTGCATCTCGGAGAGGTGATCGGAACCGTGGACCATGTGCCGGAGATGGGCGATATCGTCATGATCGACGGTTCCGCATGGAGGATAGTGCAAGTGGAATCCGGAGGTAGGAGAGCGGAGGCCGAACCCTCGAACGAAACGCGTGCCACAGGTGTCAGGGGCAATGTCCCAGATATGCATCGCAAGGTCATGGAGAGGATGAGACTCATACTCTCAGAAGGAGGGCATGACACATATCTGTCGGAATCGGCACGCCCGCTGCTGGAAGAAGCATCCGCCCTCTACGGAAACCTGAACGGTTTCAAGGGGACCGAATCCGGATGGAAGATATATCTCTGGGAAGGATCCAGGAGATTCCGTACCGTCAGACTGATGCTGGAGAACATGGATGGCGTGAAGGTACTGCGTTACTTCGAACCATATGTGATAGAGATAGCCACCGACATGTCGGAAAGAAGCATCACGGACAGGATCTCGTACATGGACGAGGCGGATCCGGAAAGGGTACTGGATCTTGGCAGGTACGACCTGTGCTCCGGGAAATATGACAGGTTCATACCCCGGGATCTTCTCAAAAGAGCGTACATATCGGACAGCCTGGAATGGGGCGGATCATGACATCGGATTAATATCGGGAAGGTGTTGCGGGACGTATGGGAATGGATCCGTACGTACTGACTGCACTGATATTCCTGATACTGAATCTCGTCGCGTTCATCGTATATGCAATCGATAAATGGAAGGCGCAGAACAAGAGATGGAGGATCCCGGAATCCACGTTGATCGCCATCGGTGCGATCTGCCCCTGGGGTGCGCTCGGAGGCATGTACTACTTCAGGCACAAGACCAAGAAGCCCAAATTCAAGATCATCTGGGTCTTCGCAGCGGTACACGTAGTTGTGGCAGTGATGTCAATCCTTCTTCTTTGAAGTACCATAGGCGGACTCGGGATAGAAGAAACGCATCCTTCCCGGGTCCACCGATATCTCTGCCTCACTGCACATATACGTCTCCCCGTCCAGATTGAATGGGGATTCTTCGGGAGATGTGATCCTCAGCGACCTGCACCTCCTGTACTCCATGTACTTGTCCGGGATGTCCTTCTGTCTCCCGCGTTTGTATTTGGGAAGGAATCTTAACATCTGTAACAGGGATACCTTCTTGCAGATGATCACATCCAGATATCCATCGGTGAGGGATGCGTCCGGGACAGGATTGTAGGATCCGCCGTACCAGCCGTTATTGCATACGCAGACGAAGGTCATGGGTCCGTCGAACACATACCCGTCGTCGAACTCCACCCTGCATGTCTGGGATATGCCTTTGAATATGTTGTAGATGCAGCTGAGCTTGTATCCGTACTTCCCGATGAAGTTCATGAAACGTATACGCTCATATGTGAGACAGATGCGCGCATCCATGCCGAAGCACATGACGTTGGCCGAGTACCTGTCATTCACACGTATGATATCGAACCTGGATTCTCCGATATCGGAATAATTCTGCAGATCCTTGAACATGGACGGGTGGTCGAAGTGTTTAAGGAAATCGTTACCGGTACCGCAGGCATAGTTGGTGACGGACAGATTGGGATATTCCACGGCGACCTGTAGCACGCTGTTGAGTGTACCGTCCCCTCCGCATACGAATATCCTGATGTCCTCGCCACTCTCCCCATACCTGCGTATGGCATCGTAATAATCGTCGAGTCTTCTGGTCACTATGAAATCGACGTCATCGCCGAACAGCCTGCCGGCATTCTCGGCTATGGATCTCATGTTCTTGGACCTCCCGGCTATGGGATTCAATATGAACACATTGTGCTTCATCCCATCCGGAAGATCCGACTCGGTATGCGACAATATGATACCTGCTTCTGTTTTGTATGGGTCAATCCTTGACGATCTGTTCCGCGCTCTGGATGCACTTGTTGAGAACGGAATATGCGTTGATCATATCGGACTCGCTGACGATGAAGATGGTATCGGTGTGACAGCTGACGGTCTCCTCGATGTTGATCCCGGCATCGGACAGGTTGTTGATCAGATATGCGATGACTCCGCTGGTATCCACGATCTTCTCGGGACTCTTGACGGCGATCTCCACGAGGTTCTCCCTGACCTTGATGATGTTGAACTTACCGACGGTGTCGACCACCCTGTTCTTCATCATCTTGTCCGCGATGATGGTGATGGCGGAAGCGGACTGTACGACCTGCATGATGGAGTTCTGGTTCCAGAGATCCTTGAACAGATAGTCCATCTTGTTGAGGACGGTCCAATCGTTCTTCGCGGTGACGATACAGGTCTTGGTCCTCATCTCGAGACAGCTGTTCTTGAGGATCCTGAGGATGCTCATCTCATGATCCGTGGTGATTCCAAGCTTACTGGCATATCTCCTGCACGCGATCATGACCGCCTCCTCGTTGTCGAGCTCCAGGTCCTTCATGATCACCCTTGCGAGCGAGGAATAGTTGATGAGTCCTCTGGACACACAGTCCTTCACGCTGGGATGCGAATCGATATAGATGCGTGTCTTCTCGGCCAAGCTCTCCTTGGTGGTTGTCTTACTCATACATACCGTATGATGGTATGGATATTAAATCATTGTCTGACATTGGACAAAAATAGATAAAAAGTTTAGAAAAAGACACCTATGTACATCATTCCAGGAACTCTTTGAGAAGACCCAGAACAACGTCGCAATGCTCCTTTCCGATGATGAGTGGCGGGATCAGACGCACGGTGTTGCCGTGGCAGACGTTGACCAGCACACCCTTGTCGAGGCAGTACCTGCGGAACTCGTCCGCGCGGGTCTTCATCTCGATACCGTCTATGAGTCCGTATCCGCGGACCTCCACGATCTCGTCCGAATCGATGGAGGACAATCCCTTTCTGAGATACTCCCCCATCTCGAAGGAGTTCTGCACCAGGTTCTCCTTCTTCATGATGTCGATGGTGATCGATGCGGAAGCGGTCACCAGAGGGTTGCCTCCGAATGTCGTACCGTGCGTTCCGGGAGAGAGCGTCTTCTGCAGTTCCTCGGTAGTGGCGATCGCTCCGATAGGTACTCCGGCACCGAGTGCCTTCGCCATAGAGATCACATCCGGCACGACACCGAAGTTCTCGATACCGAACCACTTTCCGGTACGTCCGATACCGGTCTGTACCTCGTCCACCAACATCAGGGAACCGTTGTCGGTACATACGTCACGGATGGTCTTGAAGAACTCCGCATCCGCGGTCTTCACACCTCCCTCCCCCTGTATGGGCTCCACGAGGACGGCGGCCACGTCCTTATCCATCATGGACTTGACGCTCTCCGGGTTTCCGTATTCGAAATATCCGAAACCTTCCGAGATCAGGGGCTCGAACGTGCTCTGGTACTTCTTCTGTCCAGTGGCACCCAATGCCGCAGCCGTCCTTCCGTGGAATCCGTTGAGTGCGGACAGC
>JAEDGA010000046.1 GCA_016297775.1 Candidatus Methanomethylophilaceae archaeon
AGTAACCTGAACTCCCGTGTTTCATTTAACTAGGTTCATCAGTGTTGATCGTGTCTGTAGCGATCGTCAATCGCCCTCGGCGGTGACGACCTCCGGCTCATCGCCCGCAGGTTCGGTATCGTCGAACGTCACTGGGATGCCGAACGCCTTCACCACCTGTTTCTGCAGCTTGGTCCTCGGCGTATACAACGGCGACTTCCTACCGTCGAGGTCTATACGCCTCAACAACCTCATCTCCCTGATGACCTTGGGCACTGTCCTGTGCCTCAGTTCATCATGATCCGAGATGGTCACCTGATGCCTCCAAAATATCCAATCGTTCCTAGATTTCTCCCTTCGTCAGCGAATCCCCTTTCCTGAAATGAGTCATATGGGGGTGGTCGCCCATGGCTACCCCTCCGCATGTACATCTGACCATGTTGGGGACCCTATCGCATCTGTACATGCTCTTTCCGCATATGGGGCAGGAACGGCGTTCATTGTTCCATACCATTTCGGGTTCGGAATCCGTATTCGACCCTTCCTTTATGTTGTAGATGTACATCACGTGCTTGGTACGGTAACATCCGCATGCACATTTGAACAATACCGGCTCGAATTCCACTAGATTCCCGGGATGTCTTTTCAAGTTATCCTTCGTACGCGTCCCGAATTGTCCGAGAAGTACCTCGTCTTTGATATCCACCCGGATTCTATCGCGAGGATGGAAAAATCCATCCCCAAATATGTCGTGAGCTTTGTACGGATCGATAAATGAGGTGCCCCAATGATTGCGGATATCGAGTTTGGTCTTCTTTCCGCATCTGTTGCATGTGTAGATATCCTCGTGATAGACCAACAGCATGTCGTCACCTCAATAGTCGCTTCCGTATCCGATCGATTCTCTCTTCTTTTCGTTCATCGTCTTCATCAGGGACCACAGGATGTACATGGTACCCATCGGGTCATCAGTGCAGAGGCACAGGTATGCACTGTCGAACGCTACCGCGCGTGTTATGTGGTGTTCCTCATCATAATCCTCGTTCTTCGATGCAATACCTCTATGTCTCTCGATATCGTTTGCGAAACGTACGACGGCCTGTCTGCAATATCTTCTTTCAAGATCGTTCGGGAAGGTGACGTCATCCGATTTCAGATGGGACCTCTCCAATCCCGTGTCATACGATCTCCGCATCGCCTTCCTTACTATGCATTTCATCCTCTTCATCAGGAAATCCAGATACTCCCCCGTCCTGTCGGAGACCAGAACGTTCCTGATGGCGGCCATGTACAGTTCCCTGGGGACGCCGTATTTCTTCACGCCGGGTCTGACATGGCTTTTGGCAACGTTCAGCCACCAATCGAAATCGTAGAACGTCTCCTGGTACAGAGGTTCCATTATCCAGTCGAACGACATGAAACATATGCCGTCGACATCCGGGAAGGAGTCCTCTCTCAGGACCCATTCTTTCGTGTTCTCATCCATGATGATGATATCCCGATGGTAGGGATATTAACAATCGGATGTTACGATTGTTCATCCTCGATATCGATGAGGAACGCCAACATATCGTTGCCGTGTGTGCATCTGATGTCCGGTTCGGGCATGGAATCACAGCAATACATGATATGTTCCTTCTCTTCGCGCAATCTCCTGAATGTTTCGATATCGTCCTCATCACAGAACACGTTCAGGATGGCCCGTCCGGATTCGGTGATCACCCATCTGTTCTTCGTCCTTCCGTTGGCGATCCATCCTCTCTGTACTAGGGGTTCCAACACCGTCCTTCTGAACTGCATGACGGATGCGTTCTTCCCCTTGTCGTTACCGTCCCTGGAGTTGTATCTCCATATACCGAGGTTCTCCATCAATGCTATCATGGATGCCATCGTATAGGGGCTACCTTCTACGGAAGCGAAGAATGCCAATTGTCTCACCATATCCTCCTGCGGAGGATCGATGGAGAAGGTCTCCACCATCTTTGGACCGTATACCGATCTGGAGTCCCCGAACGGTGCACCCTCTCCGATCAGTCTCCTGTGATCCTCGACGGAGAAGTTGTATTCCTTGGTCCTGACGGTGAAAGGTATCACTCCGGGATTCATCATGCAGGCGGTCATGGCCGCGGCGGCATATTCCTGGGATCCGGAGGAGATGTTGACGTAGATGTCCACGAATCTTCCGAACTCCTCCCTCTCCTGTTTGATTATGTTGTTGACCTCCTTCAGCATGACGTTGTATGAGAACACCGAGGAAGCATGTGTGATGAATTCCGTATCCTTATCCGAATCCACCCTTCTTTCTATATCATCTATGAGTTCACGGCCCAGGCTGGCCCTGTTCCCGTCGTCCTCGGTGTATATTATGTGGGCCCTGTCCGCTTCGTAGAATATTATCGGATCCGATACCTTCACGGTATCGAACGTGGTGCATGATATTACTGTGGTGATCTTCTTACCGGAGTCCGACATGATGATGTCCTCTATGTTGCCGGCGATAATATTAGTTTGCCGGCGGAGTAACATCGGTAACATGTGATTGTATATATCGCGACCAACACGATGATGCATACATGAGTATGAAGGACAAGGGACCGGGGTCTCGTAAGGCCCTTATCAATGAAGAGGCCAATCGTATAAGGGAGCAACATCCTGGCGCCGGCGATGTCATGGACAGGATATCCGAGTATCTGGAGATGTATGACAGGGATATCGGGTCCCACGGGCCGGACGGTTTCTTCATGGTATCCGCGATAACCGCATGCGTATACTGTGCCGGTCTGAACGAACCGGAAAGGATGATGGGTAGGTTCCTGGGGTTGTTGGACGAGGTGTTCGGTACGATACGCGAGAGCAGATGTATCCTGGTAGGTCGCAAACGCCCCTACGTGCTCGGGGTACCCATGTCCACGGATGAGGCCGTCGTGGATGATCATCTCGCTTCCGCATTGGTGAGATTGGATGACATGTTGGAGATCTACCCTCCATACGGGACCTTCCGCGAAGGTAGCAGCATAGAGATACGTGACGTTACCCTCTCCGGGATCGTGTATTCATGTCTCCGCTCCAACGATCCGGATTCAGCCCTGGCGGAGGTGCACAGGTTCTGCATATCCGTATACGATCGGATCAGGGAATATGTGAGATTGAACAGATGTCTCCCCAAGGAGGACAGGTACGAGATCGCTGTTCACGGGAAGGCGGGGCCCATGTATTCCCCTCCGAATCTGGAATCGCGTATGGATATACTGACGGATCTCGTGTACGAGGGGTACGCTCCTGCCATGTATACGATGGGACAGATGTGCATCCGCGGAGAATACTTCGAACACGACATGAAGAGGGGTGTGCAGTTGATCATCGAATCCGCAGAGAAAGGGTGCCATGAAGCTTACTATCCCGCATCGAAGGAGCTGCGTTCCGGCAAGTATGTGGAGAAGGATGTGAGACTTGCCGATGAATATGAGACAAAGGCGATAGTGGAGCATGATTTGGAGGCGATCGTCGAACATTATAACAGGGTGGGTCGTATCTCCAAAGATTCGGTGAGGGAATTGGTGTCCTTCGTAGGGAAGGTGTTGAAGAATCCAAAAGCGGCGGAGACGATTGTGTCCGACCGTTCCGTAGCGTCCGTACGTCCTTGATCCGGGTTCGGCGGTTCATTTCAAACAATTTCGTTAAAAGTGGCCTCTTGTCTCGTTCGAAATAAGCAAACCAAAACGGAGGCAAGAGGTCATGAACTTCATCGGAATGGATTTACATAAGCACGTGTGCATAGCGGTAGCGATCGGAGAGGAGGACAGGGTCGTTGCAGAGTGCGACGATCCCCCGACTACCGGGAAGAGGCTCGATGGATCCATAAGCTACTTCGATCCGGATAACCGTCGCATCGTTTTCTAGGATCCTGTCCACGCACACTTCGTCTCCCATCACCTGTACCTGCGCGGATATGCCGTAGATGTCGCCCATACATGTCTCGGTGCACTAGATGACATCTCCAACCACTTCACATCCTCTTCTGATCCGGATGGGGCGCCCCATGATCCATCCGCGGTATGGCGAACGGTATGAGGTGTACAGACTCGCTTCGTTCGCATGTGCCCGTTTCCGCTCATGCGACATATGGGTCGCATTCACGAAGAGGGTATCAGACAACGTATCCTTGGATCTCGTAAGATCATATTGTGTGGGTCATCGTGGAAGTTGGATCCGTGGGGTCGGTTTCGTCATTGTATGATGGTATGTTATCTCACATGTATTCGGAATCCGTCTCCTCACCGATATCGATGTGCATCATCCGGGTGGAACATGATCGGACAATCCCTTCATTGTTGTGAGAATGTGTTCTTCGTATGGTGTGGGGCAGATAATACGCTCCGATCATCGGGACAATCGCTCGTGGGAGATGTTTTCGGATATGGTGCACATCATATGATCGGTGGTATCGACAAGGCCTACGCCATGTCACATGATATACCATGTCGGAAAAACGAAGAAACCATCTCATCAATGCGGTGATGTAAAGGCCATGAAGGTGGTTCGTATAGAACGATATGGAAGTGTTTTGGTATCGCAGGTCGGGAAAAATCCCGATCTGCGATACAGGTCATTGTTCTATGACCGAAGCGACGATCGATGTCATCGACGATTCATGCCACCTTGATGTACGAAGGTATGTAGTTCACCAACGAGTACCCTGTGGAAGAGGCAGGTATCTGGAATACGATGTCCATTTTTACGGAAGCATCCTTCTCAAGGTTCACGGACACATATCTGTACTCGCTTGCAAGCGAGTAGGTATTTATGTCATATGAATAGGTGACCCCGTTGCAGTCGATTTTGAACCAAAATGCCGAAGGGGATATGGATTCCGTGCCGAGGTTGGTGATCACGATCCTTGCAGTGACGAACTTGTATCCTGCATCTGCATGGGACGCATAGTTGTTGCTTGAGATCACATACGAAGATTCCGTCATGCTTTCCACTTCGTATTTCACCTTTTTAGATTCAGCTTCGCTTCCGGAGAACAATCCCACAGCAAGGATCGCCGCAACTACGATCACACCGATTATGACGAATCCTTTCTTCATTGCATTCCCTCCGTATCCGGTCCCGTTCTTTCATATGCGGATGCATCCGAAATCCTTGCGGAGATCGGAACATTGATATGATTCTCGTTAGTAATTATCACAATCTCACCTTTTTTTCGAGACTCTCGTCTGTTCTGTCCATCTCTTTCGATCGAAACACGATCGTACCTTTCCGGCAGGGATCATCCTCTTCCGTTCATGACATGGATGTTCTGAGACATCCTTGGAGACATGTCCGGGCGATTCGTATCACAGATGTGCGAATACCTTCGGAACGCTCCATGGGGATCGGACAATCCTTCCTTGCCTGTATGTCATCGATTCGTGTACAGGGGATATTAACAATCGGATGTTAGGAATGTTAAAACGAGGGACATGCAGATCGATACATCGATGATACGATATGTCCGCATATTGCGGGTGCGTTATGACATGGGATCCAATCCGAATCGCAGTGAGCATTCACGTATCGCGGTCCAAAACAATATCCGCAGTCACGGAAGAAGGAAGATGTACGGTCCAGTTGTAAAATCAGTGGTTAATCGGTTTGAAGGGGGAATATCCCCCTTTTTGTTCTCAGTTGAGCTGTTCCGAACAGTACGGGCAGTACTTGGGTGTCCTGGGGAGTCCCGCAAGGCTCTCTCCGCAGAAGGGACAGATCTTGAATGCCTTGGGCGCACCCGTGGCGGCTGCCGGTGCCGGCGTCGCCGCAGGCTGTGCCATGGGAGGTTGCTGCTGTCTCATCTGAGGTGACGGCTGTCCGCAGTTGCTGCAGAACTTGTACGGATAGTCGTTCAGACCTCCGCAGGACGGGCACATGACCTTGGGTTGCTGCTGTTGTACGTTGTTCTGCATGGCCTGCTGGTTGAGCTGCTGCATCATCTGTGGGAACAACATCATGCCTGTTCCTACAGCGGCACCTCCGGATGAGTTCCCGACGGCGTCCGCCATGCGCTCCATGACCTCGAATTGCTTGTACTGCGCACCCACATCGGTCCTCAGTCTCTGGACCTCGTAGATGTCCTTCTGGTACGCCTCCTCGGTGGAGACACTTCCGATCTTGAAGGAAAGGAGCTCGAGACCCCTGTTCTTGAAGTCCTCCTCGATGTTCATCTTGGTGACCAGGGATGCACCGTCCAGGTTGCCGTACACATCCATATAGTACTGCTTTCCGAGCTGTTGTGCGATCTGCTCGTTGATGAAGCTCCTCATGAACGTGGCGACGGATGCGGTGTCGAACGACCTTCCTCCGCCGATCATCTGCGTTATGAAGGTCTCGGGATCGGACACACGGTAGGTGAAGTCTCCGTTACCCATGAGCGGGATGGGCGCCTCGTAGTTCTGTGCGACCTTACACATGGTCCTGACACCCCACTTGCCCTGGAACTGCTTCTTGGAGATGAAGATGACCTTCGCCTTGAAGACGTCCTCTTTGTAACCGAGTACCTTCTCGTAGATCTTGGTGAGGAACGGGAAGTTGGCCGTGGTGAGCTCGTACCTCCCGGCATCGAACACACGGAGGATCTGTCCGTCCCTGATGAATACCGCCCACTGCCACTCGTTGACCGTGAGGGAGCTGAGCGTTCTGATGTATTCCTGATCGTACTCCCACAGGAGGTCGTCCTTCCCGGGGTTGCTCCATGATATAACGTTGGTTCTCTCTGCCATCTGGAATCACCTGAATCTGTTGGCCAGTTTGTTGATCTTGCTCTCCTTCTCGGTCTCCGGCTCGGCGAGTCCGCGGATGACCTGCATCCTGGTGCCGAGTCCCGCATCCAGGTCGTCGAGGAACCTCTCCACCTCTCTGATGTCCGCTTTGATGTCCGAGCTTCCGGAATCCACCTTGTCCATGATCGAATTGAGCAGTTTTTTCAGATCCTGTCCGGATTCGATGAGCTTTGCATCCCATTCCATGACGGCCTCGAGCTCCCCCTCCTTGGTCTTGGTCACCTCCCATATTCCGGAGTATCCCGCTTCCGCGGATTCTATGTTCTTGAGGTAGGTATCGGTCTTGACCCTGATCCTCTCGACGGTCTTCGCCATCTGGATGTCCCCGAGCTCCACAACGCCCCTCTGTATGGTGGAGAGCACCGTCTTGGACTCCTCTATGGTCCTGGCGACCTGCGCGCGGACCTCCTTGTCCACGTCCCTCCTGATATTCTTCTGTCTGTATCCTCTGTATCCCGGGATCCAGAGGCAGATCCTCTCGAAGATGCCCCTGTTCTCCTTGGATGCGTCCATGACCGTATCGTCATATCCCATGTCTTCCACTCCTTAAACTTCAGACCATCAGGACCGATGATCCGTCCAATTCCTTGATGTGTTCGGGTACCAGCACACCGAAGTCCTTCGGCAGCACGAATCTGTTCCCCTGCAGCCTGCAAGGTACGTAAATTATCCTGCTGACCACGGGGTCGCACAGTTTGAACTGCTGTATGGTGCCCGCGCGTTCGTCCAGATATGCCAACATGAGCTTCTCCGCTTCACGTTTGGTGCTCATGGGCAGTATCACCTTCCTGGACCCCGCTCCGTTGTCGGATACGGAGTCCTGTATCCTTCCGATGCCCTGTCCGGCACTTATGCTGACCTCGTTGCCGAGGAAACTGTCCTTGATGGAGCATTCGGGACGGTCGGCGAAAATGTCCGTGACCGCTCTCGACGGTCTCTCGAGACAGTCGTCGCTTCCGGGGAAGTCCGCACATATGAGAAGGTCCTCCTTCACCTCGACACTCTTCTTCTTCCACAGTTTACCCGTGGTGAACGTGTATCTGAGATCGACCTCCCAGAACGGCATCAGTATGTCGCCGTCCCCCGCGGCTATGGGTATCGCACCCTCGGCGGTGGCGGATATTGCGGCGGATATCTCGCGGAACACGTCCCAATACCTGTCCTGCCCTTTCAGAAGGAAGTTCCACTTCCCGCCTCCGGCGTTGGACACGTCCATGACCTTGCTGACGATGGACATCATTTCGGTGATGTTCTTGCCGGTGCTCTCGGAGCATACGAGCATATCCTCTGCCATGCCGGCTATGTTCGTCTCCTGTTGCAACGCGGAGAACATCAGCATGAACTGCGGATCGGAGATGACATTGGCGTAGATGTCCTCGAGTTTCTTCTTCCCTCCTCTGATATTTATGAGAGCCTCGTTGGCGTTACCGGACATTATCCTCTCGAACCCTTCGCATATGTCCCCCAGGGCATCGAATCTCTTGGACGGGAGCTCGTACCTCTTGTCCTTGGACAGGGTCTTGGAGCATTCTCTGTAGTTCTTTGCCATTATGCCCCATCTGCCGTCCTTGTTCTCGGCGAGAAGATTGATGTTGTTTGCCACCAACGCATACGACTCGGAGATCATCGTTGCCTCGGTGACCACCTCTTTGTCCTCCTCGGAGACTGCCATCGGCGCGACGGATCTCGCTTTCGCATTGAATTCGAACGCACATTTGGGCGTGTAGTCGGGTCTGTATGCGTTCGTGGTCTTGAACGGCATCGTCAGCAGGCAGTTACCCAACAGGGACATGTTGCTGAACCTGAACTGATCCAGTTCCGCGACCAGTTTCGGACGGACGTCCTTGATGAATATGCTGTGCCTTGCAACCGGATCCACATTCTCCATCCCGCCGGAGCCGAAGCCTATGGGCATGGACTTGGCAACCCAGTCCTTCACCTGGTTTACCATGTCCTCCATGTACTTGCGTGCGTCCATCCTCTGCTGCGTGGTGCCGCAGAATTCGCATGTGACGAACTGTGCATCGGATTTTATCTGCGATTCATCGAGAGGTGCCCCGCAGTATTTGCACCTGAGTGCCACCATGTCTTCCATGTCAATTCCTCAAGCTGATGGAGGTGATGCGGCTATCGAGACGTGCGATCTCCATCCTCATCCTGGCCTCCAGGTTCCTGATCTCTTCCAGGCTGCGCTCGTGATACCCTTCGGCTATGGCATCGGCCCTGCGGGTTATCGATGTGTAACATGCCCTGCATACATAGATGGATTCCATCTCATCGTCCACGGACGGCATGATCTCTTCGGAATCCTTCTTGGCATGTTCCGGACTGATGTCCGCACTCATACGGAAGAAGTGCAGTCCTTCCCCGGTGGCCTGTCTTCCACAGATCCAGCAGGTGCACGATTGTGTGTATTCCTTGATCTTCTTCTGATTGTAATCTCCGGATTCTCCGAGTTGACGCCTGTAGTTGTATGCGATCTGCTGGTATTCCGCGGCCTTCTTTGGATCCGACCAATAGGTGGCCTCGGCGAGACATTCGTTACCTTCGGCCATGAGGGTGAGGGCGAGTCTGGTACCGCTCATGGTGCTGTTGTTGAAGTACTCGTTGACGAGGAGCGTGTTGTTGCCTATGTTGCTGTTGATCTTCACCGCTGCCTCGATGAGGCGCGTACCTTTCTCATTCACCTGGACGATTCCTGATGCGGAGATACCACGCGCGGATATGGCGACCGCCATCGCTTCGCATTCGGCCTTCAGTTTGGCCGTATCGAAGTCGGTAAGTCCGAACGTGAAGGTGTCACCTACCTTATTGAGAGAATCGGCCATCTTGGTGTATGCTCCGGAATTGTTGAGGGATTCGCCGAGTTTGATGAAGCACATCATCGCCTGTGCGATATCCGCTTTGTCCGAACCCTTCTCTATGGCAGAGGATAGTTTCTTGTAGGCCTTCTGGAACTCTTTCTGTCTGATCAGTTCCTGTGCCTCTTCGAACAGGTCCTTGCTGTCCTTCAAAAAGTTGAATACCATTTTCCCACTGTCCGCCGCATTGACATGGGAAAATAAAAGGATACGTGCGCGCACGCGTGCGCATGTCGCTGCGTGTTCGGA
>JAEDGA010000006.1 GCA_016297775.1 Candidatus Methanomethylophilaceae archaeon
AGGGCGGTAGTTCCATCCGACACACACGATCTTGGAGGGCGATCTCATGAGAAGTTCCCCTTGACCGTGAACTCCTTCTTCTTCTCCTCGGGCTTGGATACGACCAGAGGGACCTTCTTCTCTCTGAGGAATCCCTTGCAAATGACATAGACCTCGGAGGATGTGGGCCTGGATGCATCGGGGGAATGGACCTTCACGCTTGCGAAACGGCCTTCGAGCTGTGCCTTCAGATCGTTGAACATGTCACCGTAGAAGACCTTCATGACGAGCTTTCCGCCCTTCTTCAGGATACGGTCGCAGACGTCGACGGCGTACATGCAGAGGTTGATGGATCTCGCGTGATCCGTGGAATAATGGCCTCCGATGTTCGGTGCCATATCGGAGAGGATGACATCGGCCTGACCGTGGAACATGTCCAAAAGCCTCTTCATGGTGGCATCGTCGGTGATGTCCCCCACGATCGTGGTTATCCCGGGCATGGGCTTGATCGGACGGAGATCGACACCGATGACGTACCCCTTCTCTCCGACACGCTCCTGTGCGACCTGGAGCCATCCTCCGGGCGCGGCACCCAGATCGACGACCCTGTCTCCTTCTTTGAAGATGCCGAAACGGTCATCGATCTGCATGATCTTGAATGATGCTCTGGAACGGTAATTCATCTTCTTTGCGAGCTTGTAGTAATACTCGTGATGTCTCTCGTCCAGCCAACGCTCGTGCATAAACTGGATTATGCCCATTCAGGATATAACCGTTGGTACACGCACATATGTTCACGTGATATGCCACGGAACGGAGGGGGAAGGAATTGAAAGACATATATACGACACAACCTGTAGTACATGATGCTCAACCAAGATCGATCCACATCCGTGAATTGATGCCGGTAGCTCGAAAGAGTGTCTGCATGTAGTTCGTTCCGACTAACAATCGGAAAATGAGACATGAGTGTGTGCAGGTGTAATGCCGGGCATGCCCAGACCCGCGATGTGCGAGAGCACATAGCATAAGATCGATGCATTCGAACAGTGGCAGATGGGAACTTTGACGCTTGCCGAACTAACCTAAGCCACATCCGATAACATCGATTAAGACCGGAGAGAGTATCCGTGAAAACGGATAGGTCGAAAGACCCCTTTGGGTTTTATAACCCAAAGGTAATCTTCTACCACAGCATGATATTGTGCGAGGTACCGTATGCGTCCGAAATCGATCGTTCTGGCAGTTGCCTTGTTATTCGTGCTGGTGACCGTATCCATATTCGAATCCAATGACGCATATTCCGAATCGGTCACCGTGAACGGGGTGATGTTCACCACACATGACGATCTCACCGCATCTGCGGACCATATAACAGACGTTCATGCGACCGACATCACCATACCCGCGACCATAGATGCGGACGGTAGGACATACGATGTGACCGAATTGGGCATGTACCTGACGGATGCATGCGAATCCCTGAGATCCATATCGATACCAGATACGGTCAGATATGTCGGAACCGGTTCCCTGTCCTGCGTTACGATAGAGATGATAGATGTTGATGCGGACAACCCGTATCTGTCGTCCATCGACAATGTACTGTACGACGCATCGGGACAGGAGTTGATACGTTACGCCCCTGCCAGGACGGGTACGTCCTTCGATGTTCCGGAGACCGTCACTGACATACGCGAAAACGCGTTCCGTGATGCGTCCTCCCTCGTATCGGTGAGACTTCCCGACAAAATGACGATATTGCGGTCGGGAACCTTCATGGGATGCATATCCTTGGAGGATGTGGGCTCGTACGGTTCCGGAGACGGGTGCCTTCCTGAATCGCTGACGTACATCGACAGTATGGCATTCGAAGGATGCACGTCGATGACTGGAATCGTATTGAACGGGTCGTTGAAACACATAGGCCTGATGGCATTCTCCAAATGCTCCTCCCTGACGGCTATGCACATCCCATCCAACGTGACGGGGATCGAGTTCATGGCATTCACCGGTTGCACATCTCTCATGGAATTCACGGTGAGCGAATTCAATACCCATTACGAATCGAAGGACGGTGTACTATTCGAGACCGATCTGTTCGACACGAGAAAGGTGCTGACGGCATACCCTGCCGCCAAAGAGGGTGATTCGTACACGATATCTGCCGAACTGACATCCGTGACCCCCATGGCATTCTACGGGGCTGTGAATCTGAAGACGGTGATGTTCGAGGAAGATGTCGTATCCATAGACACGATGGCCTTTGCGGAATGTGGATCACTGGAGAAGGTGGTCATACCGGACACCGTACTGCTCATCAACAGCTTGGCATTCTACAAATGTGAATCTCTGCATACGATAGAGGGCGCACGCAGCGTCATCACCATCGGACAGGGCGCATTCCAATACACGGCCGTGACCGAATATTCCATACCGGATTCCGTCAGATATGTGATGAGCGAGGCCTTCTTCGGTTGCGAATCGCTAAGGGAGGTCCATATCCCGTCCGGGGTGAGAAGCATAGGGAAGGACGCGTTCCTCGGTGACATATCATTGGAAAAGATCGTATTCGAGGGCAAGGACACCGTACTTGAAGAGAATTCCCTTTCCGTTGGGGTCGGTTCCGTGAAAACGATCAAAGTAGTGGCTCCGAGCGGTTTCTCCATACCGGATGATTCCCACGATATGTTCACCGAGATAGATTTGGAGATAATCGGAGAAAGACCGTATCCCTATGAGAACCTGATCGGGGTGGCGATCTGCATCCTGATCCTTATCGGGATAATCAGACTGTTCAGGGAGGTGTGACCTTGGCCAAGAGATCGAAGAACCCTCTCATCCGCGTAGCGCAGTCCGCCAGAGCGGTATACGAGAACCGCGTGATCCTCATGGCGCTCATACGCAGGAACACCGCCGGCCGTTACAAGAGTACATTCGTCGGGTTCGGGTGGCATCTTCTGATGCCCGTACTGATGATCATCGTGCTGTACATCGTATTCGGTTCCATCAGAACGAAACCCATCGAATCATATTGGATCTACCTCAGTTCGGGAATGTTCCCGATAATGTTCATAAGCAGCAGTCTGAGAGGCCGGGCGATACAATCCAATGCCAGATATATCACAAAAATGCACTTCCCAAGGGAGATAGTGGTACTCGCATCCGTCATAACCGACTTCCTTTCCGTGGTGTTCGCATATGTGGTGATCATCATGACCATCCTGCTATCGGGACAGTACGTGGATTGGATAGGCATGGCGATGATCCCCGTACAGCTTCTGCTGATGCTGATGTTTTGTTACGGCTGTTCCCTGCTGATATCCACGGTCACGGTGTTCGTGAAGGATGTGGGGTACATAATGAGCGTCGCCATGAGACTGGTATTCTATCTGACGCCAACATTCTTCCTGGTGGATGAGGCAGGAGGCATCCTGGAGACCATCGTATGGTACAATCCGTTCACGTATTTCGTGGAGGTGTTCCATCAGACCCTGTATTACGGTACCACTCCGGACATGCACATGTTCGGGATATGCGTGATCCTGACCGTGGTGTTCTTCTTCCTCGGAGAGTCTGTTTTCAACAGATATCAGGACAGACTGCCGGAGGTGCTCTGAGATGGATGACGTCATGATACGGCTGAAGGACGTCCGCAAAGGATATCGCATAAACTCCGACGACGGCAAGGAGAGAAGATTCCTGCACAAACGCGAGACCGAGGAGTATGTTGTCTTCAGCGGCGTGGATCTGGAGGTGCGTAGGGGCGAGGTGATCGCACTGCTGGGACGCAACGGATGCGGGAAGAGCACCCTTCTGAAGATAATATCCGAGATCATAGAACCTGACTGCGGTACAGTGGAGGTGAACGGCAAGGTGGCCAGCATCCTGGAGCTCAGTATGGGCTTCCACAACGACCTCACCGGAAGGGAGAACATATTCCTCCGCAGCGAACTATACGGCATACCCAGAAAGGTGGTGGCCACATTCGCGGACGATATCGTGGGATATTCGGATCTGGGTAAGTTCATCGACAATCCCGTCCGTACGTACTCCTCCGGAATGAGGGCACGTCTAGCGTTCTCCATCATGGTGAACGTGGACGCGGACATATTCCTGGTGGACGAGGCACTCAGCACGGGGGATATGGCATTCGCGTCCAAGGCAT
The DNA here is from genome assembly GCA_016297775.1 of Candidatus Methanomethylophilaceae archaeon. Lineage (GTDB taxonomy): Archaea > Thermoplasmatota > Thermoplasmata > Methanomassiliicoccales > Methanomethylophilaceae > SIG5. The sequence continues at coordinate 4,148 of JAEDGA010000006.1, forward strand.
CGGAACATCTCGGGAACCTGGTCCGCAAAGGGAAGACCGTGATAATGACCTCCCACAACATGCGCACCATAAAGAGCGTGTGTACGCGCGCGGTGTGGATCTCCGAACGGAGGATCTTCATGGACGGTCCCGCGGAAGAGGTGTGTGACGAATACAGCAGGAGCATAAACGAATCCTTCGAAGAGACCGAAAAACTGGCCAACGATGGATCGTCCGCCGCGCAGTACCGTTTGGCAGGTTACTACCGCAAGGGGATCGGTACCGCAGCCGACATGGAGAGGTATGCATTCTGGCTGAAACAGGCATCCGACAGGGGCCACGTACCGGCCATGGCGGAATATGCGGACCTTCTCATGTCCGTGGATCCGAAAGGCAATCTGTCTGAAGCACTGGCACTTTACAAGGATGCGGCCGAGGGCAACAACCATGATGCCCGCAGACGGTACGCATGCCTCAGAGGGGACACGTACAAGGATGCAGGCTTCCTCCTGGAGACGATGCGCAAGATAGCGGAGAGCGGATATCCGGAGGATCTTTGCATGTACGGCAGCGTGCTTCATTCTACCGCACTTACCGATACCGACAGGGCCAGGGCGTTCGAGACATACATGGAGGCGGCAGAAAAGGGAAGTGCCGAAGGCATGTATCGTGCTGGTATGATGCTCCGCAGTGGGACAGGTATCGAAGCTGACACTGAAAGGGCTGTGGAACTGTTGAAGAAATCCGCATACCTGGGTCATCCGAAGGCCATGACCGTACTTGGGGATATGTACATGGAGGGCAGGCTGGTGGGGAAGGATCCCGAAGAAGCGTTCCGCTGGTACCTCCTGTCCGCCAGGACCGGTAATCCGCGTTCCCAGTACCAGGTGGCATCGATGCTGTCGGAAGGCATCGGAACGGACAAGGATGATTCCGAGGCCGACGTATGGTTCCGCAGAAATGCGGAATCGTATCTCAACGCTGCACGCCTGTATGCCGCTGACCGCATGTGTGGCACATACGAGGATGTAGTGACCTTGCTTGGCCCCGCCGCTGACAGCGGTAACAACAGAGCCAGACTCCGGTTGGCCAAGATGATGTCGCACATGGACCCGGAGACATCCGAAAGGATGCTGGAAGAGGCCGCCATAGGCCTGTGCAGGGACAGGACACCGCTTGCCATGTCCCTATCGAAGAGAGGAACGGATCAGGAACGTGCGTTCACACTGTACAGACAGGCCGCGGATAACGGGGACCATTATGCCATGTATGCGGTGGTGTGCATGTACCGCGACGGCACCGGTACGGAGATGGATCGCGGGATGTACAAGTATTACACGCATATGGCGGCCGAGTACGGCAACAAGGATGCCAAGGCCGTGGTGCAGAAATGGAATATGAAGGCGAAACGCAAGGCCGCGAAGGAAAAGAATCGGCAATGATCCGTATCGTCGCGCGGGCGCGACAATTATAAACCACACATCCCGTTACTGAATCCGGTACCTATTATGACTGAGGGTTGGACCTACGCAAAGGCAGGAGTGAACATCGATCAGAAATCCAGCGCGATCGCTTCGCTGGTCAAGGAACTCAACTTCAAGAGGAACGGCAAGGGGACTCAGGTCAGGATGAAGAACCTCTTCGCCAGTCTCATCGAGTTCGGAGATGACTATCTCACCCTCGCCACGGACGGTGTCGGAACGAAGCTCCTCATCGCAGAGGAACTCGGGATTTGGAACACCGTCGGTATCGACTGTATCGCGATGAATGTCAACGACACCATCTGTGTCGGAGCCGAACCCATGTCCTTCGTGGACTACATCGCCATCGACAAGCCCAACGAAGAGATCACCGAACAGATCGGAATCGGACTTCAGAAGGGTGCGGAACTGTCCAACATGGAGATCGTCGGAGGAGAGATCGCTGTCCTTCCGGAGATGGTCAACGGCGTCGACCTGTCCGGAACCTGTCTCGGATACGTACCCAAGAACAAGGTCGTCACGGGACAGGACTGTAAGGAGGGGGATGTCATCGTCACCCTCAGGTCCTCCGGTATCCACTCGAACGGACTCACTCTCGCGAGGAAGGTGTTCGAATCCGCAGGATACGGTATGAAGGACAAATGTCCTGGGCTCAGCGGTACCGTCGGAGAGGAACTCCTCACACCCACCAGGATCTATGTGAAGGACGTGCTCGATATCCTCTCCAAATACGAAGTACACGGACTCGTGGACATCACCGGCGGAGGACTCAGGAACATCCTTAGGATGAAGGAGGGACTTCAGTACGTGATCGACGATCCTCTCGAACCCGCACCTGTCTTCAAGAAGATCCAGGAGCTTGGAAACATCAGCGACACCGAGATCTACCAGACACTCAACATGAGCATGGGATTCGACATCATCGCACCCGCGGATGTCGCAGAGGAGATCGCATCCTCTTACGATGGAGCGGCCGTCGTGGGGCGCGTACAGAAGGGTAACGGTGTGCTCCTCGAGAAGGAGAACATCCTGTACGACAGGTACTGAATCCGGAATTGTGCATGGCGCCATGGGCGCCTTGCACATACCGAAAATATTGATTTTAGGGATTACTCTACTTCGGGGATCTCCCTTACCATTCAAGGGACCCATACAAACACGTACGTTGCCCGTGTACGAGACGAATCGCTTCCTCTTTCTTCATGATAACCTGAGTTTGAGTGATAGAGCATTTCTCTGTCTGATACAACCTATGAATGGAGAGATCGTGCGTACAGAATCATCTTTCGATACAATCCAGTGACTGACGCGTCCTTCCAACGATCGCACGCCTGTCACCGTCAAGGAAGACATCCATGTCAGGGTGCTCCTGCTGATACGCAGATACCATCTGCATGATCTGACCCAACGAATAATCGTCTGAATCGACACTGACTAGGATACACTCTGGCGTCTGGATCACCTTATGTTCAATCCGGGAGAAACGTTGGACAGATATAACCTAGGTCGGTCCAGCAATCTGTATGGAGAAGTCATGGTGCCGCGAGCCGGGCTCGAACCAGCGACTTCAAGATCTTCAGTCTTGCACTCTCCCAACTGAGTTACCGCGGCGTAAATACCCCGAGTACAAGTTCTTATTAAAATATTTTGGTAGAGGCCAGGAGCTTAATGGCATATACCGAGCTGATCCGACATCTGCTGATATGGATGGGATCGACGTTTCGGACGTTTGCCGACTATCGGCGGCTCCCTGGTGTACTCGCCCCTGCTCATGTACACGAAGGACACCTCCGCCTTCCCGATCATCGAACGTATGCGTACGCATCTTACGGAGACCGAGACACATGCGATCGCCAGGATGGCGGCCGCTGTCACGGAGATCATGAAAACGGGTTTGAGAGGATCGCCGTCCAGATTCGGGACGGCGAAGCAGATACATGCCAATGACGCGAATCCCAAGGACAACGCGATCAGCACGAATCTGCGGAGCTCACTGTCCATCGGAGGCACCGCCGGCATCGGAGCCTTCCGAGGACGGGGCCGTCTCCGTCTCGACAGGGCCCTGCTCCACCATGGGCACCGGATGGACCGCTACAACCTTGTCGCCTTCGCGGAGGTTCATGATCCTCACGCCTGCGGTGTTGCGCCCGTATTCGTTGATATCGGACACCTGCATGCGTATGACCATTCCGGACTGGCTTGTGAGGATCAGCCCCATCTCCTTGTTGACCATCCTCACGGCAACGACACCTCCGTTGCGCTCGGTGGTCTTCAGGGTGATGACACCTCTGGCACCGCGGTGTGTCCTGGTGTACGAATCGACATCGGATACCTTTCCGTATCCGTTCTCGGATATTGTGAGGATCTTGTCACCGGGCTTCACCAGTGTCATGGATACGACCTCATCCCCCTCGTCGAGCCTTACACCCTTGACACCCATGGTGTCCCTTCCGGCGGACCTGACCTCCTTCTCGTCGAATCTTACGGCGAGACCGTTCCTGGTCGCGATGATTATGTCGCAGTCACCGTCGGTGATCTCCGTCTGTACCAGACTGTCGCCCTCTTCCAGCTTGATGGCCTTGATGCCACGCTGCCTGACGTTGCCGTAGAGGGAGAGGTTGGTCCTCTTGACGATACCGGACCTGGTACAGAACACGAGGAACCTGTCATCGGTGAAGTCACGGGTGTGCATGAATCCGATCACCTTCTCCCCTTCCTGAAGATCGGGGAGCATGTTCACGATCGGCTTGCCTTTGGACTGTCTGCTTCCCTCCGGGATACGGTATCCCTTCAGCCACAGGAGGCGCCCGGTGTCGGTGATGAACATTATGTAATCGTGTGTGCTGGTGACGAACATGTCGGCGACCACGTCCTCCTCCTTGGTCTGCATACCGCGGAGACCGATTCCGCCACGGTTCTGCTCCCTGTATGTCCTCAGAGGTATGCGCTTGACGTAACCGTCGTCGCTGATGGTTACGACCACCATCTCCTCGGGGATCAGGTCCTCCTCGTCGGTGTCGATGGCGTTGGGATCGATGACCGTACGACGCTCGTCACCGTACGCAGCCCTCATCTCCATCAGTTCTTCCTTGATGATCGTAAGGATGCGTCCCTCATGTGCCAGTATATCCTTGTAGTCCTCTATCAGAAGCTCGGTGTCCTTGTAGTCCTTGCGGAGGGTCTCGATCTCCAGACCCGTCAGCTTCTGGAGCTTGAGGTCCAGGATCGCCTTCGCCTGCGTCTCGTCGATGGAGAGGAGCTCCTGGAGACCGATGTTGGCGGATTCAGTGTCCTCGGACTCACGTATGAGCCTGATGGTCTCGTCCAACATGTTGAACGCGGCCATATAGGCCTCGAGGATGTGCATCTTCTTCTCCGCCTCCGCGAGGTCGAACTCGGTCCTCCTGGTGACGACGTTCTTCCTGTGGAGGATATACTGCTCGATGAGCATCTTCAGATTGAGGATCTTGGGCTTTCCATCCACAAGTGCCAGATTGATGATTCCGAAGGTCTGCTCCATCTGTGTGAGCTTGAACAGGTTCTCCAACACGACGGATTCGACGGCATCCTTGTGGATGTCGATCACGATACGCATACCGTTCCTGTCGGACTCGTCGCGAAGGTCGGTGATGCCTTCGAGCTGCTTGGTCTTCACCAACTCTGCGATCTCTGTCACCAGTTTGGACTTGTTCACCTGGTAGGGGATCTCGTCCACGATGATCGAAACCTTTCCTCCGGGCCTGTCCTCATAGTGCGTGTTGGCACGGACCCTGATCTTGCCACGTCCGGTGCTGTAAGCGGAGATGATTCCAGACAGTCCGTGGATGGTACCTCCGGTGGGGAAGTCGGGACCTTTGATGTATTCCATCAGATCCATCACGGTAGCGTCCGGGCAATCGATGGTGTGCACGATCGCATCCACGACCTCGCAGAAGTTGTGCGGAGGCATGTTGGTGGCCATTCCCACGGCGATACCTGCGGAACCGTTCAGGAGCAGATTGGGGAACTTGGAAGGAAGCACGGAAGGCTCCCAGAGGGACTCGTCGAAGTTCCTGACCATGTCCACGGTGTCCTTGTCTATATCGGCCAGGAGATCGCTGGACATCTTGGTGAGACGCGCCTCGGTGTACCTCATGGCGGCTGCGGAATCCCCGTCAATGGAACCGAAGTTACCCTGTCCGTCGACCAAAGGATATCTGAGGGAGAACGGCTGAGCCAACCTCACCATCGCATCGTACGCTGCGATGTCTCCGTGGGGGTGATACTTACCTAGGACCTCTCCCACGACCCTCGCGGACTTCTTGTGGGCGGACCTGTATGAAAGACCCAGATCGTTCATTGCGTACAGGATCCTCCTGTGGACGGGCTTGAGACCGTCGCGGACGTCCGGTAACGCACGGCCGACGATGACGCTCATCGAGTAATCGATGTACGAGTTGGACATCATCTTCTCGATGGACTGGGTGATGTATTTGGGCTGGGTGTTCTGTTCTTCGTCCATGATATCACACATCCAGGTTGATCACTTCGTGGGCATGGTCGATGATGTACTGCTTCCTGGGCTCCACATCCTCTCCCATCAGGACCGAGAACAACTGGTCCGCAAGGATGGCGTCCTCGATCGTTATCTTCTTCATGATACGTGTCTTGGGATCCATGGTGGTCTCCCAGAGCTGGTGGGGGTTCATCTCTCCCAGACCCTTGTATCTGCTCACCTGTGCGCCTGCTCCGATCTCCTCCATGGCGGCAGCCATCTCCTCGTCGTTGAAGCAGTAGATCTCCTTCTTTCCCTTGTATACCCTGTAGAGCGGAGGCATGGCTATGAACACGTGGCCGGCCTCGATCAGGGGCTTCATCTGCCTGTAGAACAGGGTCAGCAGCAATGTGGCGATGTGGGCTCCGTCCACATCGGCATCGGTCATGATTATCACGTTGTGGTATCTGATCTTGGTGAGATCGAAATCGTTACCGAATCCTCCGCCGATCGCGGTGATCAGGTTCTTGATCTCCTCCGACATCAGCATCCTGTCCTTACGGACCTTCTCCACGTTCAGGATCTTACCGCGAAGGGGCAGGATGGCCTGGTAGTACCTGTCACGGCCCTGTTTTGCGGAACCTCCTGCAGAGTCTCCCTCGACTATGTAGAGCTCGGATTTCGCGGGATCCTTCTCGGTACAATCGGCCAGCTTTCCTGGCAGGGAGTTGGATTCGAAGACGTTCTTCCTTCTTGTGGCCTCTCTGGCAAGACGTGCGGCCTCTCTCGCCGCGTAGGATGCGTCGACCTTCTTGATGATGGTCTCGGCCACCTTGGGGTTCTCCAGGAAGTATTCCGCCAGCTTCTCGTTCATCAGGGAGGCGACGGCGGACATGGCGATGGAACTTCCCAGCTTGGATTTGGTCTGACCCTCGAACTGGGGCTCCGGGAGTTTGACGCTGAGGACGGCGGTGAGACCCTCCCTGACATCCTCTCCGGAGAAGGTGTGGTTGCCCTTGATCAGATTGTTCGACTTGGCATAATCGTTGATGGTCTTGGTGAGAGCGGTCCTGAATCCCGCCATATGGGTTCCGCCCTCTGGGGTGTTGATGGTGTTGACGAACGAACTGACGTTGTCCGTGGTGTATCCGTCGGTATACTGTATCGCGATATCGATGTCCACGATGTCGCGGGTTCCGGAGATGCGGATGGGTGGGGAGTGCAGCGGAGTCTTGGATGAGTTGAGGAACTCCACGAACTGTGCGACACCACCCTCGTAATGGAAGGTCTCCTCCTTGTCGATCCTGAGGTCCCTGAAATTGATGGTGACCTGGCTGTTGAGGAACGCCTGGTTCCTGAACCTGTTCTGGAGGACGGAATACTCGAATACGACGGTCTCGAAGATCTCCGGATCCGGATAGAACGTGATGGTCGTACCGGTCTCCTCTGTCTCGCCTATGACCTCGACGGGACCGTCCGGGATTCCGGTCTTGTAGGACTGCCTCCAGATCTTGCCCTCCCTCTTGATGGTGGCGATAAGCTTGGTGGAGAGTGCATTCACAACGGAGACACCCACTCCGTGCAGACCTCCGGACACCTTGTAGCTGTTGCTGTTGAACTTACCTCCGGCATGGAGTCCGGTGAGAGCGAGCTCCAGTGCGGACTTGCCCTTCTCGTGCATACCTGTGGGGATACCCCTTCCGTCGTCGGTGACGGTACAGGACCCGTCCTCGTTGACGGTGACCCTGATGATCGTGGCGTATCCAGCCATGGCCTCGTCGATACTGTTGTCGACGACCTCGTACACGAGGTGGTGGAGACCACGGGAATCGGTGCTTCCGATATACATACCGGGCCTCTTCCTGACAGGTTCGAGACCCTCCAGCACCTGGATGCTGTCCGCATCGTATGAACTGTTGTTCCCATCCATGAAAATGCCTCGGGACGGGATATGGTTCCGCGGTATAAATACGCACGCGTGCGTGCGCGATACAATATAATATATAGAGATACAGCGGGGCGTACACGGGATGGGACCAACAACGATAATGGCCAAAACCATCGGATTTAATAGCTCAACATCATATTGACGATACGATGACAAGCATAATGGAAGAGGCCCGCAGGGGGGTAACACCGCTCATAAAGGAGATCGCCGCCAAAGAGAGGGTGAGCGAGGAATTCGTAAGGAACGGGATCGCGTCCGGACGCATAGTCGTACCCTGCAACCCGATCCATTCACCCGTTCCGGCAGCTGTCGGAGAGGGTATGTCGATCAAGGTCAACGTCAACCTCGGAACGTCCAGGGACATGCCCTGCATGGGACCGGAGCTCGAGAAGCTGGACATCGCACTGAGATACGGTGCGGATGCCGTCATGGACCTCAGTACCGGCGGAGATATCGACGCCATAAGGAAGGAGATCATCTCCAGGTGCCCCGTGATGGTGGGTACCGTCCCCATCTACCAGACCGGACTCACCGCCGCCAGGAAGGATGCCGTGGTCGAGATGACCGAGGACGACATCTTCAACGGTATCGAGAAGCAGGCCAAGGACGGAGTGGACTTCATGACCGTCCACTGCGGGATAACCAGGCAGACGGTGGATTGGCTGAAGGACTCCGGAAGGATCATGGACGTGGTATCCAGAGGCGGATCATTCCTCACCGCGTGGATCCTTCACAACGAGAATGAGAACCCGCTGTACAAGAACTTCGACTACCTCCTGGAGATGGCGAAGAAGTACGAGATCACACTCTCACTGGGAGACGGGTTCAGACCCGGATGCATCGATGATGCCTCCGATGCCGCACAGATATCCGAACTCATGACACTCGGAAGACTTGTGAAGAGATGCCGCGAGGCGGGCGTACAGTCCATGGTGGAGGGCCCCGGACACATGCCGCTGGACCAGATCGAGGCCAACATGACGCTTCAGAAGACACTGTGCCAGAATGCGCCGTTCTACGTTCTTGGACCCCTAGTGACGGATATCGCGCCCGGATACGACCACATCGTCGGAGCCATCGGCGGGACCATCGCCGCCAAAGCGGGTGCGGACTTCCTGTGCTACCTGACGCCCGCGGAGCACCTCAGCCTTCCCGATGCGGAGGATGTCAGAGAGGGACTCATCGCATCCAAGATCGCCGCCCACGTAGGGGACATGATGCGCGGAAAGGGCCACGAGGCCGACACCGCCATGGCAAGGGCCAGAAAGGCGCTGGACTGGGATGCGATGTACGATATCTGTCTCGATAGGGAGAAAGCGGAGAGGTACAGGAACAGGGGTTGCACCGCCAAGGAGGACGGCTGTTCCATGTGCGGAGACGTCTGTGCCGTGAAGATCGTGAACCGCTACCTCACCAAAGAATGAGGATGTGTGAAACCGTTTATTATTAAACTTCCTTAAATTTTTAATAACAAGGACGATGATTGTACAATCATGGCCATAATCAGCATCTCGTTGGACGATGAGAGCGTAGAGGCTCTCGACAGGATAACCGAGGTCCTCGGTCTCAAGGGGAGGAGCGAGGCGGTCAGATTCTCCATCAAATCCGCCACGGCGGAGATCAAGGAGACCGATGATTTCGATGATACCGTGGAAGGCGTGCTGGTGATCGTACACGAGCACCACTGCAACCAATGGATGAGCATCATCCAGCACAAGTACGAACCGCTGATAAAGACCCAGATGCACTCACATCTGAAGAACGGCAAGTGTCTGGAGATCATGATCGTATCCGGCGATTCCGAGCCATTCTCCAAGATGGTCCGCGAGATACACTCCACCGGGGAAGCGAAATATCTGAAATTCGTGAAAAGTTGATAATAGAGCCGCTGGAGGGATTTGAACCCCCGACCGATTGATTACGAATCAATCGCTCTACCACTGAGCCACAGCGGCCTCTGAGGTGGCTAATGACGGATTGACTTATAATCCTTTGTCGTCCGACAGATACATCCGTAAATGCAAAGTGACCCGGCCGAACACCATCCCGGATGTGACAATCCATCATACTGGTACTTTGTTTACGACCGCCTGTCAATGCCGGATGCGCACTTAATCCCGCGGATAACGTGCCTGCCGTATGTGAGGATATGGATGTACCCGCATCGCATCGTGATCAATGACGGGTGAACATGTCCCTGAACACGACAGCATCCTTCTCCTGGAGGGGAGATTCGCAGATGAACGTACATTCGCGGTCGTATCTCTCCACGGCCTTGGCGAATATCGACATATCGGGATCCGCTGCAGACAGGGGCAGATGACTGATCTCGCCCTTGTCGCCATACTTGATACAACTGATGTGGAAGTGGGCGATGTCCCCAGCGAGCGGGAAGAACTCGTCCAGAAGCCTGGTGCAGTCCTCCTCGGTCTTCAGGCTTCCGTGGAAACGTGCGTGGGTATGTGCCACATCCAGAACGGGTGCGGTACCGTCCACCTGCTCCATGACCTTGGAGATCTCGCTCAGGGTACCCCACTGGCCCAGCTTGCCCATGGTCTCGATGCCCAGGGTGACGTCCTTTATGCCTTCGGAATCCAGGATCTCCTTGCACTTGTTGAGACCATCTATCACACTATCCGTGGCCGTATCCGGGGATTTGCCGTAGGATGCCGCGTGTATAACGATGATGTACGCACCCATGAGATGCGCGGCCCTTGCGGTGTCCACCACATATTCCACGCTCTTGTCCCTGGTCTCCTGCTTGTCCGAGTTGAAACTGATGAAATACGGCGCGTGCGCACTGAGGCGTATGCCCCTCTCGCGTGCAAGCGCACCGTTGGCCCTGGCCTTCTCCTCGGAGATGCGTACTCCTCTTACGAACTCCACCTCCAACGCGTCCAGGCCCAACGACCTGACGGTATCCATACCATCCTTGGGGTTCTTGCTACCCTCCGGATATCCTGCAGGACCGAATCTCATCGCCATATAACGGCATAACCGGGGGAAACTCAAATACCTTCGCAGACCCTACGGCCGATACGATGAGGATAGTCATGGACGTGGCGCTGGACCCTACCCTGGGATGCGGACAGGCGCACAGATGGCATAAGGTGGGTGACTCGTGGGAGGGAGTGCTCGGTAACGAGGTGATCACACTCACCCAGACGGAGGACGGTTTCGAATGCGAAGGGACCGAGGACAGGGACATGATCCTGGATTATTTCAGGGCAGAGGACGACCTCGATTCCATCTATGACGACTGTGCCAGACATGACAGTTTCGTATCTGATCTGATAGGGAGATGCAAGGGGATGCGCATCCTAAGGCAGCCGCATTACGAGTGTATAGCGACATACATACTGGCCACCAACGCCAATGTGAAACGCATAGGTGCGATGGTTGAAGGGGTGTGCAGAACATTCGGAAAGGACCTGGGAGGAAGATATTCATTCCCTACGCCCAAGGAGATCGTGGACGGGAAGGACAGAATCTGCGAATGCAGACTGGGATACAGGGCGGACAGATTCGTAGAGTTCGCACAATCGGTATTGGACGGAAGGTTCGATCCCGACGCATTGGAGAGTCTGTCATACGAGGAATGTGTGGAAGAACTGCTCACGGTCAAAGGGGTCGGTCCCAAGGTGGCCGACTGCATAGCGCTGTTCTCCTACGGACATCTGGAAGCGTTCCCGATAGATGCCAGGATATCCGCGGTCATGAAGAACGTGTACGGGATAGAAGGCAGTTACAAGAAGGTGTCCGCCGCTGCCAGAGAGATGTTCGGAAGATACGCGGGATACTCGCAGGAGTTCCTGTTCCACGCCGACTTCATAGAGTGATCACTGCGGAACGACCCTGGATCCGCAGATGCAGGCGGGCAGAGATTCGCCGAACTCCACCTCATAGATCTTGGCCAATATGCCGGACTTCTTGAACGCAACGCAGATGTTGCAGACCTCGCCTGCGAAATCGAGCCCGCCCTCTGCGATGGATTTGGCGGAGATGGCGATCTGTTCGTCCACCATGCCATAATTGGGATCGCCGGTCACGACGAGATTGTCCCCCCTCTTGTTCTTGAGATACTGGGACACCGCGGCATCGGTGAGACCGAACGTCTTGGCTACCTTGGACTGGGTATATCCGAAATCAGATACCAGCTTCTTCGCCAGTTCCCTCCTGATGGTGGGGAGGAGATACCATACAACGACCTCGCAGGGGATCTTCATCGTACGATGTTAATCGTTCCGAATATATGGTACTTGTCGGTCACATGACCCCGGGATTGCTCTTCAGATAGAACTCCATGCTGTCCCATTCGTCCGACTCCCGCTCGTTATCCTTCCTGAGACTGACACCGTATTTGGAAGCGGTCATCTTGACGAATCTCAACATATCGTCCGGACCTTTGAAATCATCAACCTTCGCACCGGATGCCGTGATCTTCCCTCTGAAGGAGGCCACCACCTCGGTACCCCTGAAGACCACCGTATCCGTGGCACCGCACTGAAGTTTGATCATGTCGCGCAGATAGTAATGCAGATTGTCCTGGTTGTTCAGAACCATGAGGTCGCGGACCTTGTCGATCTTCTTTCCGAGATCCGAGGCAAGCATCCAATACAGGATCGAGGAACCCTCCCTCAAGAATCCTTTCACCAGGAATCCCTCGTCCTCCATGTCTGCCAGGGCCTGTCTGATGACACCCATGCGGAATCCTGTGAATCCCGCAAGCTTCTCCGCCGAGAAGATACCGAAATCCTCGAAGTGCCTGCGCAGGACGATCCTTATGGCGGTATCCCTGTCCATGTCGCTCTCCGGCACCACGACGTATGCGGATGAACTGTCCTGGCACAGTATGGATCTGTGCAAAAGTGAACTCAATGCATCTACCGTCACCGACTCCGACAGGGGGGAACTCTCGATGACCTTCTTCCTGCCGATAGGCATGTTCTTCCTCACGACGGCGAGGATGGTGCGCTCATCGTCGGTGAGTGGTTCATCCTTCCTCAGCGCCCTGTATACGGATGCGTTGTCCAATGTGGTGTATCCTATGTGTTTGGGACACAGCATGGTCCTCACAAGTTCGTAACGCTCCACCGCGTTCTTGATGGGGGTCTTGTCCTCCACCCTGGTGACCAGTTCCGAATCATTGCGTATATATCCGCGCGCCTCCACGGCATCCAAAGCGTTGCGGTACTTACGTCCGGGAACGGCACGCTGTTTCCTGAGGATGTAACTCAGGATGTCGATATCCCTGTAGGTGGTCTCCACCATACGTCCCTTGGCCAGGAATCCGTTGATCAGATGATATCCCTTCTCGGTGAGCACGGACATCACCGAATCATCCAACTCGGACGGATCGGTCTTCATGACCTCTCTGAGTCTGACGATGTCGATACCCTTCATGCGATAGAAACCCATCATACGATCGATGGCATCCAGGGTCTGACCCAGAAGGGACGGGTCATCCAGATCCATACCGCGGACCTCGATGCATCCGGACATCTCCCAGATTTCCAGGGCGCCTATGATCGAGCATCCTTTCACAAGAGGATAGATCCATTTGTCCCCGTACCTGGCCGATATCTCCGCCCATTTGGGAGACAGGACGGGATCATGGAGGGACATGACGATGACCTCCTCCGGGAGCTTGGCATCCTTCATCAGGGGGATCTCCTCCGGAAGGATCAACATAGGGGTGTGTCCGTCTCCCACATAGATGGTACGTGCACCCATGGAATCGGCGATGGATTTTGCCACCTCCGGATCGAGACCGAGGATGTATCTCATCGCCATGACCGGTATCGGACCGTAAGCACGGAGGGTCTGCCTCACCAGCGGGGGTACGGGGTCGTAATCGATCGGTGTCGGATGGTAGACCTCGTAGGTGTTCTCGGTACCCCAGTCCTCCCTCTCGTTGAACGCCCTGACGACCTTCAGCGCACGATCCAGTCTCAACAGCGATTCCTTCACACGTTCCTTCTCCAACCCCGTCTCCGCCACAAGCTGTCTCATTGTGGTCTTGCCCATCCCGGCGATCACACCTAGAAGCGTCTCGTCGTCGGGGGTTATGGGTTCGTTGCGAAGGACCGCGAACTTGGACGCATCATCGTCCCTGATGAACCTGACCTTCCCGCGTATGAAACGTCCCAGCCTGATGTGGTCGGATTCGCGCATGGCGTACCACTCCTTCAGATCGAAACCGGATACCCTGTTGTACACATCGATCTCGCTCCCAGCGGAACCGAAGAAGTCGAAGTACTCATCGATGGTATCGAACCTCGAACCTTTGGATACCAGGTACCTGTTGACAGTTTCATAATCAAAGACATCCTTGGAACCGGCCCTCAGCCTCATATGATCCAGATGGAGCATGTACTGATCGCTCTCGGAAATCAGGAATCTTCCCTCGGACACCTCCTGATCCGCAACCAGTGCCTGCAGCGAGGTGCTCACATCGGATTCGGGTATCGAGAGTGCGTAGGAGATCTCCTGCAGGGTGGCCGGTGCGAAACACTCCAGGTGCTGCTTCACCACCCTGTCCACGGATTCCCTCTTGTCGGGGAAATCCAGGTCGTAAGGCGAGAACATCCATTTGTTCTGACCGGAGACCGAGGTCCTGGTGACCAGGTACATGGATTCCAGTTTACGCAGCGACCTGTATACCGAATCCTCGGAGAGCTCCAGGGACTCTGCTATCGTCGTCAGGGAGTTGTTCCCGGTGATCGAACCGAGGACCTTACGGTCGATGTCGTTCAATTCTCTCTCACGACGCGTGGCGGATGCGTAGTACGGGACCTCTTCCAAGAGGGTCACGTACGGATCGTCCATGTACACGGTACCGAGTTCCCCGTTGTTGATCAGGTCCCTCAGCCACGCATCCACGGACTTCCTGTCCGCATCGCAATAGGAATAGATGTTCCTGCCCCTCTCCCTGAAGACCTGGAGCGGGCCGGTGCGCCTGAGGAGCGGGATGATGTCGGAACACTCCGATACACGACCGGCCTTCTCCCTGAAATATGGGATGACCTGATCCTCCTCGAACTCGAACTCCTTGACCGAATCCCCCATGGCGCGATAGAGGACCTTCCTGTGCAACTCTTTCAGCAGAGCGGTCCTGTCCTCCATCAACACGATATCTGAGAATCCGGACAGGATGATACTGTGTGCGAACGGGGACGGTGTTCCGTTGTACGGAAGTGCCACCATATCCATCTCCCCGGAACCTATCATGTCCAGAACGGTACGCGCGTTGCGTATGTCCATGTCATCCTCCAGGATCTCCCTGTAGGTCTCCTCTATGACAGGCATATTGTCCATATTACCGAGGGATTCCAACAGATACGCGGAACGCGTCTGCTGTCTGTTCACGGAGACGGGGCGGCCCATGTAGTTCCTGAGGATCATGAAACTCCTGGATGCGGTGTGTCTGAACCTGAGTTTGAATATCTCGGAATCGCGAATGGATTTCCTCAGAATGGATTCCAGATCCTTGGAATCCAGCATACCGATGATCCTGGACATGTCCATGCGGCGGGACATCCCCAGCATGAAGTTGTCGTCGGACATGGTCACGGATACGGATGTACCGAGGATGTTGGTGATCCTGTATGCGTATGCCCTGGACAGAGCGTCGTTCACCCTCCTTCCGAAGGGGAAATGGAAGATCACCCTCTGGTTGCCGGACGGATCTATGTACTCCTCGACCACCAGTCTCTTGTCGTCGGGGATTATTCCGCAGGATGCCTTCTGCTCCCTGAAATACGAGATGAGGGAACGCGCGGAACCCTCGTCGATATCGAAATCGGAGCACAGATGCTTCATCAATTCGCTGTCAGGTACGGATTCGATGTCGCGGGACATCTCGGACCTGAATTCGGCCACGTCCATGGAGAGGTCGAAACTTCTCGGAAGCATCTCTCCGGCCCATGACGGGACGGTGGGCTTCCTTCCGGACGCCTCCTTCACATGGGCCATCATACCCTTTGACCTCACGAACTCGAAGGAACGTCCTCCCAGGACGAAGATGTCCCCGGGGGACAGTCTCTCCACGAACTTCTCGGACAGTTCTCCGGCGATCGTACCGCGGTTCGTGATCACACGGTAGTTGGATTCCTCCGGTATGGTGCCCAGATTCATGAAATAGATCATCCTGGACCCTTTCTTCCTTCCGAATACGTTCTCATTCTCATCATACCATATCTTGGAGTAGACGCCCTCGTACTCGTCCTTGCTCCCTAGGTACTTCAGGACACTGATGAACTTCTCCTCGGGGAGGTTGCGGTAGCAATACGAGTGTCTGATGAGCTTGAAGGCATCATCGATGTCCCAACGCGTGGACAGACTCATGCCCACGACGGTCTGCGACAGGACGTCCAGACAGTTCTCCGGAATCTGTACGCGATCGATGTGTGCCCTGTGGGCGGCCCTGCACATGACGGCACATTCCACAAGGTCGTCGGGATCGAAAACCAGAAGACGACCTTTTGCGACCTTTCCGAAACTGTGACCGCTGCGTCCGATCCTCTGAAGACCTTTTGCAACGGATTTGGGGGATCCGATCTGGCATACGAGATCCACCGAACCGATGTCGATACCCAGTTCCAATGACGTGGATGAAACCACACATTTGATCTCCCCTCTCTTGAGCCGTTCCTCCACATCGAGACGGATCTCCTTTCCGAGGGAGCTGTGATGCACCTCCACATTCTCCAATCCGCGTTCCTTCAGTTTGTAAACGACGCTCTCCGCTCCGGAACGTGTGTTGGTGAACACCAACGTGGTATCGTGCTGATCGATGAGTTCCTTCAGTGTGTCGTACATCATCGAATTGACTATGTCCGATGACAGACGTGTCATGTCGTCCGTGGGACAGATGACCTTCAGATCCAAGGTCTTCTTAGAATCCGATTCGATCAGGGTGACATCCCTGACCTCCCCGTCATCGTTGCATCCGACGAGATATCCCGCCACGGCATCGATGGGCGCCAATGTCGCCGACAGACCGATCCTTGTGAACGGGCGGATACAGTGGTCCTGAAGACGCTCTACGGTCAATGACAGGAATGCTCCGCGCTTCGAATCGCATATGTCATGGATCTCGTCCAGGATCAGCCATTCGATACGGTCGAGCTTCTCCTTGAACCTGGGGGCCTCCAGGATGAGTGCCAGGGATTCCGGCGTGGTGATAAGGATGTGCGGAGGGTGTTTGAGCATCTTCTGACGCTCGTATTGGGAGGTGTCCCCCGAACGGACACCTACGCGTATGTCCGGAATCGGGAGCCCGTGACGTTTCGCCACCTCCCTCATCTCCGCCAACGGTGAATTGAGATTCCTGTTGACATCGTTCGCCAAGGCCTTCAGCGGGGAGATGTAGATGCAGTAAACCCTCTCCTCCAGTGTACCCTCGTTGGCATAACGCGTCAGTTCGTCGATGATGCTCATGAACGCGGTCAGCGTCTTTCCCGAACCGGTGGGTGACGAGACGAGAACGTTCTCCCTGCGATGGATCACGGGGATCGCACGGGATTGCGGATCCGTTAGGGAGGAGAACCTCTCGTTGAACCATGTCGAGACGAGAGGCTGCATGAGGGACATTACTTCTTCACGGGAGTATGATTTATCCGAACGCTGCATCATTTTGACCAAACGGATGACATAACATGACGGCGTTAAAGTAGCTTGCGCTATTACTATCGCATATGTTCGCGCGCGAATCGTCTAAATCCTTAAATTCACGCGCAGGAATCAGAGACATATGAGGTCGGGAACGGTCACTGTGATCCTTCTGACGGCATTGCTGCTGTCCACACCAATTGTCGCGATCATGCTGTCAGACGATGCGATCGCCGATGGTTACGATTCGAAGATCAGTACCGACAAGGAGATCACGTTCACTGGGAAGGTGTACTTCGACATCACCCCCGTGGCAAATCAGTTGCCTTCCGCCATCATCCTTATAGCGGATTACAAGGACGGCAAATGGCAGTACGTGAGGGAGCCCTGCAGAACGGAGATCCCTGAGAATGGGGAATTCAGTGTTCAATCGTACAGGATCCTGGATATGGCACTGTCCTATTTCTTCCTGATAGAATCCGGATATGAGATCGAGATCGTACCGTCCTCCTTCGAAAGTACCGCGACGACGGTGGAACGCGACAGCAGCGTGGTGACCGACACGACCAGCACGTATTCGTACAGCTACAACGCATTCAGGTACACCTCGTATGTATCGCCCTCGCAGACCACGATCGAAGTCACAGAAGGTGCACATGCCATCAGTGCCAGACATGCCACTGGCTCCGTCACGGTGAACGTGACCAACGATGAATACAACCTCTCCAACGTAGAGATACGTCTGGTAAAGAAAGGGGAGTCAGATCCCGACAAATACGTTGCAATGGAGTATTCCGATAACGGAAGATGCGTATTCAAGAACGTTCCCACCGGAGAATACGATGTGGTAGCGACGCTGAAGAATTATGAACAGTTCCGTCCCGAATCCGTGACAATCACCAAGAACTGTTCCGAGACCGTATCCATAGAGATGATCCTCAAGGTCAACAACAAGGAGTATTGGGGTAACGATCTGCCCCATTTCCTGATGATCGTAGGAGGATCGCTGGGCGTGATCATCGTCTCCATATCCATCGTGCTGCAACATTTCATCATCAAGAAGAAGCACGAGGATTGGATCATCAACGATGTCGATGATGACGAGATCTGATACGGGCCCGAAGGCCCGTACATTCATCTCTTGATGTTCTTGGCGACCTTCTCGTAGAGACTGTTGCCCTTGTGATCGATGGCGACCACCAGAGGTCCGAACCTCTGTGCATCGAACTTCCAGATGGCCTCCGCCATACCCAGATCCTCCCATTCGACGCCATCCACCTTCGCAAGCCCTTCGGCATATGTTACGGCTGCACCGCCTACTGCCGCAAGATATACGCAACCGCATGCCTTCATGGCATCCGCGGTCTCGCGGGACATCCCGCCCTTTCCGATGATCGCTCTGGGTTTGAACATCCTGATGAACTCTGGCTCCAACTTGTTCATTCTGGCACTGGTGGTGGGTCCCGCGGCTACAACGGTCCATACATCGCCTTCCTTCTTCATGATGGGGCCGCAGTGGAACAGGGTGCATCCCTTGACGCATTCCGGGACCTCTTCGCCGGAACGCTTCCTCTCGAGTGCGCGGATGTGCATCTCGTCGCGACCGGTGATGATCTGTCCGGTGACATATACGATGTCACCGAGCTTGAGTTTTGAGATGTCCGATGCGGACATGGGGGAATTCAGCATCTCCATCAGAACACCCCCTGCGTGATCTCGTAGGTACCGTCCTTCATTATCCTGACGCTGGCACGTCTGGTGGCCCAGCATCCGATGTTGACGGCAACAGGGAGGGATGCTGTATGGCACCCCGCCTTCTTGATGTTCACTCCCAGGACTGTGGTGGATCCGCCGAGACCCATCGGACCAAGGCCGGAGGAATTCAACTTGACGAAGAGATCCTCTTCCATCTTCCTGAGCTGTGGATCGGGGTTCCTGGAATCCAAAGGTACCAACAATGCCTCTTTGGCCATCGATACGCACACGTCGGACGTACCGCCTATTCCCACACCTACGATGCTCGGAGGACATGGTCTGCCTCCCGCATCGAGTACCGCGTCCACGATGAATTTCATTATGCCTTCGATGCCATCCGCGGGATTGAGCATGGCCAAACGGGTCATGTTCTCGGAACCGGCACCTTTGGGAAGAACGGTGATCTGCAGGAAATCGTCATCGGTGGGGATGAAATGGATGAAGGGGGCGCCCAGACCCGTATTGTCCTTGGTATTCTCCCTTGTGAGGGGATCCACAAGATTGGGTCTCAGAGGGATCTCGGCCGTCGCTCTCTTAACCGCCGCCTCGATGTCGCGTGCAACGGAGGAATCGAAACTTCCGGATACGTAGAACACAGGTATTCCCGTATCCTGGCACATCGGCTTTCCAAGGAACTCCGCCTTCTTGGTGTTGTCCATTATCGCACCCAACTGGGAATATGCGATCTCCTGTGTCTCCCATCCGGCTCCGGCCTCCAGGGCCCAACCGATGTCTGAGGGGAGCTTGGTATTGGCCAGACGCAGGAGTCTGACCACTATGTCCTCTGTGGTCTCGGGCAATACTATCATATCACGGTAATCATAGCGGTTGTTTCTATATCCATCGGTCCGACCTAAATCAAAAACAAATACATGCACACGCTACAAACCTGTGATGGAGTGGACGGTGCCGAAGTTGGAAGGATACAAGAAGAGATTGTGGATCGCGGGCGCATTCTCTTTCGGGATCTGCATGATATTGAGTATGTATTTCCATCATTTCGACAGCGCACATTGGATGTTCACCGTCGATTCCATAGAATCCGGGAACGGAGTATACGAACTGAACGGATTCTACTATCCTCCTCTCTACGGATACATACTGTCCTTCCTGGCGATGGTGGCGGATCTTCTGGCGATACCCATGACCGCCGTATTCCCCACGGACACTTCGGTCCCTGCGGGGATGGGTTCGTACATGTACTACAACCCTGCCTTCCCCATCCTGTACAAATGCGTGGATGCGCTCGCATCGATCGCGATCGCGGTCCTGCTGTTCGACCTTGTGAAAGATTATACCGGTAACGAGAGGACCGCATACAGGATGTCGCTCATCTGGCTCATATGCCCCATAGTAATACATATGACTGCAGTACAGGGACAGTTCGATGTCCTGGCGATCATGACCGGCCTGATGTGTCTCTCCGCACTCAGGAAGGAGAACTACTTCCTGGCAGGTGCGTTGTTCGCGATATCCGTCCTTCTGAAAGTGTTCATGGGACCATGCATAGTTGCGTTCGTGATATACATCTGGGCCAAGAAGGGTAAGAATCTGGGATCGATGAGATATGTCGCATATGCGGCCATCGGTGCGTTGATCGTAACCGTGATAACATACATACCGTTATTCGCAGACGGTACATGGCAGTACTCCATTACCTTCTTCAGCGACCGTGCAGGGAGGGTCTGGTACATGACATTGATCACTATGCTGGGCATACTTCCTATGCTCGGGATGATGATCCTATGTGCGTACCATATGATCGAGGACACCGAGGACAACGAACGTAACCTCATTGTATGGACTGCCCTCCTCTTCGGTATGGCCGCATCCATAGCGCCCGGATATCAGTACGGGCCGTGGATATCCGCATGTATCATATTGATGTGGACCGTGATGGACGACAAACGTCTCTACAACAAACTTTACTGGTGCACCGCCTTGGCGTCCACGTTGACCGCGATAACCATCACACACTTCTATCAGATGATGATGGGCAGTTACTTCTGGGGATTCCCCGATTACGTGAGCGTTGCCGAACTGGCACTGGCTGCCAACCCCGTGATGTCGGTCGTAGCCACCATTATATCGATAATCTATGTGCTGGCACTGATACTTGCGATGGTGATCACCCTAATGAGTCTGTTCGAGGGCAGATGGGGCGTACTCGATTCCATATCCGAAAGGATAAGGTCGACGGAGGGGGAGAGATGAGTTCCGGAGGTCAGAGATTCGTCGTGATCGTCACCGTGATCCTAGTGGCAGCCCTTGCCATCGGAGAGTGGTTCGCATATTATGCACCGCATGACAGGGATTCGTCCGCATCGATCGACGGCGATACGGTATCGTATTACATATCGTCCAACGGCAACAGGGAATACAAAGCGGTACTGTTGGACAACGGTGCATATGAGGAGGTCGTCGAACTGTACCTCTACTACGACGAGGGATACGCATCCGACGTAAACGAGGACAACAGCCCTCCGATCGGATCGCCGCAGTTCACTCAGAAGTACTATCTCCAGCAGATCGAGAACTATGTATCATACAAAGGGATGCACTCGGTATCGTATGCGGATGCATCCGAATTGCATGACATGATGATGACACAGATCTCCGAGAACGGATGCAGAGGGAAAGGCGTGCTGTTCGCATCCGGCACCCTGCCATCCGTACTGTTCGACGGATCCTCCTCGTCCGTACTCAGAACATGGATGACCATGGGCGGTACCGTGTATTGGGTCGGGAACGAGCTGGGAAGATACGTATCGGACGGTGACGGTAAGATCGAGGTGAACGGTTCCGAAGCACTGACCGGCGTATCGGGACTGACATTCCTTTCGGGCGGATCGTCCGCCGTGAGCGGCGATCTGCGCAGGGAACTCAGCCTGAGCTCGTTCGATCTCAGTCATTCCGTAGCCGGTGCCGGCGTGAAGAACTTCGGATACTACAACGGGGAATACTCCACCGTTGGGTGCATAGCCGTGGGAGCGGGACAGGTATGCGTATTGTCCGGCAACTTCACGATGAATCAGAGCAAGGACGTATCCAACGTCATATGCTCCGGAGTATCCTATTGGTCGAAACTGGAGGATTACGACGAAGGTACGTTCACCGACAAGATAGAAGGGACGATGTCCGTACAGTCCGTGCACGGGGACCTGTCACTGTACCTCTATGTGGGCGCATATCATTCGATATACGGCGAGAGATACGACCTCTGATCACCTGACGTAATAGAGATCGTCCTCTATACGAACGACCTGGACGGTCTCCCCGATCTCTGCACCTTCCGGTATGCGGAGGTCCACGGTGGAATAGTCCGTAGGATGCATGACCTGTATCTCGGTACCGGACGATGTGAGGACCACGGCCTCCTTGCGGTCGGAGACCTTTGCAAGGATCTTCATGGATTGGATCTCGTTCTTCCTTGCGGTGGTGTCGCGATAATCCCTGAGGGATGTGAGACGTCCGCCGGTCCTGTTCAATCCCGCCAGAAGATAGGGCCTGCCGTTCATCTCGAGGACGTCGCCGATATGGTATGCCGGGAGCCTTACGAGATAGGTCATACGGTACATCTCCTGTCCGTCGGAGGTCATACCCACAAGCGATGCCGATTCCTTGGATTCCGCGCCGTATGCGTCCACAAGATCCTTCGTCAGGGAACGTGCCAGAGAGATGGAGGACAGCTGTATGTCCACACCTCCCGCCACCTCCTGCACCTTGGTGATGAACAGACCGCGGTTGGTCTTGGACTGTGCTTCTACGGAATCGCGTACCCTCCGGACGGTCTCATCCCTTAGCTCTTCGGTCAACCCCTTCTCTCCGGAACGGATCTGGAGTGTTGCCTCGTAATAGTTCCCCAACTGTCTGGAACATTTCTTGCAGACGGTGTTCTTCAGCCTCACCAGGGTCCTCTCCTCGGCCTCGGTTATGACGCCGTTCACCCCTATGTCCGCCTTCACCGTGACCTGGTAGGTACGTTCGTCCTGCATATCCTGTACCGTACCCAGCGATATCAGTTCGGCACCGTCGATGAGAGACAGTGCGGAAATCGTGGATTCCTCCACCGCATCGTACTGATCCATCTTGACCCAGCGATCGCGGATCTCATACTCCTCACAGTTGGTGCATCTGTGCAGATCCACATGATGCGGGAGCTTCATCAACGGCCTGTCGCCCAGGAAACATTCCATGCAAAGACCGTTGATGGTGTCATCGCAGTCCTTTCCGCATTTGACGCAGAATCCGCTCATCCTCTCACTACCTGGGCGTGTATCACGCCGCCGATGGTTATCGTGCAACCGTCGTTTACATATCCCCCGTCGATGGCCATGGATACCGTACGCTCTCCCACGAGGTTCATGATGTCATGATCCCCCATGATCTCAGCGAGACGGTCCTCCTCGATCACCTCATCCCTGTAGAATGATTCGTGAACCTTCAGACGCAGTTTGCCCTCGGAGAACGAACCTCCGACGAGTTCCTCGTCGCATGCGGCCAGGACGGTCCTGCCGTCCGATCCCTTGTGTACCTTTATGCAGATCATCTCAATTCCCCGACTCCAACAGCCTGTACAATCCGCGGGTGGCCACCACATCCATGTTGTCCCTGAGCATCTCGACCACGGTCTCCACGGTGTTGCCGGAGATACCTTCGTTGGCACATATCTGTTTGAGCTGTTCCATGGATATGCCTCCCACGGCATTCTTGATCTCATTGTAGATGATCTCGCGGGAACGCTTGCGTTCGCTGTTGGAGAAGGAACCTCCCGCAAGATCGATATCGAAACTGTCGCCGGTGCTGGCGATCTTTTTGAGGTAATATTCGATGAGTTCGATGGAACGGCGGGCATCATCCTTGGTCACGGTGTTGCGCAGGTGCATCTTGGCGGATGCCTCCGCGAGACGGATGTATGCCTCCAACTGTCTTGCGGTGATGGGGATGGACCCGTCCTTGGAGCTGAGCCTTATCCGCAGATAATCATCCCTGATGAGATCGTACGCCTCCTGCGTCATCACAGGAACGTAATTCTTCTTAGCGTATGCCACATACTTCCTCAGGATGTCCACGGAATACGGCGGTTTGATGTTGCTGGTGTGTTCCAGGATCCCATCAATATCTACGCCGTCGACGGGGGCCTTCTGTACACGTGCCTGGCCGCGAAGATGTCCGTCGAGGATATGCGTTGCGATGTTCCTGTCCAATTTCGCATCCGGTTTGTCCGTAAGGACGAACATGAGATCGAAACGGGACATGAGTGCAGGGGGCAGGTTGATCTGTTCCGCGATCTTGACATCCATGTCGAAACGTCCCAGTTTGGGGTTGGCGGCCGCCAGCATGGAGCATCTACATTGGAGAGTGGCGGTTATTCCCGCTTTTGCGACAGATATCCTCTGGGATTCCATCGCTTCATGCAACGACGACCTGTCGTTGTCGGTCATCTTGTCCAACTCATCGATGCATGCCAATCCCTTGTCAGCAAGGACCAATGCTCCCGCCTCCAAGGTCCACCTGCCGTCTCCGAAATCATCCTTTACGGCCGCGGCGGTGTTGTGTATGATGAAACCGGATCCCAAGAAGCTATGAGCAGGATCCACGGTCAGATCGTAGACGTATTCGGGAAGACCCTCGGTGATGCTCTCCACAGACTGCAGCATCATCAGACGTCCGTTGTTCTTCATCACGGTGACGAAATCCCCTGCCGCCAGAACGGATGCCTCCATCCAATCGAACCTTGCATCCTTCATCGCCTGTATCTTGGTCTCCGGCGTGAGGACGAGTGTGTCCCCTCCGACGGTGGTGAGTCTGATCAGTCTCTCCGGCGTGGCGATCCTCCACACGTATGTGATGGGCATCAGCACGGTACCGATGGAGTTGATGGACTCTATACGGTCGCCGGATACCGCCTGTCTCCATATGCCGGGACGGTACTCCTCGGGATCGGTCATCCTGGAATCCACATAATCGGCGATCCTGACCATCCCGGACTCCAGATCCAATATGGTATCGCCGTGAACGCACAATCCTGCGGATGAGGCGGACTTCCCGGATGCGTAGATGCCTCTCGGGGAGAGTGCACTCATGTACCTGAGCAACTGCGATTTTGCCACTCCGGGGTCTCCCATCATGAGTATGTGGATGTCTCCCCTCATGGTGGTGCCGTCGTCCATCACCTTCTGCGATCCGCCGAACAGTTGCAGGGCGACCGCTTCCTTCTCCTTGTCGAGACCGTAGATCGTGGGTGCTATGGAACGGATGATCTTGTTGAGGATGTCGGGATCCTTGGCCATCTCCAGGATCTGCTTCTCGTCCTCCTCGGTGATGTTCAGTTCGGAGAAGTCGTTCTGCTCGAACTCATAAGATATCACATCGATGAAAATCTCGAAGATGGTGGACTTGTCACGCTCCATCTTCTGTACCGAGCGTATTATGCCGTTCAGGGTGACCCTGTTTCCTGGAGTGATCTTTCCCGCGATATCGTCCTCGATGTAACCGAACAGCCTTTCTGGCTGTGCTCCTCCGCGCAGTCCTTCGGGGTTCTCCTGGATCTCCACCTTCTGCGTGTCTATGTATTCGGACATGCGTTCGTCCAGGTGGAAGTTGGGGGCGGATTTGTTGCATCCTTCGTTGGGACAGAACAATGGTTCGCGTTGGATCATACCGCTCTGCGGTTCCCACACCTCCGCATTGCACTTGACACATCTGTACAGGGCACGGGTGAGCCTGGGCTTGGGCGATGTGACCTTCCTGACCAGACCCTCCACGGCCACCAGCCTGCCGAGATGTTTGGCACGGAGGTTGCGTATCTCTATGGTGGCATCCAAGGGGAGGTTGTCGATCCTCAGGTTGATGTTGTTTGACGGATCCCAGGTACCGGACATCAGCTCCTTGATGACCTTCTTGCCGACCGCGATGGATTTGTCGGGATTCTCCAGGATGTATGCTCCGAACTCCGTACTGATGGAATCTATGTCGGAGAAATCCACGGTGATACTCTTGATATCCGGATAGCTGTCCTGGATCTCCACCAACATAAGGTGGTACTTGTCCTCGCTGAGTATCTGCTCCCAGCATGTGGAGATGTCTCCCTCCTGAAAGTACATCACATCACCCCGGACAGGTCCTTCTTCCTGCACTCCTCGTCGACCCACCAGATCCATCCGCCCTTCTCGACGGACACCTCGCCCTTGACGAAACCTGCCTGCTTGAGCTTCATCATCGTCTTGGCGAAATCGTCGGGACAATGGTAATCGAAAAGCGAGGCGAGGCGGAACTCGACCTCCTTCGTGGTAAGCTTATCATTACCGAAAACCATCCATACGAATCTAACAACATCTCCGAGCATCGGACATACAACGCTAACATACTCTTTAAAGTAACGCGCGTCAAATAATTTCACTGCTTTTCGACCAGATTCGCCAGGTTCTCCGGATCCTTCAGATTCTCCTTGACCCAGTCCCTGACCCTCTCGATGAGATCCACGTAACAGTCGTAGAGCTCCTTGTCGTCCGTCGCCTTCTCGAAGTTCTCCTTCCTTCCGAAATCCACGCAAATCTGCTTCGCGTCGTAAGGTACGACGTCCTTGATCCTGTCATATGTGGCCTTCTCCAGGAAGATGAGGTAATCGAAGGTCTGTGGCATCTTCTTCATCTTGAAATCCTTGGCGATCCATGACCTGATGTCGTAACCGTTCTGGTACATCACGGAGATGAGTTCGCAGTCGATGAAATCGAATCTGGGGCCGGCGCTCCAGATCTCATACCTGTCGGAGTAGAATTCCTTGGCGAAGTACTCCGCTACCTGGGACTGCAGGTCGTTCATCTCGTCGAGGAACATGATCTTCACCTTGTCGGTCTTCTTTCCGAATAATGCCATGGCCTATGTGAAAGAGTCATACGGTATAAGAGTAACGATTGCGGAAGGATACGCATACCGTATGCTGGGTCATGGTACGACACACTTTCGTCGGCAAGATATTTCTATCTCCGACACAATCGGGTGGTGCCACGATGATGATCGTTTTCGAGCTGTATCCTGATGATAGACGGGCGAGCTGAGTGGCATATCTCCCGGATATGATACGTCAGATGTCGGAGAGTCATGTTTTTAATCCCTAATGCATAGAGTGGGACCATGTGGCCCGCATTGCAGATTGCCCTGGACCTCCACCAGATAAAAAGGGCGGTGGTCATCGCAAAGGAAGCCGTTGCAGGAGGTGTCGACTGGATCGAGGTCGGTACCCCTCTCATCAAGAGCGAAGGTACAGAGGGCATACGCACCCTCAGGAAGGAATTCCCCAACATGAAGATCGTGGCGGACACGAAGACCATGGATGTCGGAGGATACGAGGTCGAACTCATGGCCAAGGCCGGAGCGGATGTCGTCACCATACTGGGTCTTGCCGATGACGGCACCCTGAAGGAGGGCGTCATGGCCGCCAGGAAGTACGGTGCGGAGATCATGCTGGACCTCATCAACGTACCCGACAAGGTCAAAAGGGCGAAAGAGGCCGAGGAGATCGGTGTCGCATACATCTGTCTCCACATGGGTATCGACGAACAGATGAAGGGCGAGGAACCGCCCATCGAGATCCTGAAGAGGATAGTCTCGGAGACATCCCTGCCCGTTGCGGTGGCAGGAGGGATCACCGCGGATAACGCCGGAGGGTATGTCGAAGCGGGAGCATCCATCGTTATCGTCGGAGGAGGCATAATCAAGACGGGCGACATCACCGAGGCCGCCAGGAACGTCAAGAACGCCATGTCCGGAAAGGAGGTCACCCTCGCTCTCGAGAAGAAGTACGGCGAGGATGAACTGTTCGAGGCGTTCTCCAAGGTGTCCACCTGCAACATATCCGACGCATATCACAAACAGGGTGTGGTATTCGGACTCACCCCCCACATCAAGAGCGGGGAGAGGATGGTGGGCCGTGCACTGACGGTACAGACGACCAACGGAGATTGGGCCAAACCCGTGGAGGCCATCGATCAGGCCAAGGAAGGGGACATCATCGTCATCGACGTGGGAGGGGCACCCATCGCGGTTTGGGGAGAACTCGCATCATGTTCGGCGATGGTCATGGGCGTACGCGGTGTGGTCATCGACGGTGCCATCAGGGACCTCGACGATATCAAGGCACTCGGTTTCAAAGCGTTCTCCAGATCCGTGGCACCTTGCGCCGGCGAACCCAAGGGTTACGGCGGTATAGGTATCGAGATCAAGATCGGAGGACAGCCCGTCAGGACCGGCGATTGGATCATCGGTGACGAATCCGGACTCATCGTCGTTCCCAAGGAAGTGGCGGTGGAGGTTGCCAACCGTGCACTCGACGTGCACGAGCGCGAGAACAGGACCAGGGAAGAGATACTCAGGGGATCCACGCTCTCCAAGGTCAACGAACTCGCCAAATGGGAACCCGTAAGGTGATCCCCTTCCGCCGGACGGATGTCCGGCGATACCCTGTTCTTATAATTCTTAAAAAAGAAGGGTACGGGACGGGATCCCCGTCCCGGAACCCAAGGATCAGTAATCCCCTTTGTCGGCCATCTCGTTGAGCCTTCTGATCCTCTCCTCCATATCGGGGTGGGTGCTGAAGAGGGATGCCATGGAACGCCCCTTGAGGGGATTGGAGATCCACATGTGCGCACACTCGTAGATGTCCCCCGATCTGCGTGATGTGGGATTGTAGGGATCGTCGTCGTTCCTATTGCCGCGGCGGTACTCCCTGACCTTGGTCTCCTCATATGCTCTCATATCGAATCCGCCGATACGTGCCAATGCTCTGGCGAGTGCGCGAGGGTTCCTGATTATCCTCGCACCGGTGGCATCCGCTAGGAACTCCCTGTTCCTGGATATGCCGAGCTGTACCAGCATGGCGGCGATGGGCATGAGCAGATGTGCCAACAATGCAGCCACTACGGCAAGACCGTTATTGTCTCTGTCGTTCCCGCTGAACATGGCCATGTATACCACCATGTTGGAGACGTACGTGATCATGCTGGCCATCATGGATGCGATGGTCATCACCAGGATGTCCCTGTTCCTCACGTGTGCCATCTCGTGTGCGATGACACCTGCGAGCTCGTCATCGTCCAGCATGTTGAGCAATCCCCTGGTGGCCACTACCGCCGCATCGGAAGGTTTCCTTCCGGTGGCGAAAGCGTTCGGGACCGGGGTCTCGACGATACCGACCTCGGGCATAGGTACGCCTGCTAGTTCGGCGACCTTCTTCACCGTGTTGTAGAGACGCGGTTCCTCGTATTCCTGGATGATACGGGCATTGTTGGCTCTCAATGCCGCGTTCTTGCAGTTGAAGTAAGAATACGCACAGAGGATCATCGAGAATGCAAACATGATCCCCAATCCGATGAACATGTCGAAACGGAAGAACCAACTTACCAGTGCCCCTATCACTAAGAGGAGTAGGGTCATGTATGTGAACATGACCAATGTTTTCAGTCTCCATAATCCCATGATTTCACCTCAATATGTCTGAAATTCTATTTTATCACCGACGAACAGGTCCTTGACCCCGTCGTTGGTGGTGGCGACCCTCATCTTCTGGATACCTTCGGCTCCCGTGCAACCGTTGAGGACCAGTTTGCGTACACCGTATGTGTCCTTGATCACGGAAGCCAACTCGTTCACTTCCTTTTGTTTCCATTTCTGGATGTGAAGACCTCCGACGATCGCGAATATCCTGCCGAACCTCTTGGATACGGTCTCCAATGTATCGGCTATCCCGCAATGCGCACATGCACTTATCACGACCGCACCCTCGTTCGTCGTCAATACGAGAACGGATTCGTTGGATGTGTCGTTCATCGGAGGGGACAGGAACAGATCCCTGCTAAGCTGGATCCACTCGTCACCGATGTATCTGTGTATGATTCCGGGTTCGTTCTCGTCCGATACGATCTTGCCTCCGAACAGCCTCTTGATGTTCCACGAAGAGGGATGAGAATGCACCTCGACCTTCTCCTTGCGACCGTCCATGAATGCATTCAGACCGCCGATGTGTGATAAAGATCCGTGAGAGATCACCACACGTGTGACCGAATCGGGTTCGATGCCGAGGATGTCCATGTTGTTCGTAAGGTATCTTCCGCGGCGCCCGGTATCGAAGAGTGTCCTCTCACCGTCCACATCGATCAGGACGGAGAATCCTTTCCCTCCGATCAGCTGCGTGCCGACCTGAGCCCCTTCGTCGTACAGACAGAGAATCTCGGCTTTGCTCATATCACGCACTATGGTCCAGGACTATAAAAGGACTTTTTGATTTCCCGAGATACCGCATGGATGTCCGTCAGCGCCTGGAATGGATGCCGTAGAGCGAATCGGGCATATCCTGGCACATACGATACACATCCTCTTCGTCCAGTTCTCCGGAGGCGAAGAGTCCCTTGATCCTCTTTGGAACGGTGTTGACGGCCATTATCGATGTGGGCCTCTGTGGATCATCGATGAAATCGGTCTCCATCATGAAGTTCCTTCCCTTGGAGAGGGCCTCGCGTATGAGCTTCCTGGATGCGGGGATGGATGGGGTTATACCGTGCGTCTCCTCCGGAGTAACCCATGGCGGTGATGAGTGCTTGATCACCATCCTCGGATCCAGACCGGACGAACGTGCCATGGATGCCAGATTCCCGTCCGTACCCTCCTCCGATTCGCAATGGATCATCACGGCACACCCGATATCATGTGCCAGATCCATACCGTGCTGCAACACCCTGTTGCAGGCATCGACTATCTCGGAAGGGGCATCGAAATGTGATCTGCCGACCTCGCCTATGAGGTCCGCCCTTCCGTCCTCCACCATGGAGGCGGCGATGTCCATCCCCCTCATCATTATGGCCTCCGCACGTTCCAACCCCACATGCTCAGCGAGGGACATCATTAGGATGGGGTACGGCCCTACCGCCGTGTAGATCTTGAGACCTAGTTCCTTGCCTCTTCTGGCAAAATCCAAGGTTATGTCGAAACTCCGCTCGAAATCATCGCCTTCCGATATCATGACCTCCGGATATGGGAGCGTGACCAGTGTCAGACCGGTCCCTCCCTCCGCCTTGAATTCCCTGAGTGCGTCGATGTTCCTGCCGGAAGGCGACAGGTGCAGATGATCGTCATAGATCGGAAGAGACATGATGGCTTCACACCTCCGACAAGATACTTATCGTTTGGTACAGATTATGTCGTATGGATCCGAATTCACGCTTTCTCCTGAGGTCCTTCAGGAAATACTATCGCGCGAACACCATCCCGATGCCGGACAGGTTCGCACGCAGAGAGTTCGGTTTCATGATGTTCGACCGTAACTTCATGGTCAGACACACATCATTCTCGAATCAGCAGGAACTTCAGAGATACATGTCCTCACAGGCACCTAGACACAGCTACTATTCCACCGCATACTATCGTAAACCCGATGCCCCCACGATGGA
This sequence comes from Candidatus Methanomethylophilaceae archaeon, assembly GCA_016297775.1. Taxonomy (GTDB): domain Archaea; phylum Thermoplasmatota; class Thermoplasmata; order Methanomassiliicoccales; family Methanomethylophilaceae; genus SIG5. Next base: position 35,840 of record JAEDGA010000006.1, read on the forward strand.
GGAGAAGGGATGGATGGGTGCGGAACTGATCTTCGATCTGGATGCCGACCACCTGGAAGGTGCCGAGAACATGTCATTCGAGGATATGCTGGCACAGATCAAAAGAGAGATGATAGGGCTGGTGGATTCGTTCCTCTTCGATGATATGGGATTCTCCGAGAGGGACGTGAAGATCGTATTCTCGGGAGGACGCGGATACCACGCCCACGTCAAACTGCCGGACGTATTGGAACTGGGATCCCACGAGAGAAGGGAGATAGTTGATTACATCACATCGCGTGGACTGGACATAGACTGGGTCTTTCCAATGGACAGCGTGGCCACGGGAACGGCGTTCGTCAACGGACGTAACAGGCTCAACATCAAACGTTTCAGGACCATACCTCCTGCGGATTCCGGAGGATGGAGGCTCCGCATGAGGAACGGTCTGAAGGATGTGGTGAACGACATCTGTGACATGGATGTCTCCGACATCAAGAAGACATATCCGTCCGTGAAGAAGAATCAGTCCCTTGCGAAGATACAGGACGACCTTAGGATGTCCAGGGACCTCATCTTCGAGAACAACAGGATGATCACCCTGAATCACAATACCCAGGAACTCCTCCTGAAGATAATGAAGGAGGATATGGCGGTCAGACTGTCCGGAGAGGTGGATGAACCGGTCACGGCCGATATCAAGAGGCTGATACGTCTTCCAGGATCCATACACGGGAAGAGCGGACTCATGGTCATGCCACTGAGCCGCGACGAACTGACTCATTTCGATCCTATGATACAGGCGATACCGGAAACCTTCAAGAAAGATACCGTGAAGGTATCGATGAGGAGAGATTACACACTTAACATAGGTGGTGAATGCCTGAATCTCAGCGGGGTCACGGAGGTACCGGAATATGCGGCCGTATTCCTGATAGGAAAGAACCTGGCCGACATCGGGGACGGTACCAGGGAGAAGGATGATTTCTTCTGACTGGCACATATCACCCCATATTTAATGCGGACGAACTGTCGAACGTACATCCCAGGAACGGAAAGGGATGCTTTCACATTGGATCATCACGGATGTGTGGCTCGGTTCCAAAGCAAACCTTTATTTTATAGATAGGGATTAGCCACATTTAAGGTAATTAAAATGAAGGCTTTCCGCGTAGTAGGAACATTCAACGATGCCAGGCAGGAGAAGGGCAAGCAGCCTTTCGACATTGAAATCGCAGACGTCTCCGCAGAGGCTGCAAAGGAGCAGACCCTCTCCACCCTCGGAAGCAGACACAAGCTCAAGAGATGGGAGATCCAGATCGCAGAGGTCACCGAGATCGCCGATGCCGACATCACCAACCACCTCGTAAAGTACAAAGTCACCGGTGAGTGAACATGAACGATGATGAACTCCGCCAGGCGATGGCGACACTCGAGGTCTACAAGAATCAGCTGAACGCGCTCACTCAGCAGTCTCAGCTCCTTCAGATGTCCTTCGAAGAGACCGCTAGGGCTACCGAGACCCTCAATGCCTTCGCCAATGCGAAGGAGGGTGACGAGATCCTCGTGCCTGTAGGAGCTTCGTCTTTCGTGACCGCAAAGGTAACGGGTACTCCCAAGGCTATCGTAGGGATCGGAAACAAGATCTCCGTCGAAAAGTCCATCGAGGACGCATCCGTTTACATGAAGAGCAACCTCGACGAGATCAAGGATGCTCTCACCAAACTCACTGAATCCATGCAGGAAATGGATGCAGCGGCAAGGAACCTCGCCGTCGCCGTCCAGCAGGAATACCAGAGAAGGCAGCAGTGAGTGACACATGTTTGATAACCTCAAGAACAAGCTGAAGGGACTTTTCAAGAAGGCTCCTGCAGAAGTAGCAGAGCCCCCCGCGGAAGAGAAGCCTGTCAAGGACGTACCTGACGCACCCCTTCCTGAGGTTAAGAAAGATGATGTCAAACCGGCCGAGAAGGTCACCGTACCCGTTCCGGCCGTAGAAACCCCAAAGCCCGAACTCTCCAGAAAGGAACAGATAAAACTGGCCAAAGAGGAGAAGAAGAAAGCCAAGGAAGAGAAGAAGGCGGAGAAGAAAGAGACCGATGTCGGAACTCTCACCAAGGATTCGGGATTGTTCGCCAAGAAGGTCAATGAGAAGGAGATGGACGAGTTTCTTTGGGAGCTCGAGATCGCACTCATGGAGGCCGACGTGGCCCTCCCCGTTGTGGAGGAGATCAAGGAGGGTGTCAGGAACAACCTCCTCGGAAAGAAATATAGCAGAGGCCACACGCTCGAAGAGATCGTGGAACTGTCCCTGAAGGATGCAGTACACACCGTTCTGAAGCTCAACGAGTTCGACTTCGACCAATGGTTCACACAGCAGGAGAAACCTGTTCCCATCATGTTCGTCGGTATCAACGGTACCGGAAAGACCACCGCGATCGCAAAGATCGC
>JAEDGA010000047.1 GCA_016297775.1 Candidatus Methanomethylophilaceae archaeon
AGCATTGGTGTTCACCAGGTTCTGATCGGAACTGCTTAAACCCCTTACAAAACCTCTCTTTTTATTATTTCTGAATGTAGCTGATATCCAAATATCTGGGATGTGGAACGTGCGGACCATCGTCCATAAATGATATTCCACCGGTCATTTACCGTATAGCAGTTGTATTCGCAACGATCCGGAATCAGATATGCTCGCGGCGGATCAACAATCCGCGCATATCATCCGTTTCGTTGTGCACCCTTTCGACATAATCTATCTCATCATCGGTGCAACCCAGAAGTATCTTGATCTCGGAGTCCCTCTGAACAAGGTCCACGGTAACCATTACCGCTGTGACCCTATGTTCCTTGGAGGTACCGATCCACACATCGATGCCCTCTCCGTCGGATGATACCGTACCGTCAAGATATCCGTAATCCAGGCCGTATACGAAACCCGGATATCTGGGATGTCCGCTACCCTTTGGTCTGTCTACGATAACCGATGAGGAATCCACCAGATCATCCAACGCGTCCCAGAAATCCATCTTGCCGGGCATGTTCCAACCAAATGTCCATCCGGTATTTCTGGGTACGTCCTCATACGGTATTCAGAGTGTACCGTCCTGGAGTATAACGTGCGGACGCCCACCGTCATCTATGATACGGCATTTGACATCGTATACTGTCTCGATGTTCTCTCTGGTTATGACATCCTCGGCGGAACCGGCGGCGAATATGGTACCGTCCTTCATCATGATGATGGAATCAGCGTACTTGGATGCTATGTTGAGATCGTGACATATCATCACGGTGAGCATTTTCCTCTCGCGTGTAAGATCCCTCAGAAGTTTCGTCACACCCAACTGATGTTTCACATCCAGATTCGCCGTGGGTTCATCCAGCAGCAGTATCTCCGGTTCCTGGACCAATCCGCGTGCAAGCATGGCTTTCTGATGCTGTCCCGCACTCAGTTCGTTGAACTGGCATTTTGCAAGATCGTCTATACCCATCCTCTTAAGGATATCATATACTATCGCCACATCCTTCCTTGTGGATCTCCAGTTGCTGTGCGGATGCCTTCCCAGAAGAACCGCATCAACGACGGACATCGGGAAGGTATCGGAGGATGCATACGGCACATAACCTACGGTCTTGGCCATCTCCTTCATCTTCATATCCATGGTGTCCCTGTCATCGATCATGACGGTACCTTTGGTGGGTCTCAGTATCCTGTCTATGCAGTGTATCAATGTGGATTTACCTACACCGTTTGGACCTAGTATCGCTACAAGTTGCGGACCTTCGAATGTGAATGTGACATCTTTCAGAACATCCCTGCCTGGATAAGAGAATGCCACGCCGTTAGATTCCAATTTCATCTGTATACCTCGATAGTAGAATTGTAAATGGTCATCTTCCCCACCCGTTAGTCCTCATCTTGACAAGGAAGTAGAGGAACACAGGTGCTCCGATCACCGCGGTCACGGCACCTACGGGCAGTCCTGTGCTTAGAATCCTGGAAAGGACATCCGCACCGATCAACAGTGTGGCGCCCAGTATTGCAGAGCATGGCAGAAGCATGTCCGACCTGGAACCCACCAGCATCCTGGATATGTGTGGGATCACGAGTCCCACGAAACCGATCGATCCCGAGAAACATACCGCCACCGCGGTACACGCGGATATTATCACCATGCAGAGGAGTCTGGTCCCGACGGGTTCCACTCCCAGTGACTGGGACATCCTGTCTCCGGAGGCGAGTGCATCCATCCTTCCGGACAGCGCCATCATGCTGACGAACAGTATCATGGTAGCGATCAGAAGATATCCCAGATCATTCCATGTGATCCCTGATATGGATCCGACGGACCACATTTGTATCTGTTTGAGGATCTCCGGTTCCGCACCGTATTTCAGCATCATGGTGATGGCGTTGAATATGTACATGACACCGATACCGATCAACACCAGCATCGACGGTGTGGTCTTCATCTTCATGGAGAGGAACACCATCAGCATACAGGGTATCATAGAGAACAGGAACGCATTGAGGATCATATCCATCCCGTTACCTAGCGGTATGATCGATATACCCAGCACAAGATGTATGGTGACACCGAAGAGTGCCGCCGACGATATACCGGTGGTGTAAGGGCTTGCCAACGGATTGCGGACGCACATCTGCATCACTGCACCGCTTATCCCCAGTATGGCGCCCACCATCACCCCTCCGAGTGCACGGGGAATGGTACCGTCATATACCAGACGGTCACACAGCCATGCCCAATAGTCCTTTGATCTGTCGGGTATGTTGCCGTTCATGCGTTCCCTTATCACATCCATGGCGATGTCGAATGATATGACCCCGGAACCCGTACCGAACGAGAATACCACGAGGACGGCGGTCGCCAATATGAGTGCCATCATCAGGACATATCTTATCCTGCGTCCGCGGATGTATGTCTCCTCCGGAGGTACGTCACCAGACACGGCTCTTCCTCCTCATTATAAGATACAGGAAGATCGGGGCTCCGATGAGTGATATCGCCGTACCAACAGGTATGTTGTCATATGGATCAAGGTATCTGCACGCGGTATCCGCGATCGCCATCAGTGTGATCCCCAGCATCGATGCTGCGGGAAGTACGTATTTGTTGTCGGAACCAATGATCGAACGGACTATGTGCGGTGTGACCAGCCCTATGAATCCTATGACTCCCGCACTTCCGACCACTGCGCCGACTATGAACGCTATCGCGGTCAGACATATCAATCTCAGATTGTCCGGATCGATCCCGAGACTGGAAGCACCCTCGTCACCCAGAGCGAGGAGATTGAGTCTTTTTGACAGTGAAAGTATGATCGCCGATCCCACTCCTACGGCGAAGAGTACGAACGGGATGTTGTCCCATCTTATCTGGGTCAGCGTTCCGACCTGCCAGGAGTAGATGCTCTCCAGTGTCTCGGCATCAACTGCGACCATGATTATCGTGTTCATCGAATTGAACAGATATGAGAGTGCCACACCTGCAAGGATCAGTGTGGCGGGAGAGGAACGCGTCTTGGGTGAAAGCAATACTATGGCCAACAGTGGTAACAGGGAGAACAGGAACGCGAAGATTATGATCCCTCCCAATCCGTTGTTGTTCACACTGAATCCCAAAAGCAGGGCGATGGACAGACCCAGACACGCTCCCGATGACACTCCCACCGTATATGGGTCGGCGAGAGGGTTGTTCATACAGCTCTGCATGGACGCACCTGCGACCGCGAGACCGATACCCGCGATCACTGTGAATATCAATCTGGGCATCGCAGCATCCCATACGGTGATGTCCTCGAACCATTCGGCACTCAATCTAGGGTATTCCACACCGGATATGTGTGCCGATATCACTTCCAGTAACCGGGGGATGCTCATCCCGTCTCCATATATTGTCATGGAGTACAGGGAACTGATTATGCATACGATCGTAAGAAATAATATGAAAAGAAGTTTGGAACGTGTCGAGCGGATATACTGGTCGACACGTTCGTCATCCTCGCGGAAGCACTCCGTGTCATATTGAAGGGGTGCTTCCTCGGAACTCATGCAGATACCTTCATAGATTCCACATCGGACTGCGAAAGCACGAACCTGTGTTCGCTGACATTGTACGAACTTCCGAGGAACTTGTCCACGAATTCCTGGTGCATCTGATCCGCATATTCCATGGAGATCAGATCGGGGTACATGATCGCAGCGGAGTACAGTACACGTGCAACGATCGGTATATCTCCTGCCACGGTGTACACATTCTTGGAACCGTAGCAGTCGAAGACCTCGAAGTTCTTGAGCTGGGTCTGCATCGTATTTACATTCCATTTGCTCTCGTTGCCGTACCAGGATGCTCCTTCGCTGACCTTTCCGAGGAATGCTCCGGTCCTGAGCGCGATGATGACATCGGGTTGGAACTCGGGTTTCAATATGTTGGGGTCCGCGGTGTAGGATCCGCTGTCCTTGAAGTAGATGGAGGATTTCGAAGCCGTCCAGAGGGTGTATTCTCCGCCTGCGGCGACGGTGACGTCGGCATAGTCGGAGTTCCTCGCACTGAGGTAGTTGTAGTAACTGGTGGCTGCGACCCTGACCTTCTTGGAGGCCTTGGAGGTTTCTTCCTCGATGTGATCGAAGACATCTTGGATCCACTCCGCCGCCTCGTATGCCTGGGTGTTCTTATTGAAGAGGAATCCTACCATGAGGATGGCGGAAGCGTATTCTTCGGGATCAACCGCGGCGTGCTCGATCCTGATGACATCCAATCCGAGTGTCTCCTCTATGTATTTCTCGGAGACGCCCTTCGATCCGTCGAGGTATCCCTTGTTGTCGGCGGTGATGACCGCAGTGGTACCGGGGTTGTTTTTCACACAATCGGTGAGGAGGCCCTCGGTGAGGTACATGGTACTCGTACCAAGGGATTTCATCTTGCTGTAGTAGGAGTACACGATGCTGTCGGGGGGTGAAGAGGAGGAGTAGTTGATACCGGATATGTTATCACGGATACCGACCATCTCGTAGATGATCAGTGCGTTGGCCGCACCGTTACCGATGACCTTGGATACTGGCCATTTGGTCTCCGCAACGTACTGGTTGATACTGGTGTCAGTGGTGTGGTTGATATGCCACACGCTCATCTGGGTGCCATCCCCGTTACCTCCGGCGATGATCTTCCTGACCTGTTCCACATCCTTCGCATCGACGACGGAATCGTAGTTGGCATCCGCGAGAGGGTATTTCTCGAGGGTGTATCCATCCTCTTTGTCGATGATCTTCTGTATGAGGGTCACATCGCTCTCGTCGATCTTGTAATCATTGTTGGCGTTACCGTAGACTTCGAGCGCTGCCGTGATGTTGACTTCATCGCCTTTGTCCTTGTTCAGGATCATGAACGTGCCTATTCCGGCACTTGCGACGACTATGACTGCGATCACGGCCACTATTTTGGTAGTGTTTGCATTCATGGTTTCATTGGATTATACATCCAACTACTATTTATCTGAATTGGATGTATTATCCAACTATTTGTAACAATGTGATGCGTGTTATTTAAACGATGACCGTAGGAACATCATACCGTGTCGTTCCATATACGTATGCGATAATATCGTTCAATGAATATTACCAAAATGGAAATGTTATATACTGCGCACATGTGGATATATCATATGTCGACGGAATGCAGGGAACTGGATGATTGTATAGGCAATTCCGCGAAACTGAACATATTGGTGTTCTTGAAAGGAAACGGACCTATGACCGCGAAGCAGATGCTTTCCAAAGGTATAGGTATCCCGCAGACCACGCTCTATCGTCTCCTGAACAATCTCGAAGGTATGGGTGCGATAAAGGTCGTCAACGAGACCAAGGTGCGCGGTACGGTCGAGAAGACATACTATCTCGGTGACAGACTGAGGGATTTCGACGAGGATATCGTAGAGAACAACAAGCTGGAGGAATACTGCAGTTTCTTCGGAATATTCGCTCTCAATCTTTACAAGGAGTTCAAGGATTACAGTATGAGGGATGGGGCTAACATCATGGAGGACGGCCCATTCTTCAGCGCCCTGCCGATATACGCTACAACGGACGAGATCAAGGGGTTGGTGGATTCCATTACGGATCTGATAATGCCCTATACGACACGGAGGTCCGACGATCAGGGGTTGCATACTTTCGCCACGATCTTCACTCCGCCCTGCGATATCGACGGGTCAGTCGACTAATTTCAATCGGAGGTATCTGTTATGATATTCAAATACCTGAGAGGGAGGGATTGGGCGATGGTGGCCGTATGCGTGGTGCTGGTCGCATTCATGGTCTATCTGGAATTGGAGATCCCAGGATACATGTCCGATATAACCACGCAGCTCAACATGCCCGTGCCGGACATGGACACCATCTACCATGGCGGCGGAATGATGATACTATGTGCCTTCGGTAGTCTGATCCTCTCTATAGTTGTGGGTGCATTAGGTTCATACATAGCGTCATCCCTTGCGAAGACCCTTCGCGACCTGGAATTCGCTAAGGTCCTGTCGTTCTCCAGTGAGGAGATGAACAGATTCTCCACCGCCAGTCTGATCACCAGATCCACCAACGACATAACGCAGATACAGATGACAATGGCGATGGGTCTGATGATCATCATAAGGGCCCCGTTGATTGCCGCATGGGCAGTCATGAAGATCCTGGACAAGAACCTGGAATGGACCGTGGCCACCTTGATTGCGGTGATGGCCGTGATATCCACGATATGCATCCTGATGACCTATGTGGTCCCCAGATTCAAGAGGATACAGGGTCTTACAGACAATGTCAACAGGGTCACCAGGGAGAACCTTAGCGGGATACGGGTGGTCCGTGCATACAATGCGGAGGGCTATCAGGAAAGGAAGTTCGAGGAGGCCAACGACGATCTCACCACCACGAACCTCTCCGCCAACCGTGCCATGGCCCTTATGTATCCGGTCATGATGATGGTCATGAACGGACTCACGCTTTCCATCTATTGGATCGGAGCCGTACTGATACACGGTGCAGGCGCGGGCCAGGAGGCTCTGGTACTGTTCTCGGATATGGTGGTGTTCACATCCTATGCGATGCAGATCGTTATGGCATTCGTCATGATGGTCGTCATATTGATGATCCTGCCTCGTGCGATGGTGGCATCCAAACGTGTACAGGAGGTGATCGATACGGAACCGTCCATCGTGGACGGAGATGGTCACGAAGGTACCGAGAGAGGTACCGTCGAGTTCAGGAACGTATCCTTCAGATATCCGGGTGCCGTAGCCGATGTACTGCACAACATAAGTTTCAAGGTATCAAGGGGTGAGACCGTGGCATTCATCGGTGCCACCGGAAGCGGGAAGACGACCTTGGCCGACCTCATACCCAGATTCTACGATGCCACCGCCGGTGAGGTGCTGGTGGACGGGATCGATGTCAGGGATTACAGGATCAGGGATCTGAGATCCAAGCTTGGTTACGTGTCGCAGAAGGCCTTCATGTTCAAAGGCACCATCGCATCGAACGTCAACTATGGTGACACATCCGGTCACAGAACGGATGACGATATCAGAAGGGCGGTTTCGGTCGCCCAGGCCGAAGGATTCGTGAAATCCACGCCGGGAGGATGCGGAGGGGATGTGTCACAGGGCGGTACCAACCTGTCCGGAGGACAGAGACAGAGATTGTCCATCGCCAGGGCCGTCTGCAGGGATCCGGAGATCTACATCTTCGACGATACCTTCTCCGCATTGGATTACAGGACGGACAGGACGCTCAGAATGAGACTGAAGGAGGAGATCGAAGGTGCCACCGTACTGATCGTCGCCCAGAGGATAGGCACGATAATGGATGCGGACAAGATCGTGGTCATAAAGGACGGCGGCATCGCCGGTATCGGCAGACACGAGGAACTCCTCATCACCTGCAGCGAGTATCTGGACATAGCCAGGTCCCAGCTTTCCGAGAAGGAGTTGGGACTATGAGCGGACCTGGTGTATCGCCACGTCCGAGACACGGTCCCAGAGGGCATGGCCCTGGGATACCCGTTGAGAAGGCCAACGATTTCAGGGATGCCTGGGGGAGACTGTTCGCATACATGAACAGATACAGGATACATATCCTGTCGGCAGTTCTCATAGCCTTCATCGGTACCATACTCACGCTGATGGGTCCGAACATGCTCAGCGACATGACCGATCTCATACAGGCGGGATTGGTGAGGCCAATGGATATCGATGGTGTGGTATCCATTGCTCTGAGTCTGCTGTTCATATACGCAGCGGGTTCGATACTCACGTTTATACAGAAGTATGTGATGACCACCGTTTCCCAGAGGACCGCACGCAACTTCCGCAGCGATATCTCCGCGAAGATCAACAGGTTGCCCCTAGGGTACTTCGACAGGAGTACCACCGGGGACATCATGAGTCGTGTGACCAACGATATCGATACCGTCGGTCAATCGATGAACCAGAGCATCAGTAATCTGGTTACGTCGGTCACACTTCTGATCGGTTCGGTCGTCATGATGACCTACACCGACATGATCCTCTCTCTGACGGCGATATTATCGTCCCTGATAGGATTCGCGTTCGTGTTCTTCGTGATGGCACGTTCGCAGAAGTACTTCACGCGTCAACAGAAGGATCTCGGAAGGATGAACGGGCACGTGGAGGAGATCTACGCCGGACAGAAGATCATGAAGGCTTATGGCGGAGAGAAGGATGCCAAGGATGCGTTCGACAGGATCAACACCGATCTTTTCGGATCCAACTTCATGTCCCAGTTCATCAGCGGCATGATGCATCCGTTCATGAACTTCATCGGCAACTTCGGATATGTGATGGTATGTATCGTAGGGGCGATACAGTATGTCGAGGGTAACATATCCTTCGGTACGATCGTCGCGTTCATCGTCTATGTCAGACTGTTCAGTCAGCCGCTGACGGAGCTGGCACAGGTATTCTCTTCCATGCAGTCCGTGGCCGCCGCCGCGGAGAGGATATTCGAGTTCCTGGACGAGGAGGAGATGGAGGACGAATCCGGAAAGACCGTCACCATCGATGACGTGGAAGGTCACGTCGAATTCAGGGACGTTCACTTCGGTTACAGTCCGGACAGGGAGGTCATACACGGATTCTCTGCGGATATACTGCCTGGACAGAAGGTGGCCATCGTAGGGCCCACAGGTGCGGGAAAGACCACCATAGTCAATCTTCTGATGAGGTTCTATGATGTGAACCGCGGTGACATCCTGATCGATGGCATATCCGTGAACAGTATGAAACGTGAGGCCGTGCACGACCTGTTCTGTATGGTGCTGCAGGACACTTGGCTGTTCGAAGGTACGATACGCGAGAACATAGTGTACGATCATGAGGACGTATCGGATGAGAGATTGGATGAGGTGTGCAAGGCCGTCGGTCTCCATCACTTCATACAGACCCTTCCCGACGGATACGATACCGTACTAGGGGATAACGCGACATTGTCCGCAGGTCAGAAACAGCAGATGACCATCGCACGTGCCATGATAGACGGTTCGCCCCTTCTGATCCTTGACGAAGCCACGAGTTCCGTCGATACCGTCACGGAGAAACTGATACAGGCCGCCATGGACAGGCTTACCGAAGGAAGGACATCTTTCGTCATCGCACACAGGCTATCCACGATCAATAATGCCGACCTGATCCTTGTGATGAAGGAGGGCAACATCGTGGAACAGGGTACGCACGACAGCCTGCTGGCCAAGGGAGGGTTCTACGCCGATCTGTACAACAGTCAGTTCGAGGATATGGTGTGACATTCTAATCGGGACAGGGTGGATCCGATCCGTCGTTCACCCGTTCCACATCAATCCGGTAGTAGATATACCTCCTCTGTTTCGATGGCG
>JAEDGA010000048.1 GCA_016297775.1 Candidatus Methanomethylophilaceae archaeon
CCCTCGCATCCATAGGGATGATGTTCTCCCTGGCTTTCGTACTGTCCAGGAGGAGTTACGTTCTCACAAGCATACTGGAATATCCCATCTACGTACTGTCGGGTGCGATAGTTCCGATTACGCTTCTGCCGTCTTTCCTTCAGCCGATATCCATGGTACTTCCCCCCACATGGGGAGTGGAGGCACTTCGCGCATCCGCACTGACCGGTTACGAGACCGTATTCGGGTTCGGGATGTACGGGAATATGGCCATATGTATGATCGCGACCGTGGTACTGTGCATGATCGCGAAATGGCTGATGAACAGGATGGTGAACAACGTATTGGAGACGGGATCCTTCACGAGGTATTGACATGGAGACCATCAGAGTGATATTGTCATCGGCGGCCCTCTACACGAGGAACAAGTTCAGGACGATACCCGCATGGATGTGGATGCTACAGATAGTATGCACATCGTTCTTCTCGATGTTCTTCTTCGTGGTGCTTGCCGACTATGTATCGAATCCGGATGTTACCGTGCGTTATGTCGTCATCGGAAATGTCCTTCAAAGCATAGCCGCAACCACTCTATATGCCGTATCCGACCTTCCCGGTACGGAGAAGCACGTCGGTACACTATCGCCACTGATGCAGACCCCTTCCAATCTATACTCGATATTCATCGGGATGTCACTGTTCAACATCTTTGCCGGACTGATATCCGCCACACTGTCGCTGTGCTATGCTCAATTCGTTTTCGATATAGATCTGACCGGGGCGGACATGCTGTCCGCGGTCACTGTGATACTCCTGACCGTTTTCTCCCTTACCGGATTCGGTATGCTGATCGGAAGTATAGGACTCAGACTCAGGACATCCACAATCATCGCCAATCTGTTCGCATATGTGGGATTACTGATATGCGGAGTGAACTTCCCGGTGTCGTATCTTCCCGAATGGCTCCAATGGATTTCAGCCGCATTCCCTCTCACATACGGTGTGGATGCCATGCGTCTCGCCGCCGACGGCGTCGGTATCGGAGGGATGACGTACGATATCTGCCTCATGCTCGGTCTGGGTATGCTTTATTTCATCATATCCATGATACTTTTCCGCATGTTCGAGAACATGGCACGCAGAACAGGATCGTACGAGATGTTCTGACGGTTCGTTTTTGAACATCTGGCTATATCGATCCCTATATCATGCTTTTATATCTTTAACACGATACGCGGAATAAGTGATAACGTGAAGATCTCACAGATTGCAGGATTCCTCGGAAGCGGAAAGACCACTGCCCTGATGAAGATAGTGGACGGCCTCATGGAGAGGGGCGACAAGGTCGCCATCGTCGTCAACGATGTCGGAGACATCAGCGTCGATGCGAAATTCGTCGAAGCACACGGACTCAAGGTGAAGGAAATCTCCGGAGGATGCATCTGCTGTCAGATCGCGGGTTCGTTCGCGGAGACCATCGCCAAGCTCTACGACAACTACCATCCCGACATAGTCATAGTGGAGCCTTCCGGAGTCGCCATCCCCTGGGGACTCAAGAGGGCCGCCGAATACTCCGAGGCAAAGACGGACGTGCACATCACACACGCTCCCGTGATCACCCTCGTGGATTCCACCAGGATCGAGATGCTCATCCGCGCCGTCAAGAGGCTCGTGGAGACTCAGATAAGGGAGGCCGATGTATGTTTCGTCAACAAGATCGATGCCGCCACTCCCGAGGAGATCAAGATGACCGAGCAGTTCATCAAGGAGATCAACCCAACCGCAGAGATCGCATACATGTCCGCCGAGACCGGAGAGGGTGTGGAGCACGCCTGCGACCTGATCGAGAACGGCGTATCCGCAAGATACGACGACGCCGTGGAGGCCGAACGCCTGAAGACCGAGTACAACGGAGGCGAGTGACATGGCCACACCCGATCCCAACAGTGATGAGTACAAGTACGACTACGATCACGTCGAGATCGATCATGACAGTGACGAGAAAGAGATCAAAGGACACGATTTCAATCCGGTTGAGGAGGGAAGCGCCCTCCATCTCGAGATCCACAGGGCAGTGGACGAACTCGGAAAATACGCGTTGGAGCTCGAATTGAAGTCCAAGGACGGTATCTCCAAAGATGATATCAAAGGATTCATCGACGAGATCATGAGGAAACCTACCGAAGCATGTCTTGCCAACGGTGCGGATATCATCGGTCACGTCAAATCGTTCCTAATCGTGGAAGGTCACGGCAACATCATGAGCAGTATGGTCGACGAGAGGAAGCCTATCAAGATCAAAGACTTCGTCGATGTCGACAGAATCGAGGACTGCATTCTGGTGCTCCACATCATCGTTCACGGAATCTGGGACAACGAGATCAGGGAACTCACCCTGCCGTTCCTCGACGACATCTGCAAGAAATGGGGTCTCGAGTACAGGATCATGGCGGACTATTTCGATCTGGAGAAGAGCATAGCCCACCACAACCTGTCCGGTCAGTGATCGTTCATCCTTTCCAGGGACGACTCGTTATCCAGGAAGATGGATCTGAGTGCCTCGACGGTCTCGTCGTCGGCATTCCACATCCCTCTTTCTACCGCCTCCAGAAGACGCGACGTGATCTGTCTGAGTGCGTCCGGGTTGTTCTCCTGGATCCATTCCCTGTTACCTTCATCCAATACGAACCTGTCCGTGACGGACTGGTACATCCAATCCTCCATTATATCGGATGTGGAATCCCATCCGAAGGAGAACTCCACCAGATTGGTGATCTCCTGTACACCGCGATAACCGTGCCTCTTCAGACCTTCCACCCACTTCGGATTCAACACACGGCTGCGGTAGATGAACTTACCCTCTTCCGCCAGGGATCTCAATCTGACATTGGACGGATCCGAACTATCCCCCATGATGGACATGGGCATCTCACCTTTACAGGCCTCCACGGTGGCGTTCATACCGCCCAGGAAAACGTAATCGTCATCGTTGTCGAAGGCGTCCAGTTCCCTGGATTCATGGTTCTTGACGGTGACATCCACCTCGGACATCCTCCTTCTGAAAAAGTCCTTCAGATCATCCCCCTTCAGACCCTTTCCGTAGGCGTATCCTCCCCACTCCACGTATGCATCGGCCAGTTCGGACCTGTCGCCCCATTGGGAACTTCCTATCAGAGTGTCCACACCACCGCCGTAATTACCGGGAGGATCGCCGAATATCCTGACACGGGCCTTCCTCCTGGCCTCTATGGGATCCATACCATCCACGATGGAATCGGTGATGTCCTTCCTCAGATGGGCCAGCAGATAATTGTCATCGTCAGACTCGTCCAATTCGGATATCCTCTCTATGGCATCGTCCATCATATCCACCAGGTTGGGGAATGAATCGCGGAACAATCCGCTTATCCTCATGGTGACGTCTATCCTCGGTCTTCCCAATTCGGATACCGGCACCACTTCCAATCCTGCCACCACTCCTCCCGCGGATGACCACACCGGCCTTAGACCCAGAAGGTGCAATATGTATGCAATGTCGTCACCGCCGGTCTTCATGGTGTCGGTGGCCCAGATGACGATACCGATCTGTTTCGGATAGGTTCCGTTCTCCGATACGTAACGCTCGATCATCATATCGGCCATCCTCACACCTATGTCCCAGGATGATTGGGTGGGTATCGCGGCCGGATCTATGGAATAGAAGTTCCTTCCGCTGGGCAGCAGATGCGCATTGCCTCTGCTTATACAACCGGAAGGTCCCGGCGATACGTATCTTCCATCCATGGCATCCAGCATGTTCTTCAGTTCGTCCGATGTCCTCATTATGTCTGGTACGTATTGGGAACATACAGCATCCACAAGCTCGTCGAATATGTCGGTGGAAAACTCCTCGGATACGGCACCCTTGGACGTTACGGGATCGAAATCGTTGGCATGCATGATCGAGATCAGACGCATACAGTCGGAATCTATCGAATCCAGGATCTCCCCGTACGTCCTTCCGCTGTCTCCGTCGAACATCGAGGGAGTTCCCTGAAGTACATCGATATCGTGACCCCCGAGTTCTGCCATAAGGCCCCTGAGTGACGGAATGGGCCCGTTAGGTACGCGTGTCAGGGAATATATCATCTGATCCAACCTCTCATCGGCCGGAGCGGCACCCAGTATGTGCAACCCGTTCTTTATGAGATTATCCTTGACCTCGCACACGTAATCGTAAAGACGGTCGATGCTCTCGCGTAATTCCGACAAAGTGCAATCGGATGCCAATCCTATATCGTCGAGGATGGAAATCCTACGGCATTCACGCAGAAGGTCATCCGCCAGACGGATCATCTTGTCCTCTTGTCCCGCGGCCCTAGCACGCAGATACTCCTGGAGTGCGGCTTCTATGTCCATGAGGTCATCGTAATTGCCCGCCCTCATCAGCGGAGGTATCAGATGGTCGATGATGACCGCACCGTTCCTGCGCTTGGCATGCATACCCTCCCCGGGGTTGCTCATCGCGTAAGGATAGATGTGCGGGACATGACCGAACACCGCATCGGGGTAACATGTGGATGACAGACCGGTGCCCTTTCCCGGCAACCATTCCAAGGTCCCGTGACATCCCATGTGTATCACCGCCTGTGCACCGAAGTCCTCCGTCAGCCATCTGTAGAATCCGAGATAGGAATGCGGAGGCGACAGATCCTGACTGTGGTAGATGTCCACACAGTCGTTGATCATACCGCGGTTCGGCTGAAGACCGACGAATACGTTGCCTTCTATGAATCCGGGTACGATCATAACGTCATCCACGGCGGAGATCTCTCCGGGAGCATCGCCCCAATCCGAGATCATACTCTCCGATAGAGACGGATCTATGGAGGACAGCCACTTCCTGTATTTCGACAACGGTATCTTCGCGGCACAGCGTTCCAGCATATCCTGTGCGGACAGCCATTCTGAATCGTTCGATACTCCGTCGAGGATCCTCTTGGTCATCCCCTTGCCGGTGGATGGCATGTTCCCTACCGAATAGCCTCTGCGTTTCATAGACCTCAGCAGACGCGCTGTGCTCTCCGGAGCATCCAACGCGAATGCTCCGCCGACCATGTCCGCACGGGGAGGGTTCTGATGTAACAGTATCGCTATCCTGCGCTTGTTCACCGGCGTGAATCTCAATCTTGTCCAATTTACGGCTAGATCGGCTATCGCCTCCACCCTGTCGTCGATAGGTGAACTGACCGATCTTCCGTCATCGGTCCTCTCGGTGGATGCAAGAGGTACGGAGATAATCTGCCCATCGTATTCCGGCCAGAACACACTCATTGAAAGTTCGTAGGCTCCGAGACCGGAACTGTCTGCGATCCAACCCTCATGTGTGTTGAACATTGTGGTGGCCTGTATCACTGGCACACCGAATTCTGCGAATATGTTCTCCCTGACCCTATCGGAACCGTCACCCGGATCGGAAAGACACAGTTGCGAGAACGGGAGTGCAAGTACGATCGCACCCAACATCCTCCTCACGTCATCGGTGATGTATTCCCTGAGGGAACCGTTGATACCTATCGACCCTATCATGTCATCGGGGTTCGGAGTCAGATATATCGGGATCACACCGATGCCTCTCGCCCTTATGGCGTCGATCAACGCATCTATGTGTGCTGTATTTTCGGTGATGATGTTGTTCTGTCCGAACACGACAGCCACCATGGGTCCGTTCTCCGGATCGTCCGCAGACCCCCTACCCTCGTAGATGCCCTGTGCGGGATGGCGTTCCGGAGCAGGTACGTCGATATCCGTGCCATCGCATTCCCTGATCAACCATGAATATAGTGCATATTCGTTATCGGAACCCCCCGATGCTATGTACGAACGTATCATCCTCAGATCTGCATCCGATCCTCTGAAGAGGTTGCGGTTCTCTGTCATGTCCTCTGGAAGTTCGCTGGATATGACCACATCCACTGATGCGGATGATGCTGCATCCCTGAACCTGTCGAATTTCTTGAAATAGGTGAGACCGGCGTGGACACGTATAACCACGAGAGAGCATCCGTCCAACTCCTTCACCGCGTCGGCAAAGCGTCTCTCATCGGAATCGAGTTCGGAAGTGACGAATTGATGTAATTCTACGTTCCTGCCCTCGCGTATCTGTCTCTCCGCAGCGGACGGAGACAATCCGCTGTCCTGCATATCGCAGATGATGTTCAATATCTTCATCCGACCACCCTGTCCCTGACTATACTCTTGATCCTGTGTGCCAGACTGTCGGCCCTCAGGTCCTCCAGTCTCAGATATATCCCGTTCAGCCTCTCGCTTAGATGGAGTGCATTATCCAGGTGCGGATATCCCACACCGGTGTCCACCACGATCCATATCGCAGAAGCATCCCTGCCTACCATGGTAGCCGCATCCATGGCATCCTTCAGAGGGTCCCCTCCCGACATGGAGACGTTGGCACGACCGTCGGTGGTTACGACGACGTAGCACTTCTCTCCGGGATTCACCCTCTGTTCCTTCTTGGTCTCGAGATGCGCCTTCAATATCGCCGCGGCGAGCGGCGTAGTGCCTCCGGTAGGCATCTCCTTCAGTTTCTTGTAAGCGAAATCCACACTCTTGGTGAAGGGCAGAAGGATCTCCGCCCTGTCCTTCCTGAATGAGATCAACCCCACCTTGTCCCTGTTCTGATAGGATTCCTTCAGAAGGGAGAACACGGCACCCTTCACCGCCACCATCCTCTTCCTGGCACCCATGGAACCGCTGGCATCCACCAAGAACATGATGGATACCCCGTTCCTCCTCTCCCTGACCTTCTGTCTGAGATCGCTCTTCTCCAGGACCATGGCAAGGTCCCCTCTCTGTCTGTAACGTTGATATGGTGCTGCCACACGTATGGTGGCATCGAATGCCAGGTCGGTGACCTCCGATCTCGGTATCTCCGAGCGGATGTACCTTCCGGTGTGATCTGTACTGCGTATCTTCTGATGTTTCCCTCCGCCCTTGGAGGATCCCATGTATCCCAACGGCCTCAATGATACGAAATCGATGACGCTGAACGTGCTTCCGACAGCGAATACCGTATCCTCGGAGGAATCGCCGTCACCCGACGGTTCCTCCCCTGCATCCGGACTGTCCCTGCGCGTACCGTTACCGTTGTCCGCGGACATCTGCGGAGGTTCGGAATTCGAAAGATCGTTACCTGAACGGGATTGGGATGACGAACCGTCCTCCGGGGTCTCGGTTATCCTGTGGCGGAGGCACAGTTGTGCCGCCTCCTTCATATCATCCAATGTCACGACATCCCTGGAATCGAATGCGGCTATAGCTTTCGATACGTTGGCCACGGCTATATCCCCTCTGTGACCTTCGCACCCTGCCTTGATGCAGAGCTCCGCTATCAATGCCATTATGTCATCGGGTAATGTGACGAATGCGAGACGGCTCCTGGCATCCGCGATTCTTTTCGACAGGATGTCGGAATCGTCTGTGAAAGATTCGGAATAGGAATCCGGATCGCTGTCGTAATCGACCCTCGCCCTTACGATCCTGTATCTCTCGTCGAGATCCTCCGATGACGGTATCCTGACACATATGTCGAAACGGTCGGAGAGATGCGAAGGCAGAGGATTCTCCGATACGTTCATGGTCCCGATGAAAGTCACATCACATGGATACTCCCTGGATACCCCTTCCTTCTCAACCGTCGCTTTGCGGTTGATGACGGATTCCAGGACCTGGTCCAACGTGGAATGGTCCATAAGATTCACATCGTCCGCGTGGAGGATGTTGCCGTCCGCCCTCTCCAGAAGTCCGGGCATCAGACGGCGTTCCCCGGTGAGTATCGTGTCCTCGATATCTATCGAACCGAAAATCTGTGTGTCGTTGGTCCCCAACGGAAGGTTGACCACCTTACGGTCGCCTATACCTGGAAGGGACCTCACCAATGTTGTCTTACCAGAACCGGTGCCTCCCTGGATGAGCACCGTACGTACATCGTCCGATACCAATGCCACTATCAATGCCTTCTTGGCATCGTCCGCACCTACCACGGCCTGGAACGGGAACTCGGAGGTCCCGCTCAGATGCTCTTGATCCACTTGTTCAGCTCCTCGGTATCGATGGTGGATTCCTGGAACGGGTTACGCCTCATACGGTGCGTCAACACCAGGTTGGCGATGCTCGCCACATCCTCCCTGATTACCGATGTCCTCTCGTACAATGCGGCATGCGCGGATGCTGCCTTCAGCAGGGTGATGTCGGCCCTGTGTCCGTCGACACCGAAGTACAATGATGCCTCGACGGCCATCTTCAGGGCATCGTCCTCCAGGACCATGTCCTCCATCCTGCCCTTTGCGGCTGTTATGCGTTCCATCAGCTCCTCCTGCATCGGAGCATACGACTCCCTGAACGCATCGGGATCGTTCTCGAACTGCAGGCGCCTCTTGATGACCTGCATCCTGGATTCGACATCCTTCTCGCTCTTGACATCGACCGCCATACCGAAACGGTCCAACAGCTGTGGCCTCAGATCCCCTTCCTCCGGATTCATCGTACCTACCAGGATGAACTTGGACGGATGAGTGAACGATACACCCTCCCTCTCCACGTAGTTCCTTCCCATGGCGGCGGAATCCAGAAGGAGATCGACGATATGATCGTCCAGGAGATTCACCTCATCGACATAGAGTATGTTCCCGTTAGCCTTGGCCAACACACCGGGTTCGAACTTCTTCCTTCCGGTCCTGATGGCATGTTCCAGATCAAGGGTGCCTGCGACCATGTCCTCGGTCGCACTCAGCGGAAGTTCGACGACCTTCATCTTGACCGGTATGGTGTTCAGATTCTCTCCGGATTCCAACCTCTCCTTACAATATGGGCACACGCTGTCCTTCCTGGACGTGTCGCAACGGAAAGGACAATCGGATGCCGTCCTCTCCGGGAGTAGATCGGCAAGAGCACGTACCGCGGTGGATTTGGCGGTACCCTTCTCCCCTCTGATCAGCACCCCGCCTATGGACGGGTTGATGACGTTCAGGATGAGGGCGTTCTTCATCTCGTTCTGTCCGACTATCGCCGTGAACGGAAATACGATATCGGACAGATTCATCCCTCCAGATCCTTGATCCTCTGCAGGGATCTGACCGTTGCTTCCCATGATCTGCAATCAAGCTCGTCCTGTTCGAAATCCGGCAGCAGTACGGTGGTATAATCCTCCTCGCCGGAGAATTTTATCGGAAGGATACGGTAACCCTCGGAGTTGAATCCTCTGAGTTTGGGGTTGTTGACCACGGATGCACCGTAACCGTTCGGGAAGCGGTAGATCTTGTGGAACCTGTCCCCCTCCATACAGCCGCATTTGCAATCAGCGTTCAGATCAACAACGAATTCGTCGAATTCCATATCCATCCTTCCTCGGCCCTCTGCGGGTGGA
>JAEDGA010000007.1 GCA_016297775.1 Candidatus Methanomethylophilaceae archaeon
CTCATCCTACTGGTGGTGTTCGCCGTACTCGGTTTTGCCGCCACCAAGGCGGGATTCAGCAAGAAACGGAAGATGGGGGTCCAGGAAGGCGAACACGGCGAGAGGAACTTCAAGAACATACTCGGTGTGGCGATACCTCCCGCTGTATTTGCTGTGCTGAACACCGCGTTACCGGGGAACACCGATATGCTGGCACTTGCATTCATAGCTACCGTGTGTGTTGCCGCATCGGACACGGCCGCGAGCGAGCTGGGCGTCAGGGACCCCAATGTCTGGCTCATAACCACCTTCAAAAGAGTCCCGCAGGGTACCGACGGCGGGATCTCCGTCAAGGGGACCCTGATATCGCTGATCGCATCTTTCGCCGTTGCGGCGATAGGATACATCCTTGTGTTCCGCACGATTGATGCTGTATTCGTCATACCTGCGGTATGCGGAATGATCGGTTGTATAGCCGACAGTTACATAGGTGCCACGATAGAGACCTGGGGCTGGGTCAGCAAATATGCCAACAACTGCATCACCGGGATCCTCGGCGGTGTCATGGCCGTCATATTCTGTATGATATGATCAGATTGTGTTGAGGGAATCGTGCAGCATGACGGTATGCTTGCCGATCTTCTCGTCGAATACCAGTTCCGCATCCACGTTGAAGACCACCCTCATATTATCCGGAGTGAGGACCTCATGAGGGGTACCGACGGCATACACCTTGTGATCATGCAACATGATTATCCTATCACAGTATCTTGCCACCATACCCAGATCATGGGATACTATGACCACTGTGAGGCCCTGTTCCCTGGAAAGTTTGTACACAAGATTGAGAGCATCGAACTGCATGCTGATGTCCAGATGCAGAGTGGGCTCATCCATAAGAATGATCTTCGGTGTCTGGGCGATGGCCCTGGCGATTATCACACGCTGTCTCTCTCCGCCGCTCATGGTGTTTATGTGGCGGTCGGCGAACTTCATGACCCCGGTACGTTCCATGGCGGAATCGATTATCGCCTTGTCCTCACGGGACTCTCCGCCCATCATGCTCTGAAAGGGCATCCTTCCCATCGAAACGATGTCACGGACGGTGAAAGAGAAGTTTATCTCATTGGTCTGAGGGACGACGGCGATCTCCTTGGCGACATCCTTCTTCTGGATATCTTTCATATCCATATCGTTCAGAAGGATGCATCCGCCCTTGGGGGACAGATTCTTGTTGAGATTACGGAGGAGTGTGGTCTTTCCGCAACCGTTAGGTCCCAGGATACCGAGTATCTCCCCTTCCTTGATCTTGAGATCCACACCGTCGAGGACGATATGCTTGTCGTAGAGATATTTCATATCGCGTACTTCGAGAGATGTCAATTCCAACCCACCTCCTTCTTCCTGCGGAGGAGCAGATAGATGAACAACGGGGCACCGATCAAAGCTGTCACTACTCCGATCGGAAGTGTTCCGTAATACGGAGCTATTACATGTGAAAGGAAATCACATATCAGGATGAATGATGCTCCTGCGAACATACTCAGAGGCATGATCACACGGTTGTCGGGACCGAGGAGTATCCTGAGTACGTGAGGTATGACAAGCCCTATGAATCCTATCACACCTGTGAAGGATACGGCGGACGCCACTATCGCAGTGGAGAGTATGAGTACCAGCAGTCTGGTCCTCTTCACATCGATTCCGAGATCCATGGCGTGAAGATCGCCCAGCATCATCGCGTTGAGCCCCTTCGCCTGCGTAATGAGCAACAGACCGCACATGACGATTATTGGTGCGACGAAGAGGATCTCGGACCATTCGGCGTTGGAAAGACTTCCCATGGACCAGAAAACTATGCCTTCCAACTTATCTCCCGCTATGAACGTCAGAAAAGACACTATGGCGGAGAGCAGAGAGGATACGGCCACTCCGGAAAGGATGAGGGATTCGGTCCTGACATGCCCGCCCACACGGGACATGCTGTAGACCAGGATCATTGTGGCGAAACATGTGACGAACGCCAATACGGGAGTCACTATCGCCAGAGGGATGAGGGGTATAGCAAAAAGCATGGATACGGCCGCACCGACGGATGCTCCCGATGACAGTCCCAGGATGTATGGGGATGCCAATGGATTCCTGAAAACGGCCTGCATAGCGCATCCCGCCACGGCGAGGCCCATGCCCACGAATATACCGATACCTACGCGCGGGGCGTTTATGTCCAGGATGATTATCCTGGAACCGAATGTACCGCCTCCGAGGATCGTATCGATGACGGTGGATACGTCGTAACAGTCGCGTCCGGATATCCATGAGAGATCCATATACACACAGATCAGGGTAACTATGCTGACCAGTACGATTACCGCGGCCACTTTACGTCCGTAACTCACCTTATCCATATACTCCCTCGAAAGACGGTACCATGTTTAAAGATGCCTCACTTCCTGATGAAGAAGAAAGCAACGATTCCTATGACGGCGACACCCATGATACCAGCAATCGCATAGATGACCGTATTATCCTGTGTGGATGAGGGTGCTGCGGGAACATCTCCCTCGAAGTAGTCAGGGTACATCGCGCATGCCATGGCCCATACTCCGTCCATACTGTCGCTGGAGAAGTTGTTCCAAAGGGGCTTGAGAGGAACGAGCTGGACATCGTTTCCGACCTGGGTCCTGAGATCTGCCATCTTGTCAGTCTTGGATGCAATCTGGTTATCCACGAAGATCACGACATCGTCACCGTAGTTCTCTACCAATTTAGTGAGACTGGTGGCGTATACCGAATTAGGGATGCTGGGATCGACCGTGACGGAGTTACCTCCCGCAGCAAGGATCATGGAGTTCGCAAGGGAACCGGTGTTACCTACGCACATGTTACCGGAGTAAAGTGTTACATAGAACGCCTCTCTCTTGACGAAATCGGCCTTTGAGGCAAGTACCTTATCTATATGGTCGACGACGTTCCTCATCTGTTTGACGAGATCGGAATCAGCACCATACATGACCTTGGACATGATTGATACGAAATCTATGATCTTGTCATAATCGGTAGCATTCTCCCAACAGAGGATGTTCTTGAATCCGTCCTTGACAAGCTTATCTTTCAGACTCGTCATGTTGGCGATGGTACCGGTGAGGAAGATGACATCCTTGTCCTTGTCAAAACAATCGTGTTCAGTGGAATAGACGATATCTGCGATAACGTCGGATATTCCGCTGGAATAGGTGGATCCATTGGCTCTGATATCCCCATCGTCGATCTTCTCTCTGAGAGGATCGAACAATTTGTCCGCGTCAGTCTTGGAATATTTGTCACATACCACGATCCTATCGAGAAGATCCATATGAATGGCAGTGGCGGTGAATCCCTTTCCGAGAGTCACCATCTTCTCTGGAGGTACGTCGAAAGTGAATGTGTCCCCAACTCCGTCGGTAACGGTCACCGGAGCGGAAGCGGATGAATCATCCGCCATTGCGATGAAGAATACAGATGACATCATCGTCAGTGCGGCGATGAGTGCAACTGTGGCGAGACTGTTCTTTGCCATGTATGTTCAATATGATAGGTAAATAAATATCTTGTTACTATTTTAGATTATAGTAATACTAATTATTATTAAAAAATCAATATATGATACTATTTGATGAAGGGACAATCTACCCGTTACAGGTTCGCGATATGGATCCCCGTTAAGAAGAATGGGAATATCACCCAATTATGAGCGTTAGATGGGTATCATATAACCTATAATGAACCGATATCTCGAACACATATCAAAAATTATAAATACTATAATCATATTGCAAGTCTTGGTCTGACGGCCATAGCGGCGGGGAAACACCCGGTCCCATTCCGAACCCGGCAGTAAAGTCCGCCCGCGTACTCGTCTGTACTGTATTGCGCAAGCGTACGGGAACATGAGCACGCTGTCAGCCACTTTTTCAATCTAACTCGTCAGCCTTGGGGCTGAACGTTCTCTGAGATTATCTACCTTTTGTTCCGGTAACTTGACGGATCATTCTTCGAATCACGATACCTTCCGGTTTGATGCGGTACCATTGTTTTAGTTTAAAATATAATATTTTATCAAAATGACCGTATTCGGGAAAGACTATTATAGTCTAGGACAATCAGCAATCATTCGCACGAACGTGCACCAAACGACTTCATATCCATGGGGATTAAAAATGAAGAAAATCGTTGACGTAAACGAACTGCGTGTGACCGACATCCCGATCGTGGGAGGTAAAGGAGCCAACCTCGGTGAACTCACCATGGCGGGTTTCCCCGTTCCAAACGCATTCGTACTCACCACTGCTGCCTACGACTATTTCCTTGAGAACAGCGACATCATGGACTTCATCAACAACGAGATCAAGTCCATCGACAGGACCTCCGACCAGTCCCTCGCAGACGTCTCCGCACGCATCAGGGACAAGTTCGAACAGATCGACATCCCTGCCGAGTTCAAGAAGGAGATCGTGAAGAGCTACAACAAGCTCTTCCCCAAGGGGAAGGAGGGATTCGTCGCGGTCAGATCCTCCGCCACCGCCGAGGACCTTCCCGATGCATCCTTCGCCGGACAGCAGGAGACCTACCTCAATGTCCACGGAGAGGAGGACCTCTTCGACAAGATCATCAAGTGCTGGTCCTCGCTCTTCACCGCAAGAGCGATCGCATACCGCGAGAAGCAGGGTTACGCCCACGAGGATGTCAAGCTCGCCGTCGTCGTACAGAAGATGGTCAACTCCGAGGTATCCGGTATCATGTTCACCGTCGATCCCAACAGCGGTGCCAAGGAGATCGTCATCGAGGCCGGATACGGACTCGGAGAGGCGATCGTCGGAGGAGAGGTCACACCCGACACCTACAAGGTGGACAAGTCCTCCATGGAGATCAAGGCCAAGAGGATCTCCACCCAGAAATGGAAGTATACCAAGGGCAAGGACGGAAGGACCATCAAGGAGGACATCCCCGCCGAGATGGAGAAGAGCCAGAAGATCGATGACCTCCGTGTAAAGGAAATCGCGGAGATCGGACGTCAGATCGAGATACACTACGAGAAGCCCATGGACATGGAGTGGTGCGTGGAGGATGACAAGGTGTACATCGTCCAGGCGAGACCCATCACCGCAGTCGGTGACATGGCCACCAACGAGACCGTCCAGACCGAGGCCGCAAGCGAGGACATCCTCACCACCGGACTCGGAGCAAGCCCCGGACTCGCATCCGGAAAGGTCATCATCTATGACGAATCCATGAGCCTCGACGTCGTCAAGGACGGAGACGTCCTCGTCACCAGCATGACCATGCCCGACATGGTCCCCGCGATGAGCAGGGCGGCCGCAATCGTCACCGACGAAGGAGGTATGACCTGTCACGCTGCGATCATCTCCAGGGAACTCGGTACCCCCTGTGTCGTCGGAACCGGTAACGCCACGTCTCTCCTCTCTGACGGAATGGTCATCACCGTCGACGGAACATCCGGAACCGTCTACAAGGGAGACCTCAAGGGAAAGAGCTCCGCTGCCGAAGCGGCCGCACCCGCGACCGTCATGGCGGAACCCGTACCCATCACCGGTACCGGCATAATGGTCAACATGAGCATGCCCAACAAGGCGGAGGAGATCGCACAGCTCCCCTGCGACGGTGTGGGTCTCATGAGATCGGAGTTCCTCTTCACCAACTATGTAGGAGAGCACCCCCTGTCCGTCATCGCGGAGGGACGCTCCAACGAGCTCATCGACAAGCTCGCCGACGGAATCGCGAAGGTCTGCCGTGCATTCTACCCCAGGAAGATCACCCTCAGGACCTCCGATTTCAAGACCAACGAGTACCGCGACATGCCCGGCGGTGCGGACTTCGAGCCCGTCGAATCCAACCCCATGATCGGATGGAGAGGATGTTCCAGATACGTATCCCCCGACTACCGCGAGGCGTTTATCTGTGAACTCAGGGCCATCAAGAAGGTCAGGGAGGAGATGGGTATGAAGAACCTCAACGTCATGCTTCCCTTCGTCAGGACCGTCGACGAGGCAAAGGAGATAGTCGGAATGATGGAGGACATGGGCCTCAAGAGGAACAGGGACTTCAAGCTCTACTTCATGGCAGAGATCCCCGCCAACATCATCATGGCGGACGAGTTCGCCAAGTACTGCGACGGATTCTCCATCGGTTCCAACGACCTGACCCAGCTCACCATGGGTGCGGACAGGGATTCCGATATCCTCGGACGCATGGGATACTTCGACGAGAGGAACGATGCGGTCAAGAGGAGCATCAGCCACCTGATCAAGGTCGCACACGAGAACGGAAAGACCGTGGGTATCTGCGGTCAGGGACCCTCAGTCTATCCCGAGTTCACCGAGTTCCTGATCAGAGAGGGAATCGATTACGTCTCCCTCAACCCCGACACCGTCGTGAAGACCAAGAAGCTCATCGCTTCCGTCGAACAGAAGATCATCCTCGAGGATCTTCGCGCCATCAGGAACAAGCTCTGATAAAACCCCAATATGCCGGGGGACATCCCCCGGCCATAATGTTCTTTCCTTTTGCGGATCAATACATGGACAGGTCCGAAAGATCCAGAAGATATACGTTGTCCTTCTCCGCTGTGCGGACCATGGCATCGGTGAATCCGGTGGAAGAGAACAACGCATAGGTACGCCTTCCGAGGACCTTCACGTTCTTCGATCTGCGTACGAGCGTGTTGTACACATCGATACCGATCGGTTTCCCGCCGTACCTGCAACCGCAGAACATCGTACTCATATGATCCCCTGATCCGACGACGATGTCGATGCTCTCCGCGGAATCCCCCGCGGATGTCCTCCAACTGCCGATCTCCAGAGGATAGATGTCGAACAATCCCGGATTGTTCCCGATGAACTGCACGCAGATGTCCCTGAAGGTCTGATTCAAAAACTTACCCAGATCCTTCTGTATCAGCTTACCGTAGAGGTCCTCGTCACCTCTGAAATCTATCAGGGACTGATTACCCTGTATGAACCTGACCCAGAAGCGCAACGGATCGTCGGTTATGCGATACATCCCCTTCCTGGAATTCGGTTCGTGGAACGGATTCTCCTTGGCAACGATATCGATATCGATGAGACTTCCCAGATATGTGGAACATGCGGATGCGGGACCGACGGATGTGGATGATGTTATCTCCTTCATGGATGTGGGGCCCTCACATATCGCGGACAGCAATGACATGTATGTCTCCGGAGAACGTACCCTGTCGGTGAGCCTGTGCGGTATATTGTCGTAAAGGGGCCCATCGGGTGAGAGGAGGAGACGGTCTATGTTCTCACGGATGCCCTTGGTACCGTCGAAGTACCTCAGCACGGAAGGATATCCCCCGGTCACACCATACAATAAAACCAGATCATCGCCCGAATAATCCTGGAATGAATCACACACCTCGGAGAATGTAAGACGGCCCAGATCCATCGATGTATGCTTTATGCCAGGTATATCAAATTCTACGGAACCCGTCAGGATCAGCATGATGTCATGTCTCGGGAATATGTGCGTGAGATATGCACGAACCATCTCCGATGATGGACCCATGGATGCTGCCAGGTCGTCATAGTTATCGATGACGAAAATCAACCTGCCCTTCTCGGACATCTTGTATATGAACTCCAGAGCGGAGTCCATGGAATTGAATCTCACAAGATCGCGTACGTCGCGGTACAGAGATTTGGATACCGCGCGGGAGAGCGCGTTCAGATTGACTGAGGGGTCCGCTCTCATGGCGGAGAACAGGACGGCCCTCTTACCCGCACAGAATCTGCGCAAAAGGGCAGTCTTCCCGATACCGGACGGTCCGGATATCGTGACCAGACCGAAACCGTCCGAACCATAACACTTCTCCAGGATGGACAATTCGGACCCCCTTCCGAAGAACGTGTCATTTTGGTAAATCATATTTTACTAAATGACGATTTACTTAATAACCTTTCCCGAAGGATGGCTGACGCTGTGAACTCAACATAAAAATGAAAAAAGATGCCGGCATATGCCGGAAAGATCAGACTGCGTCCCTGAGTCTCTTGTTGATGGCCTCCAACTCCTCTTCGGGAAGGAGCATGGTGGTCATCTCGATGAACGGATGCTTGGATCCCTCGATGATTTTCACATCGTTCAGGGAATGCAGGCCCCATCTGTCCGCGGTCTTCTCGAGACCGAGAGACACATTCATATCGTTGGGTTCCAGAACGATGGCTCTGAATGTCTTCGCACCGAGTTCCTTGGCGGCCATGGCCCTGTGGTGGCCGTCCACGATGAGATAACCGTTCTGTCTCTTGACGACGATCAATGGCTCGTTGAGACCTCTCTTGAGTTCATACTGCCTTCCGATCAGTTCGTCCCTGTAGACCTCCTTCTGCGTAGGTCTCGCAAGTTCGGTCGGTACGTCCTGGGTGGTCACCCTCAGACGTATGCCGTTCTGCGTTTCCAGGAAGGTCTTAACACTCATCACCTTGGAAGGACGGGACTTCTCTATCTGCGAACGGACGATGTCGATGTTCGATATTATTCCGACCAGCTTCTTGTCGCCGTCAACGACAGGCAGATTCCTGATACCGTATCTGAAGAGTACACGGATCGCATCGTCTATGATCATATCCGGATGGCAGCAGATTGTACCGCGTTTCATTACCTCACGCATCTTGGCATCCTGTCTGTCATGAAACCTAAGAAGCTCCTTCGCGGTAACGAATCCAAGGAGATATCCGCGTTCCGTTATGGGGAACCCGTGAAAATTGGAATCGATCATCTTGTCAGATACTTCCTTGACGGTCATTTGGGGACTGACTGAAACGACATCCCTGATCATATACTCTGCAACTGTCGGTGAGGCCATTTGACTCTCCGTATACCGGATTGGTCTGTGTGTATAATTCAATTTTCTTTTCTTTTTTGGACGATCAATATATCGGATCGGATTCGAGTGAAAGGCTCTGGATGAACCGTATCGTGATACAAATGATTATATACTACATTGATATTGTCAGTTCTACTGCCCTGGTAGTGTAGTGGCCTATCATGAAGCCCTGTCGAGGCTTCGACACGGATTCGAATTCCGTCCAGGGCGCTCATCTTATTCTCGCATCGTTTCATGATTGAAAAGACGTTTCTATCTATCGCATATTGCCTTCGAACATAGGGCGACGGTATCGTCACAGATATGACATCGATACCGCAACTGGACAATGTCGGAGGACAATGTTTTTTTAAGCGGTCATCATCGAGGGATTCATGCGTTCGATGCTCCGCAGCAAGATCCACAGAGCCACAGTCACGGAGACCAGGGTGGACTATGAGGGAAGCATAACCATCGATATCGACCTCATCGAGAGGGCCGGACTTTGGATCGGAGAGAAGGTCCTGATCGCCGATGTCGACAACGGCAACCGTCTCGAGACGTACGTCCTTCCCGGTGACAGAGGCAGCGGAATCATCGCATTGAACGGTGCCGCGGCACACCTGTGCTCGCTCGGCGACAAGATCATCATCATGGGCTTCGAACTTACGGACGAACCCATCAGTGCCAAGGTCATTCTGGTGGATGATGATAACAAGGTCAAGAGGGAGTTCGGCTACCGATGCTGACCATCTATTCCGACGGCGGATCCAGAGGCAATCCCGGACCGTGCGCTTATGCGATAGTGGTGACCGACGACGGAAGGATAATCTTCGAGGATTCCAAATTCCTGGGTATCGAGACCAACAACTATGCGGAGTACAGAGGCCTCATAGCAGCCATAAACAAGGCGATAGAGCTCGGTGCGAAGGAGGCACATTTCGTCATGGATTCCGAACTGGTCATAAAACAGATGAACGGAGAATACAGAGTGAAATCCCCGAAGATGGCGGAACTTCACGCCAACGCGAAGAGTCTCGCATCCCTTATCGATAAAGTGAGTTTCACGCACGTGAGGCGTTCGAACGAATTCGTCTCACGTGCGGATTATCTTCTGAACAGGACGATGGACCTCAACAGCGGATCCTCGAGATGAGGTCCCCGACAGGAACGTTCTCCTGTTCTCCGGACGACATGTCCTTGAGGGTCACGCAACCGGACTCCATCTCCTTGGCACCAACGATGATCGCATACCTGGCACCGATTCCTGCGGCATACTTCATCGCCTTCTGCATCTTCCTGCCCATGATGTCCAGATCCGTGGGTATGCCTGCCGCACGGAGCATGGCGGCGATCTCGGAACACTTCATCCTCATATCCTCGGATACGGGAAGGACGTACGCGTCCACCCCCTTGGGCTCATAGGTCTGACCTTCCTTCTCCATGGCTAGGAGTATCCTGTCGAAACCGATGGCGAATCCGGTGGAGAAGACCTCGCTTCCTCCGAATATCTGGGACAGTGTGTATGATCCCCCTCCGCAGATCTGCTTCTCCGCGCCGAGCGAAGGTGCCTCCGCCTCGAACACCATTCCCGTGTAGTAGTCCAATCCCCTGACGACACCGAGATCGATCTCGATGTCCTTCACACCCATGACCGCCAGGATATCCACCAGCTGTCTAAGATAGTCGCCCGCCTCTCCGGGAACCTTATCCAGTACGGATACGTCGCCCACGGTCTCGGTGAGATCGAATATGCTCTCCATCACATCGTCGGAGACACCCATCTCCCTGAGGAGGGGACGTGCCTCGTCATAGAGCTTCTTGTCCAGTTTCTGGAGGACCTCGGCCATCCTCTCCTTGGGCACGCCGGCATCGGCGATCATCTGCCTCAGGACACCGATGTGACCTATACGGATCTTGTACTCCCTGAGACCCAGCGCCTTGATCATGGATGCGGCCATGGCGATGACCTCTGCATCGGTATTGGCGTTGGGGTTGCCGATGAGCTCCGCTCCGAACTGGAAGAACTCTCTGTATCTTCCGCTCTGCGGTCTCTCGTATCTGAAGCACTGACCGAAGTAGAACAGCTTCAGGGGCTTGGGATCATTGCTCATCTCGTTGACGAACATACGGATGACCGCTGCGGTCATCTCGGGTCTGAGGGCTATGTCCCTGTCCCCCTTGTCCTTGAACGCGTAGAGCTCCTTCAGCACGTTGGGTCCGGACCTGGCGATGAAGAGTTCCGCCTCTTCGAAAATAGGAGTGGCGACCTCTCTGAATCCGAAAGTCTTTGCCGTTCCCCTGAGGATACCTTCGTAGAATCTCCTCTTCTCCATCTCGTCAGGGAGAAAATCCCTCGTACCGCGCGGACGCTCTATCATGAACACGCATATATGGACAGAATATAAAAACATTAGACGGTCGGGTGACTGGGTCACATCAGCGCTTGACGATGATGCAGACGATATCCTCATCCATAACCTTGTGATCCAATCCGACGGTCTGTCCGGGGAACTTGGCACTCTTACCCCAGACCATCGCATACCTGAAGTTCTGCTTGAAGGCCCTGTGGATGAGTTCGCAGACGTCACCGATGGTGTTACCGCGCTTGACGATCAGCGGGATGTCCATATCCGCCTCCTGCCCCTGGGGTTTCAGATATATGCGGATCATGTCGATGGTGTCGTAGAGGCCCTGTTTCAGCTCCTCCATACCCAGACCGGTAGCGGCGGATACGGGGAACTTCCTGTAATCGGGGTTCATGGCATACGCGGCCTCCAGCTGACCCTCCATGGCGATGTCCACTTTGTTCACCGCCATGATGGCCTTGATGTACACCCTGTTCCCGGCAAGGACGTCCAGCATCTGCTCCACGTTGATGTCCTCGCGGACAACGACGGTGGCGTTCACGTAACCGTAGGCGGACACCATGTCCTTGATGATCTCGGGGGTGATCTTCGTGAGCTTGAGGGTGGGCTTGACCAGGATACCTCCCTGATCCGCACCTGTGATGGTGACATCGGGTTTGCTCTGGTTGAGACGGATGGCCGCATTCCACAGCTCTTTGAACAGAACGGATATGTCGGGATTGAAGACATCCACGACGAGGAGGATGACATCCGACGCTCTTGCGGCGGCGATGACCTCCCTTCCCCTTCCCTTACCGCGGGATGCATCCTTGATGAGTCCCGGCATATCCAGGATCTGGATCTTGGCATGTTTGTACACCATGACTCCGGGGACGACATCCAGTGTGGTGAAGTGATACGCACCGACCTCGGACTTGGCTCCGGTGAGTCTGTTGAGAAGGGTGGACTTTCCGACGCTGGGGAATCCCACCAGCGCCACGGTGGCGTTACCGGCCTTCTTGACGTAGAAACCTTTGGTATTGCCTTTCGAAGACTTCCTCTTCTCGTCCTCGAGAGTGAGCTTGGCTATCTTCGCCTTGAGCTTACCGATATGACCTTCGGTGGCCTTGTTGTACTTGGTCTTGGAGATCTGTTCCTCCAATTCCTTGATCTGCTCCTCAATGGTCGCCATCGATATCCTCCGTATCGCGAGTGATGTGTCCCTCTTATTAAGACATATCGCGCGAACGGAACACGGAGGATATTTGTCCGTACCAAATAGCCAGATCCGATATACGTGCGGATAAGCACGATCCCCGCATCCCGGATATCGTCGCATATCCCGGGATCGACGGTCCGGCTATGGACCATTTATATAATCCCCTTATAATAAACGGGCATGGAAAACAACACCCCGAGGAAACCCTACAACGGGTTCATTGGAACACCGGCGGCCAAGGTGCTGGGTCTCATCACAGCATTCGCCGTGACGTTCCTCATGATGTACATGGGGGCATACACCCAGTACTGCCTGTTCGCTTTCGTGGGTGCGCTGCTGTTCATCATACCGAAGATGTTCGGCGTGAAGGACTTCAAGGCCATGGCCGTTCTCGGTCTGGCATTCTTCTTGGTCACTTCCCTTGTGGGATCGTTCCTGGTCAGCGTCCCCGCCATGGAATCCATGAAGGACAGGGAGATCACCGGAGATTTCAGCAACTGCACCATAACCAACGTGCCCGGTACCGGCACCTACGATATCACCGTGGATTATGCAGGTGCCTCCGCACCAACCGTCCACTACGTGGAGATCTCGTCCTGCAGCTTCGCATACCTCTTCGGACAGAACAAGACCGCGGATATGACATTGGTATCAGGTACCACGTACAAGGCCAACATACCTCTGACCGATGACAGGGCGAACATCCTGTATTTCGTCGCTGACGACAAGAGTTCCGAACAGACGTTGGTGTCCGAGACACTCAATGGCGACACCCTGCAGAGGACCGCCATATCCGGAAACATGTACGTGAACGGCATCCCCACCGTGATGTTCTTCCTGATTCTCCTGTTCTCCACATGGATGAGGAGGAACTTCGAGAAACAGAGGGAGAAGTTCGAAGCCGAAGGGCGTCTGTATCCCAGAGGATACGGACTGTGCAAGAACTGCGGCATGACCGTCCTCCCCGGGGAGAAGGTCTGCAGGAAGTGCGGAACGCCCATCGACATCCCCGAGGAAATTCAGAGGGAGACCCTGGCCAAACTGTACGGTACGGTCAAATGTCCCGTCTGCTGTGCGGATGTGGTGAAGATCGAGAAGGTATGTCCCAAATGCAAGACCCAGATGCCGGGCTTCAAGGAGGATGGCACCGGATCCGAGGATACCTTCAGGTGCTCCGACTGCGGTGCGGAGGTCCCCGCGGACTCCTCCGTATGCCCGTCCTGCGGTGCCAGGTTCGACGATGATATCGGTACCGTGACGTGCAAAGAGTGCGGTGCGGAGGTCCCCGCGGACGAGGGATTCTGTCCCAAGTGCGGAGCATCCTTCAAGAAGAACTGAGGACGGAGGGGGTACACCCCTCCTCCCGAAACACTTTCCTTCTGTGCATATATTTTAATCCGAGTGGCGGGATTAACTACACGGATGCCCTCTGCAACAGACGATATTATTGAAAAGAAAGCTAAGAAGAAGTCGATAGCCGAGGATCTTGCCAAGAAACAGCGCGAGATCTCCGTCACAGAGTTCTTCGAGAAGAACAAACACATCCTCGGTTTCGACAGTCGTTCCAAATCCCTCCTGATGGGTATCAAAGAGGCGGTGGACAACTCCCTCGATGCCTGCGAGGAGGCGAACATCCTGCCCGATATATACGTCAGAGTGGACGATCTCGGTAGCGAGGAATACAAGATCATCGTAGAGGACAACGGTCCCGGTATCGTACCCAGGATGATCCCGAACGTATTCGGACGTCTCCTCTTCGGTTCGAGATTCCACGCGTTGAGGCAATCCAGAGGACAGCAGGGTATCGGAATCTCCGCCACGATCATGTACGGTAACATCTCCACCGGAAAACCCGCGCACGTGAAATCCATGGTGGAGGGTGAACTTGCACGCGAGATGGATATCTTCATCGACACCAAGGAGAACCGCCCCGAGATAACCAACGACAATGCATTCGTCTGGGATGGGAAGGAGCATGGTACCTACATCGAATACTACATCGCCGGAAAGTACATGAGCGGAAAACAGTCGGTGTACGAGTATCTCAAGAACACCGCCATCGTCAATCCGCACAGCAAGATCACGCTCGTCGATCCCAAGGGCAACACGTTCGTGTTCGAGAGGGCGACCGACACGATGCCGGTCAAATCCAAGGAGATCAAACCCCACCCCGAGGGTATGGAGATAGGACAGCTCCAGAAATACGCACAGAACACCGTTCAGAAAACGGTGAAGACATTCCTTACCAATGATTTCTCCAGGGTCACACCCAGGATAGCGGATGAGATCCTTGAGAAGGCGGGAATACCTGAGAAGACCAAACCCGCCGCACTCACCAGGGACCAGTGCAAGGAGATGATCCGCGTGATTGGCACCGTGAAGATCATGGCGCCCCCTACCGACTGTCTCTCTCCCATCGGTGACAATCTGATCAAAAAGGGACTCATGCACGTCCTAGACGGTATGCGCCCCGATTACTACGCGCCCCCGGTCACCAGACCTCCGAAATCCGTGAACGGGAACCCGTTCATCGTCGAAGCGGGCATCGTATACGGAGGGGATATCCCGTCCGACGGACCCGTACAGATCCTCAGGTTCGCCAACCGCGTCCCGTTGCTGTACCAGCCCGGAGCATGTGCCATTACCAAGGCGGTATCCAACCTTGACTGGAGAAGGTACGGTCTGGAACAGAGGGGAGGCAAAGGCATCCCGTTCGGACCGGCCATCATCCTCGTACATATAGCATCCACCAAGGTCCCGTTCACATCCGAAGGAAAGGAAGCGGTCGCTGACTTTGAAGAGATCGCCAACGAGCTGAACCTTGCGCTCAGACAATGTGCCAGGAATCTGAAGAGTCACCTCAACAAGAACGAGAGGAAGAAGAAGACCCGTGCCAAATTCGAGATTGTTCAGGAGATCCTTCCCCTTATCGCGAAGAAATCCTCGGAATTCCTGGACAGACCGGTGCCCGACCTTGATATGACCATATCCAAGATCATGAACGTGGTCTGGGTGGAACCGTCCGTGGAGAAGAAGAAACGCTCGCGCAACGTGACTTACTCCGTATACAACTACACGAGGGACGCACGTACCATGAGAATACATACCCAGCTTCCCAAAGAAGCGGTCAACCTATCCCTGTACACCAGCCTCGGATTCGTGGAGATGAACGAGGAGGGCAAGGTCACATGGGAACTCACCGACATCGAACCGTCCAAGCATGTGGACATCACCTTCGAACTCACCGGAGAGATGGCCGATACGTTCTCCGAGGACGATGTCTACGTATCGGGAATCAATCCCGTGATGGTGATGGGTGCGGACGCACTTCCGGGCGACTGGGGAATCAAGGGAATGGAGATAAGGACGTACGAATCCGATTCGCTGGAAGACGATGACGATGAGGCCGTAGAGGAGGTCGAGATCCTTGACGATGAATGAGACAGAAACCAAGACCGTCGACAATCTCTCCGGGATAGTCGAATCGCTTTACAACCAGATCAACGCGGGAGACGTTCCCGAGATGAGTCTGGCACTCAGATCCAAGAAGAACATCACTTTCGATACCAGACATGACGTGTGGACATACGGAGACCTGAAGACAGTAAGGTCCCTCAAGAACCTGAACGCAGCACACATGATGCTCAGGACCGTATACACCATCGATTTCATCAAGGATCAGATCGAACAACAGAGATCGTCCACCTTGAGGGAGATGTACTACATCTCGGAAGGATGGGGCAAGGCCAAGTTCCACAGCCAGGATGAAAGTAATCTCCTCGCCGAGGATCTGGAGGTCGTGTCCAAATGCATGAGGGAGGATTTCAAACTCCGTCCGGAGGAATCCGGTGCGCACGTCTACGGTAACGTGACGTTCAAGACCATGACCAAGAAGGGCATGAAAGACATCCACTGCATGGATGATGTTGCCGAGACCGGTTTCGCCGTGCCTTACAACGTCGACAACGGAGAAACGTTCCGTATCGAACCCACCGATGCGGAATTCGTCATGGCGATCGAGACAGGAGGTATGTACGCCAGGTTGATCGAGAACGGATTCTGCGACAAGCACAACTGCATCCTGGTCCACCTGAGTGGTCAGCCCGCACGCAGTACCAGACGTATCATCAAGAGGTTGAACGAGGAGCATGGTATCCCCGCCATCGTCTTCACCGACGGTGACCCGTGGTCGTTCCGTATCCACGCATCGGTCGCATACGGTGCCATCAAGACGGCCCACATATCCGATTATCTGGCAACACCCACCGCACAGTTCATCGGAATCACCCCGTCGGACATCCTGAACTACGACCTCCCCACCGACAAACTGTCGGACAAGGACATCGGTGCGCTCAACGCGGAACTCAGCGATCCCAGATTCAAGGACGAGTTCTGGACCTCGGAGATACAGGCTATGCTGTCCATGAACAAGAAGGCTGAGCAGCAGGCGCTTGCCAAATACGGATTGGATTTCGTCACGGACAAATACCTTCCGGACAAACTCAGTCAGCTGGGAATCTGATTCAAAAAAACCATAATCCCCCTTCGGGCTGCCCGCCCGAAGAGGTTGTTGTTTTTCCCCTCCTTTCAGAGGGATGCTTCCTTGAAGCGGCCGACGACGAAGTCCTTGTCCATGCTTGCGAGGAAGTTGGCGATCCTGGGCCCTCTCTCCTTCTGGATGAGGATCCTGTACAGGACCTTGAAAGCATTCTTGTTGCCGATGGGCGATGCGGATGATGCCGCGGAGATGTTCTCGCTTATCGCATCGGAGGTCCAATCGACACCCTCCAGCTTCCCGGCGAGGTCCGCCAGGAATGCCTTCTCGTCCGCGGAGAGATCCACGGCGGGCATCTCCTTCGCGACGGAGAATCTATACTTCTCGTCCGCATAACCTCCGTTCAACCAGTATTTTGCGGATTCGGCCCTCCTCCTGATGGCCTCGATATCCTTCTCGGTGGCACCCTCCAGGTATCCGGTGCGCTTCAGGATTGCGAGAACTCCATCGAAGTCCTCGGTCATCTGCACCAGGTTCACAAGGTGTCCATAGGGCACCTGGACGGGGAGCTTCTCGGGGATAACGTTGTTCCTTGCGATGCGATACGCGCTCATCAGGTTCTCGTCATCCTCGGCCTTCTCATCGGAGAAGAAGATGCGCTCGATCCTGTCGAACTCGTCAGCGATGATGGGCATACCGTCCCTGAAGTCGTAATCGATGGACTTGTGGGGGTTGACCCTGAGGAACATGTATTTGACTACCTCCGGAGGGTTCATGTTGATGGCATCGAGACCGGACACGACGGATCCCTTGGACTTGTGCATCTGCATGAACTGTCCCTTGGACTTGAACTGTACGAACTCGTAAGGGATGGGGTAGACGGGTTCACCGTCGAAGATCTCCTTGACGATGAACTTTCCGGAATCGTAGGAACCTCCCGCAGCCGCGTGATCCTTTCCGAAGGGCTCGACGGATGTTCCGAAGATCTTCCACTTGGCAGGCCACTCGAGCCTCCAGGGCAGCTTTCCCTCACCCTTGGTGATATCGGCCTTACCGTGGTGTCCGCACTTGCACTGGTATTCTACGTACGGATACTCGTAGGTATCGAGAATGGGATCGGTGAAACATCCACACTTCTCACAGAGAGGGTTGAAGGGTGCCCAGTCGGGCTTC
The DNA here is from genome assembly GCA_016297775.1 of Candidatus Methanomethylophilaceae archaeon. Classification (GTDB taxonomy): domain Archaea; phylum Thermoplasmatota; class Thermoplasmata; order Methanomassiliicoccales; family Methanomethylophilaceae; genus SIG5. Next base: position 18,099 of record JAEDGA010000007.1, read on the forward strand.
ATCTCCCTTCCGGTGACCTTGTTGAGGATCTCCATGGCCTTCTCGCGTCTCTTGAATGCCATGTCGATGGTCTCGGCGAACATACCTGTGCGGTACATTTCGTGAACGAAGATGACCTCGCACCTGACGTCGACCGCCTTCATGGCGTCGATGAAGGGTTCCACATAGTGATGGGCATAGCTCTTGTGCTTACCGCAGGTACAGGGGATATCGCAGAGAGGCATGTTGACATACTTCTCATACTCCTCGGGGAGGAACTCGTACCTCTTCCTGAGGGGATCGAACGAATCGACGAGGTAGATAAGCCTGACATCCTTACCCATGGCCTCGAGAGCGCTACGTACCGATTCGCCGGTGATGGCTTCCCTGAGACTGCCCACATGGATCTCCCCCGACGGGCTGATACCTGTGGCAATCAGCGGTTTATCGCATTTCGATGCGATATCATTAGCAATTACATCTGCCCAGTGCATACTGATCGACGGGCCATAGCCCTGAACATATATAATCCTCGGCCGTCGTGATACCAATGTCCAGAAAAAATGAGGGTGTTGTCCGACGTACATTACGGCGTACGGTTCCGCTGGATATGCGATCGGACGGTGCCAGATATCCGTACGGAGACACGCGGACGATTGGTCCTCTAATCTGCTCTACGTATTGCGCGGAACTACGAGGGTATTTATATCTATTATAGGATTTGGGCGTCATGGCAAAGAAGAACGAAGGCGGAGGATTCTCCCAGTCCGCGGGACTCATGAGATACTTTGATTCCGAGGACACCGACAAGGCCCTTAAGATCACACCCAAGGGCGTCGTCATCGCTGCAGTTTCTATCATCGTCGCCGTACTGCTCCTGCAGGTCTTCGTCCCGATGAACTGAATCGATCAAACCCATTAAGGATTAAATTTCTCTCATATCGTGATATTTGTAAGTACGATTGCCGTCCGTATATCTTCTCATATCCCATGTTTCGAACGGTAGCGAACGGCCATATCCGTTACATCCAAGTATCCAAAATAATCGGATCGAGATACCCACATGAACGGATGAGGAACAGCGACCTCCCGTATCGATGCGGGAGGCCGCTTTGACCAATGTGTTTGTGTAAGGTGTTTCAGAGCGTCAGAGCCTGTCGCTGTCCCTGATCTCGTACATGGGCTTGTACTTCTTGCTGAACAGCTTGGACAGGATCGGAGGCGCTATGATCGTAGTGGCGATGCACATCAGAACAATGGATGCATACATCTCGGAACTGAGTGCGGGAACCCCTGCAACGATGATTCCGGTTCCGAGGAGTGCAACGATGATACCGACCTCTCCACGGGGGATCATTCCGACTCCGATGATGGACACCGAGGACATCTCCATGTGGGGTTCCGCGATCTTCGCACCGAGTCCGCATCCGACGAACTTGGTGACACAGGCGAGAACGATGATGATGACCGCTGTGACCAGCAGAGCGGGCTGCTCGACGAACACGGATATATCGACATTCATTCCGACGTACACGAAGAAGAACGATACGAAGAACGTGGAAATGCTCTCGAACTTCTCCTCCAGCTTCCATTCCCATGCATGGTCTGCGAACAGCATACCTGCGAGGAACGAACCGATGATGGTCGCGAGACCCACGACATCCGCCAGGTAGGCGAACACGAGACATACGCCGAGAGAGATGACGAACATGTTGTATCCCGGGGGGATGTAATTGGGATCGTGGAGGATCCTGTCCGCCTTCTTCTGTTGCACGTTATTGTAGATCTTGGGGATGACCTTTCCTGCGATGAGAAGTACGACCAGGACGAATGCGATCGCGGTCACGGACACGATGAGTACGTTGACGATATCGATCTCTCCCGTCTTGGCCATTCCACTGACGATCGCAAGGACGATCATTCCGAGGATATCGTCTATGACCGCCGCACCGATGATGATCCTGGATTCCTTGACATCCATGAGTTTCATGTCCTTGATGACACGTGCGGTGATTCCCACACTGGTGGCGACCATCGCGGCACCCATGAACATCGAGTGGTAGAAGTCACCGTCAGTGATGGTGATGAATGCGAATCCAACGATGAAAGGAACGATGACTCCCATTATTGCGACGAGTGCGGCCGCCTTACCGACGGATGTGAGATCGGACACCTTGGTCTCCAGACCCACGGTGAACAGCAGGAATATGACTCCCAACTCGGAGAACACTTCGATGATTCCGTGGGTCTCCTGATAGACACGACCGGACGGATCGATGCACTTGATGTCCAGGAACTTCGCCAGATCGAAATCACCGATGACGATGTTGACCAGGAGGATACCTAGGATGATCTCCCCGATCAGACCTGGAACACCCAACTTGGCAAAGGCGCGGGACGCCACCTTCGCAAGTATGAATATGACTGCCAATGACAGTAGCACCTGCGCTATTTCCATGTTGCCGATAAACACTCGTGAGTATTAAAGCATGAGTGGGAAAAATCAATGCCGGCCGAAATGCGACCGGCATGGTTTTTGGATGGTCTGGCTCATTAATACGAGCGTACGCCGAAACAGAAACGTACCGAACTGCCTCCGGCACATGACGCACCCGTACCGAAGCAGAACCTGACGGATGAACCGCCCTGTACATGAACAGGTGATTCTACGACCTCCGCATCCGTGACCTCGATGGTCGACATATCCTCGGTCGCGGGGGTCGCATCATACGATGCCTCTGCATCGCGGGAAACGGCAACATCTGCGATCTGGCATATCTGTTCGGGAATCTCCGTTTCGATAGTCTCGGATGGTGCCTGCAGTGCCATCACAGGTTCGGAAGCGGGTATGGCGATTACCTCCGGAGCCGCAGGGATTGCCATGGGGGATTCGGACGCTCCTATCGCCAGTACCTCGGGCGATGCCTGCAGTGCCATTACAGGTTCGGAGGCGGATATGGCCATCAGCTCCGGTGCTGCGGCGATTGCGATAAAGGATCCGGATGCCTCTGTCGCCGATACCTCCTGGGACTGCTGGGGCACTTCATCCTGAATGGATCCCTCAACGGAACGGCTCTCGCGTGCAATACGTACTATGACCTGTTCGATGGCATCCTCGGACATGGCCCTGACCGCCATGTCGATGAGATATCCTTCGGGATCCGCCTCTTCCTTAACGTCATCGCATACGGGTTCGTAAGTCTCCCAAAGCTCTATGTTGGACTCGATGAAATCCTCGGTGGCCGCCTGTATTCCGATGGAGATGAGATCCGCATCCGTGTACCACGGGACATCCTCGGAGACCACATCACCGGTCTCGATATCCAGGGTCATCTGTTTCTGCGAGGGGCGCACCGTGTTGAATACCGGCGGTACATCTACGAACGGACCGTAGGAAGGATCGTCGATCGTCATCTGTTCGATGATCCTGTCGTGTGCGCATATGGACATTACATTGCTGACGATCTCATATTCGCGTATGTCCTCGAAGATCTCTCCGCTGTCGATGATCCAGTTGTCGATTGTACTCATGACATCGGCGACCACATCGACGACTTCGACCGAGATCCCTCCCTTGATCTGAGGGAACATCTCACGTCCGCCATCCGGTACGTACGGGGCAGATGCGGTATCGTCTGCAGTAATATGGACGCTCACATCGGGCTCCACGACCGTGGAACTTGTCACGGAATCGACATACGACTTGGATTCCGAACCGAACACGCTTATGCCGGATGTGTCGACTACCTCGAACTCCTCCTTTGCGTCCGATGACATGACCTCCTTTTCGACGGTCATGGACCGACCCTCTGTCTCGCCCTGTATCTTATCCTTCAACTTCTCGATGATCTCGTTGACATCCTTCAGTGAATCGTGTCCCTCGGATTCCTCCTTCTCGACATTCTTCACGCTGAAGTCCGGGGCCCTCTGTTCGAACTCGTTGAACGTATGGCCGAGTATCTCGTCGCGTCTCTGAAAGATGTCCTTGAAAGCATCATAATCAGGATTTACGAGTTTGCTTATCCCAATCCTTATCGATTTTCCAATATCCAACAGCGAAGAGAAGAAATTCGACAGCCTATCGGCCATCCTTACCCTTCCCATCAGCTCAGGACCGAATTTTGATTTATCGGCGCCCATGCTATCCCATCCGTTCCATCCAATGGTAGCTGAGAATAATAAACTTGCGCATGCGCGCGAACGGACAAAGAAACATCTGGGTATGTGGCATACATAAAGCCCTTGCTTGCGGAGGTACCGATTTCCAATCAGAACCGTCAATGTCTAATATCGTCATCAGGATGCTGATGGCATGTGTATGAAGAAAGCCAATCCGAGAGCATCGGTGTGCATCTCCAACGAGTACGGCGTTCTCAAAGAGGTCGTAGTAGGTCTCGGATCGGGTATGTATGGCAACGGTATCGGATGGGATGACGGCGAACCGGAAACCGCCGCATCCGTATTCCTCGAGAAGGAGAACGACGAACTGATCTCCGTTCTGAAGGGATGCGGAGTGGAGATCATAAGACCCAGACAGCTGTCCAAAAAGGACGTCGAATCCCTTTACGGAAAGGGTTCCGCAGATGTGGGATACAACCAGGCATTCCCGCGCGACAACATCTTCATCGTCGCCAACGATCTCATAGAGTTCGAGCTCCGTGATGTGTCCAGGAAGACCGACATAGCAGGATTGTACGGGATACTTCAGAACAAATCCAAGGATGCCGAGATCTGCTGGTACTCCACACCCCACTGCCCCATCAGGACCACTCCCGAGGACTACCCTATGCTCAACGGAAGGGATTTCGTCTATCTGGATACCAGGATCCTCATAGGTCAGAGCAGGGAGAACGATATCGGTACCAACTCCGAAGGATTCAGATGGATGAGGAACACGTTCGCGTTCCACGACGTCATGGCAGTGTTCCTGAAGAACGGACTCACCGATCTGGGTCAGGCGATATCCGTACCTCGTCCCGGTCTGGCGATAGTCTGCAGAGAAGGTATCGAGGAACTGCCTGCGTTCATGAAGGACTGGGACATCATCGATATCAGCCTCGATGAGGCACGTTCCTTCGCCGCCGAAGGGATCGCCGTCAACGACGGGGAATACATAACGGGTGTGACCGAGGAATTCGACAACGGTCATGTGATCTCCGAACTGAAGAAGAGAGGTATGAAGGTACACGGTATCAACTTCTCCGCACACATGAGCTTCGGAGGATCCGTCAGGGCGGCCGTCCTGCCCCTCAAAAGAGGGCTGGAGTAAAACACTCGACGAAGGGCGGACCATGGTCCGTCCTTCGATTTCTTTTGTACGTATCCACAGGCATATGTGGATATCCGTTTTCATAATCCGGAACTATCGATACCGTACGCATGGACCCGTACATGATATCCGATTGTTACGCACCACGGTAATTATGACAGAAAAATCTGACTGGAACAAGAGATGTAGGAGAAATAGTGCTCCCGACGGGATTCGAACCCGTGTTGAAGCCTCGAGAGGGCTTCATGATTGGCCGCTACACCACAGGAGCGCAAAACTGCATATTCATAAATTGTATTTAAATGTTTTTATTGATACATTCTGAATTCGTATAGAGCGTATCGTACTTGGATACACCCATACGATCAGATGACCTTTCCGGGCCTCGATGCGGGTAGCCTCTTGTGTGACATGGCCACCACACGGGCCCTTATACTCTGCACATTGGCGATAGGCAGACCGGTGATGGATGCGATCTCCCTGTCCGTCCTCTCCTGCTCCAGACCGTACAGGATCTGATCCAGCATCACATATGATATTCCCATCTCCTCCTCATCCGTCTGTCCTTCCCAAAGACCTGCGGTGGGGGGCTTGGCTATGATGTCATCCGGGACACCGATCAATCTGGCGAGCTGACGTACGTTGGTCTTGTACATGTTGACGAGCGGCAGAGCATCACAGGCACCGTCACCGAACTTGGTGAAGTATCCCATCATGAGCTCGCTCTGATTGGAGGTACCGAGAACGATACGGTTCATGCTCTTCGCACGGCTGTACAGTATTGCCATCCTGCACCTTGCAGACAGGTTGCCTCTGTCAAGCTTGGAAAGTCCGCCTCCGAGAGCTTCCTCCAGCTTATCGACGGCCTCGGTGATGTTGATGATCTCGTAACCGGTACCCCATGACTTGGCCATGGATTCGGTGGATACGCGATCGGAATCGGGCGTGACGTTGCTGGGCATGAATATTGTATGCACATGATCCGCACCCAATGCATCCACCGCGAGTTTGGTGGTGACCGCGGAATCGATACCGCCACTCTGTCCTATGACGACGCCATCGCATCCACTGGATCCGACATACGATCTTATGAATTGCTTAATCTCTTCAACGTCATCCTGGGTAACACGCGGCAGTCTGTCCGAGGTCATCGGACCCTCAATCACGATTGGTGCTTAAAGGTTTTCAGACGATGCAAACCTTATCTATGGATACACACATCGAATTCCATGAAGGTCGCATTGTGTCAGCGCAGATCGGTTCTGAACGATGTGGATGCCAACCTGTCCGTCATGATGAAGGATATCGACACGACGGATGCTGACATGTACGTCTACCCGGAGCTGTTCCTCACCGGATACGGATTCGACCGCGATTCCGTCGAACCGGGATTGTGTGATGCTTTGATGACCATCGAGGAGATCTCCAAAAAGAAGAATGTGGCGGTCGTCGTCGGTGCACCTGAATTCGAATATGATAGGATATACAACCGCGCGTACGTCTTCACGCCCGACGGTACGTTAGGTTACAGGAAGATACACCTCCCTGGATTCGGATCGTTCGCCGAGGACAGGGTGTTCACTCCCGGAAAAGAGGCCGTATCTTTCGAATTCGGAGGACACAGATTCGGCCTGTCGATATGCTACGACATCTTCTTCCCAGAGATCCTGAAGATATGTTCGTACACACATGGAACGGATGTGAACATATGCATATCCGCATCGCCTGTCGCATCTCAGCCTTTCTTCGAGCGCGTACTTCCCGCAAGAGCGCTGGAGAACACCTCATACCTTCTGTTCGTGAACAATATCGGCACCATAGGAGAATTCGAATTCTTCGGAGGCACCAGGGCGTTGGCTCCCGACGGGGACCTCATCCGCATGTCGTTCGAAGAATGTGTGAAGACGGTTGAGATATCATCAGAGGTCGTCGATAACGTCAGAAAAGGACGTCCGGTACTGAAAGATACGATGTTCGAAAGCACATACAGGGGCTGACCGGGCGATAGTCTTTTAAACAATCAGTAGATAGGGGGATTCACAGCCGAGATGGCCCAGCCCGGTAAGGCGCGAGCCTGGAAAGTTCGTGGTGACTCCACCTCGGGAGTTCAAATCTCCCTCTCGGCGCCATTTTACTCCATTTTGGTCAAAACTGTGATGTGCAGGTTCTCTCTTACTCGTATCGCCATCGTCGTTCGAAAGGTTATGGCCTACACGACCTTACGGAATGTGATTCACCCATCATACCAACCAATGTGAGATGATCGACACCTTGGATTGAATCCCCCATCGATTTCCGATGTATTCGCGCAGGACCTGTTCAAGGCCTCAAACTCGTAGGTGGCAACACATAGATACCGTCATCCCTGACATAGGCTGCATTCGTCATGCCGCAGATCACACACATGAACTCCGGCGGCCTGCCATGTTCCTGATTGCGTATCTTCCGATCAATCTTCAGAAGGGATCTGGCACCATTATCTATCTCATGGGCTCCGATCTTTATCTCGAACGCCCCCCACCTTCCATCGGAGAGCTCCACAACAGCATCGATCTCATTACCGTCCCCGTCACGGTAATGCATAACCTTTCCCCCCGAAATCATCGCATATACTTTGAGGTCGTGAACACATAACGCTTCGAACAGAAACCCGAACGAATTCAAGTCGTTGATGTATGAATCGACACCCATTCCCATAGCCGCGGCCGTCAGGGACGGATCCGCAAGATGTCTCTTGGGGGTCTTTCCAACCCTTACCGAGGACCTCATATTCGGATCGAAGGCAGGCTGAAAATCTATAAAATGAAGTCTTTCCAGGACAGAGAGATATTCATCCAATGTGCTGTCGGATATCAGAGAATCATCGGGATTCTCCAACATATCCCTCTTGAGAGCTTTCTTGGACGCAATGGTACTCTCGTTACGTGCCAAGGAACGTATGAGGCGGGACATATTCGCAGGATTACGACCCACCCCATCAAAGGATATGTCGTTGTTCAGCAGAGTCTCGATATAACCTCTGGCGACCTCCAGTGATGCATCAGTGGACATATTCATAACACCAGGCCAACCCCCATGGATAGTATAATCGATTACATCCATCAACCCCATATCTTGCGTAGGAAAAGAAAATTCCGGACGATCAAAAAGTCCTCTGAGTGACACTTTTCCGTCGGAGATCCCTCTTTCAAGAAGAGTCATGGTACTCATACGGAGTTCTTTGATACGACCCGTACCAGAATGCACGAATCCATCCCTGTTCGGGGTTGCGGAACCTGTGAGCACATACATACCCTTCATTCCCGCATCGTCCACCCGGTATCTTACTGCATCCCAAATACCAGGAACATCCTGCCACTCATCTATAAGCTGTGGAAGATCGCTCTTGAATATGAGTGTGGGATCCATCATGGCCAACCTGCGATTCTGGTAATTTCCCTTCGGATCGGCTATGAGTGTGGCACTATTACAACAGTTATATGCAGCCCAAGTCTTTCCACACCATTTTGGACCGGTAATATTTACAGCACCGAAGAGAGTTAGATATCTTTCCAATTCACCATCTATTAGTCTTGGGATGTATCCCTCCTTCTTCAATGTCATAAATATAGCATCAATTGGATGTTATATAATATTGGTGATTTTTCGGATAAATTATTGGTGATTTTTCGGATAAATTATTGGTGATTTTTCGGATAAATTATTTGTATTTTTTATATATCATACCAATGGAACAGTATGCCGGAAAAAGGAAACAGGTGATATCCCTCCCCTTCATGACATCTTTTAAGGGCCCTTCCTCATATGGAGGTTCATGATAAGGAAGATGTACAGGATTCTGATCGCCCTGATAGCGATAATCTTCGGAGTGTTCTGGATGATAGCTGCCTCATCCATAGGCGCGCCTTGGTTCTTCTCCCTGTTCGGACTGGTGTTCATAGCCATAGCCGCGTTCAAAATAATCAGAACTGTATTCTCAAAATGAACGTAATATATCGGAGAGAACACTGGTCTCCGATAACGATATGCCCATGAGCATACAACGCGTATTCGGGCGGAAGTATCCGACAGGATTTTTGCCCCCTCCCCCACCGAATTTGATTCGGTATGTGAAACCCTATCATACATCAAAGAACGAATGATGTCGAGAATATACGGACACACATGGATCACACTAACAATGTGATAATCATACACTAGTCAGATAATTTCAGAGCAGATAGAGCTACTGTTCCAGATACCTAAGATAAGGGATGATTCAGGAATTAGGTCATACGATCCGAGATGCCGACCTGTCCCGAACCGGAAATACCTAAAACATCCCCAAAAATATGGAAAGACCATGTCTTCCAAACGAATAAATGTATAAGAAGGGTGTTTGACCGCAGTTTCATCTGCGGCGATTTCAGGATTTGTAGGATCCGTCACGTATCCTTCTCAGAACGTCATCGATGGTCGTATCCGTTACGATCACATTGATACCCATTCCATCCAGGGTCTTGGACGGGTATGGGCCTATCTCCGTGACCGCGACGTATCTCGGTGACTTCAAGGAGGTGATTATCGACGATATGTGGCTCTTGTGATCCTGTCCGGCCACGCTGTGTCCGGTATCCACATCCACCTTCTCTATCAGATGTCCATCGCCGATATCCACGATGTAGAACGATGATGCGTTGCCGAATCCGCGGTTGATGTTGACTCCATCATCCGAAGCGACAGCAACGGCATCCCTCAGGTCCCCGAGGAGTATGGGCCTGGCTTCCGCAGTCCTACAGGAACCGCAGGCGAACTCGGAGGAGCGGTCGTTGCCCAGCATCCCGATTGCGTCCGCACGGCACTGTTTACAGTGTCTCATCACGCGTATACCCAGATCCCCACATTCATCCATTAGGTGCTTCCTCATCTCGGGTGTAGGTGCATCCAATCCCTCGAACTTGGTCCCGGCCACTGGTATCAAGGGGAGGATGTTAACGGTGTACGCACCTATCTCCTTCACCTTGCGAACGATGTCCGGGATGTGGTCCACGTTTATTCCCGGGATCATGACGATGTTGATCTTCACGACCATACCGAGATCGACACACCTGCGAAGACCCTCCAACTGTCTGGATATCAACAAGGATGCGGCTTCCATGCCGGATATGGATCTGCCGTCGGCGATGACGTGTCCATAGACCTTGGAACCCACCTCGGGATCGACGGCATTCATGGTTATGGTTACGAACCTGACACCGAGATCGTACAACCTTTTGGCGTTATCCGGAAGTGCCAGACCGTTGGTGGATATACACATGGTGAGTTGCGGATATCTCTCCCTCACCAACGCGATGGTCTCGAACGTGGCCTCGTTGGCAAGAGGATCGCCCGGGCCGGCGATACCTATGACCTTGAGCTCCGGGATCTTCGAAAGGACCACGCCGACCTTGTCGGCGGCCTCCTGCGGAGAAAGGACTTCGCTGGTCACACCCGGTCTGGATTCGTTGCTGCAATCGTACTTCCTGTTGCAATAGTTGCACTGGATGTTACATCTCGGTGCCACAGGAAGATGCATCCTTGCGAATTTCTTGTGTGCGGCATCGTCATAGCACGGATGTTCCGCGATCAGACCGGACAATGCTGAATCAGTCATTAACACCGTTATCTCTTACTCAGGTATTATTTTGTTCGTTGCCGAACCTTCCCATTCGATCATATCTCTGAGCGAGATGTTGTCGATAACGTTGCATACCGCATCATCAACCATGGTCCACAGCCTGAGGGTCTTGCATCCGCTGGAATTAGGGCATGAGGCCCCGCCGGTCCTTACACAGTTGATACTGAGCTCACCTTCCATGGCACGGATGATGGAACCCACTGTGATCTGATCCGCAGGCATGGCGAGGCAGTATCCTCCCTTGGGTCCGCGGATAGACTCCACGAATCCCGCACCCTTGAGAACAATCATTATCTGTTCCAGATATTTTGCCGATATGCCTTGCGCCTCGGATACGTCCTTGATCCTTACGGGGCCTTTGTTGGACTCCGCAAGCTGAAGCATCATACGCAGAGCATACCTGCCCTTCGTTGAAACTAACATATACTCTCCCGGAATCTAATAGTTGCCAATGTCTAATAAACATATTGCCAGACGGTCGCACCCGAAGATGATGCGAGCCGTACTGGACCCTACAATTTCGATAGAAATTAACAAAATCAACGTTTCTTCAGGTAGAATACAGCCGAACATTTGCAGGGGTTTCCACAGACCGGACAATCATGTCCGTTCGGGAAGGCCCGCGGATCGTTCCAGTATCCCTGATACTCGGCAACGGCTGTCATGCCTGCGCGTTCGACCACCTTCGCGATGTTAACGTAACCCTGGACGGCCTTCCATGCCATCGCACAGGATGCGTCCACACGGCGTCTGTCGAACTCCCTCTCGGCCGCATCCACCAGCAAGGTGCCGGCACCCTTTCCCTTGGCGGAATCCAGGACGGCCACGGATGCGAGATACCCTATGCGCCCTATGGACAGCATCTCATCCCTCTCGGGGCAGTCTGGCATATGCAGGATGGGGTCCACACCCTCCTTTCCGAAAACATTGCAGATGGCGAATCCGATCGGGCCTGTCTCATCCACTGCGACGAGGCAGAAATCGTCCTTGGAACCGAGGGTCATGAGGAAATCGTCATCCTCCAGATAATCGGATCCCAACTCAGCCTTGGAGATCTCCATGAGTTTAGGGAGATACTCCTCCGAAAAGTGCATTATTATTGCCATGTTATCACATTATGATGGATTCCATGATGGAATCCTCGAAATTCCACTGTTCGTCCAGATGCCTGTTCATGTCCCTCATGGACAGGTAGATCCAGAATGCGAAGAACAGGCCGCCCGTGATCACGGACAGTATGACGAACAGTATCACCGGACGGAAACCTATGACTGGTTCATATCCCTTCACCCTGATTCCGCAGCGGCACATCGCATCCACGAAGGCATCCGAGAACTTCACGAAGTTCTTCTCGTGCTTGCGCGGGTATACGATGCATCCCAACAGGAACATGACGTTGATCGCCAGAGAGGCGGCGAACAATAGGATGGTGGTGTTGAAGACCTCGTCGCTGAACGGATTGAACATCATCAGCAGGAGGCCCACTGCGGCAGGTGCCACGGACACGATGAACCTTATGCGGAACGACCTCAGTCCGGATTCCGCCTTGATGCAGGACCTCATCGCGTTGATGTAGTGGTCCTCCTTTATCCCGTACCTGTCGAACTCCCCTTTGGTGAAATCCATGAGGTCCCTCATGAGTGCCAGATCCCTGTCGTCGTGAGAGTATCTTCTGGACATGAGAAGGTACATGATCGAGATGACCACGCCGATACCCGCCACGAAAACACCCGTGGATTGGAGACGCTCATCCGAACCGCCGTTCACCAACTGCGAGACCTGGCTCATCGATACGATGATGAATACCACGAGAACGATGAACACCATGAGAGGATAGATCCTGATATCCGTCTTGTTGCGTCTGTCAACGTCCTTCGTTATCCTTGTGAAGGTCTCCCTGTCGTCCATCGGGCTGGTAACTATATTTATCGGTTTAATAATTACCATCCGAGCAAATGGGAATGAAGGACAGACTCATATGGTCGGCCGAGAGGATCGCATCCAAAACGCGCGGTCTGACCGACAGATCCAGACACGGAACGGTTGGCGAGTCCAGGGACTATACCTTACCGGACGATACTCCAGCCACCGTGGATGTACCGGAACCGTCTGTCCCAGATGTTCTGGATGAGGACTTATCCGAAGAGGTGACGTCCGAGACCGTGTCCGAGGATACGGAACAGACATCCGGTAAAGAGATGGAGGATACCGTACCGGACGAGGACGAATCCGAGAATATCACTCCCACCGTGAAACCCATCGCCATGCCGAAGAGGAAGAACGATTTCCGCAGGACGGCAAGGGCCTATGTGAGACGCATAGATACCAAAAGATCGCCCCCCGGACTGTTCATCGTCGGTACCGTGGCACTCGTCTTCGCATCCCTCTATTTGATGAGGTTGTTCACAAGTCTGGACGGGATACAGACCGATATGAGCTTCTTCAGAAGGATCGTCTCCTGCGGGATGCTGCTGTTCGTGTTCTATCAGTACGTGAGCTATGTGATAACAATCTTCCAGCTGAAATCCGGGATGAGAGGTTCGTGGGCATCCATGATGCGCTCGTCCGGATCGTACGTTATACTGATGCTTCTGGCGGAGACCCACCTGTTCGACTGGTTGCCGTTCAACCTGGTGGCATTCCCCTCCTGGGCGCTCATGCTCTGCATGCTGTTCGTGATGGTGTACATGCTCATGCCCTTCGTGAGGAACTACTACAAGCCCACCTATGAGAAGATGGTCCCGCTGAAGGAATGGTTGCTGTTCGTTTTCTGGCAGGACCCGTACGCCACGACGGATTCGCCTGATATCTCCCTGGATCCGGAAGTGGACATACCCTCGTGATGCACATAGTCACACATCGTAGCCATGCGCTCTTTTATTAAGTGCGCGCGTATAGTGGGACCAAGAGCGTGAATCCAAATGTTAGTGAATGCCGACATCTACGTCAAGGACATACCGGGTCAGCTTGTATCGGCGCTCGAGCCCATGTCCACGGTCAATGCCAACATCATCGGCGTCGTACACAGCCGCGAACAGATGGTCAGCGGGAGGATCGCCGTCAACCTGACGTTCGATATCGACCCCGATATGATCGACAGACTCAAGGAGATCTGGAAATCCAATGACGTCATCGTTGCCAAAATAGGGTCCGCCATAGATCTCCGCAACATAGTGTTCATGATCATCGGAGACCTGACCGCTGCCACCGCGGACGAGCTAGTGGCAGGCGCAAAGGACGTGGCGGAGATACAGTCCAAGGACATCAGGGTGTCCTCCAACTCCTCCGGACGCAACACCTGCATGGTATCCATCAATGTGAAGACGGAAGAGGAGATCACTGCATTGGACAGATACTTCTCCGAGGGATGCAGATCCAAAGGATACACATACATCAGGGGGGTGGAATGATGAGGGTGTTCATTTCCGGATTCGGTACGGTGGGACAGGGGGCGATGGAGACGTTCCTCCTCAAGAAGCCAGACATCCACAGGATCACCGGTGACCTTGTACATGTGGTCGGAGTGACGGATTCGAGATCATACGAGGTGGACGAGAGGGAGGTATGCGGACTCTGCATACTAGGCAACAAGGCCGTCACCGGTATGGCTGGACACAACCTCAAAGAGGGGAAGACGACCATCGATATCATGGAGATGTGCGACTTCGACACTCTGATCGAAGCTACACCCACAAACGTGGAGACCGGAGGGGAGGGTCTGAAGAACATCAGATGGGCCCTCGAGCACGGCAAGAACGTCATCACCGTCAACAAGGGTCCGCTGGCATTGGAATTCGCGGAGCTCATGGCGTTGGCCAGGAAGAACGGATGCGAGCTGAGATTCGAGGGATCCGTCGGAGGCGCCATGCCCATCATCAACCTCTGCACCAACGACCTTGCAGGTATGAAGATCAGATCCATCCAGGGGATATTCAACGGAACATGCAACTTCATCCTCAGCAGGATGGACAGCGGACTGCCCTTCGAGCAGGCGCTCAAGGAGGCACAGCAACTCGGATACGCGGAGACCGATCCCACCTACGACATCGAGGGATACGACAGCGCATCCAAGGTCGTCATCCTTGCCAACTCCGTCTTCGGAAGGGACGTGAAATTCAAGGACGTGTCCGTCACCGGAATAACATCCGTCACCAGCGAGGCCATAGCTCTCGCGGCCGAGTGCGGAATGGTGATAAGACTCATAGGAGAGGTCTCCAAGGACAAACTGGAGGTGTCCCCCAGGCTCATCCCCAAGGGTCACCCGCTCAGTATCTCCGGATCCCTCAACACCGCATTGATAAACACCGATCTCGCCGGCCCCATCACGGTATCCGGACGCGGTGCAGGAAGGAAGGAGACCGCATCGGCCATCCTCAGCGACCTCATCTCGATAATGAAGTCCCAGAAGAAGGAATGAGTTCGTATGGACAAGAGGATCCTGATCTTCGATACAACACTCCGCGATGGTTCGCAGACCGAAGGTATGACCTTCTCCGTCGGTGACAAGAAGGAGATAATCTCCAGATTGGATGCATTGGGAGTGGACTTCATCGAAGGCGGTATGCCTCAATCCAATCCCACAGACCACAATCTCTTCGATTCCGTACGGATGCCGGAACATGCCGCGCTGGTGGCGTTCGGCAGCACATGCAGACCCGGGATCCCTGCATCCGAGGATATGGGTATGCGTACGCTATCCGAGTGCAGTGCGGAATGGATTAGCATCTTCGGGAAGAGCTGGAGGTTCCATGTGGACAACGTCCTCAGGATCACCCCCGAAGAGAATCTTCGCATGATCTACGACAGCATCCGTTTCCTCACCGATAAGGGGAAGAGGGTCATCTTCGATGCGGAACACTACTTCGACGGATACAAGGACGATCCGGGATACGCTTCCGAGGTCATCAAGACCGCGGAGAAAGCGGGTGCGGAATGGATCACCCTCTGCGATACCAACGGAGGGAGCCTGCCATCCGAGGTCGGAAGGATCGTGTCAGCTGCCGCGGACATTGTATCGTGCGGTATAGGGATACACTGTCACAACGACTCCGATCTCGCCGTCGCATGCACGCTGTCGGCGGTGGAGAACGGTGCGGGGATGGTACAGGGTACCATAAACGGACTTGGTGAGAGGTGCGGAAACGCGAACCTGTGCTCCGTCATCCCGGATCTTACGCTCAAGATGGGATATGAGGTGAACGCGGACGTGACCATGCTCACATCCGTCAGTCGTGCCGTGGCCGAGATAGCCAACATGACGCACGATTCCTCCATGCCGTACGTGGGATCCAAGGCATTCACCCACAAGGGCGGTATGCATATCGATGCGCTCCTGAAGAACCCCCATACGTACGAGCACATAACGCCGGAATCCGTGGGCAACCACAGGAACTACCTGATATCCGAACAGACCGGCAAGGCGGGAGTTGTGAAAAAGCTCACCGAACTCGGCATAGACGCGGACGACAGACATGTGAGGTCGGTACTGGAGCGCATCAAGGATCTGGAATCCAAAGGATACCAGTTCGAAGGTGCGGATGCGAGTCTCGAGCTCCTGATAAGGAGGGAATGCGGAGGACTTACATCCCCGTTCATGATCCCTGCGTTCCGCATCTATATCGACGAGATAGACAACGGCTCCATAAAATCGGAGGCCAGTATCAAGGTGGCCGACGAATTCGGAAACCTGGAGCATACCGCATCGGACGGGGACGGACCCGTCGATGCGCTCAACAACGCGCTGAAGAAGGCTCTGACGAAGTTCTTCCCTGATGTGGGAGAGATCAGGCTGACAGATTACAAGGTCCGCGTATTGGACGAGAAGGCCGCCACGGCCGCACCCGTCAGGGTCATGATAAGGACCACCGACGGAGTGGAACAGTGGAGCACGGTAGGGGTGTCCACCAATGTCATAGAAGCATCGCTCATCGCATTGGTCGACTCAATGGAATACATGTTACTCAAGAAAACCTGGAGAGGAACGTAAATGGAAAAGGCAGTAGTGACCCTCGTCGGAATCGACACGGTAGGGATTATCGCGAAGGTATGCACATACTTCGCGGAGAACGACATCAACATCCTCGATATTGCACAGACCACGGTCAAGGATGTCATCAACATGGTCATGATCGTCGATATCGGAACCAGCGGAAAATCGTTCGATACCATACGCGCAGATATGGAGGGTCTGTCCAAGAAAGTCAGGTGCATCGTCACTGCCGTCAGATACGACGAGCTCTCATCGATATCGGTGGAATGAAAATGATCAAGACTATAGTCACACTCTCCGGAAAGGACACCATAGGCATCATCGCGAAAGTATGCACATACTTCGCGGAGAACGACATCAACATCCTCGATATCTCCCAGACCACCTCCGGTGACCGCATCGACATGATGATGGTCGTGGACACGGAGAGGTTCGATGGAACATTCAAGAACCTCACCGACGGCCTTAAGGAGATAGGGGACTCCATCGGATGCTCCATCAAGGCCCAGCACCAAGAGATCTTCGACATGATGCACAGGATATGATAACATGGCAATGATCACACTCAATGAGGTCCTCGAGACCAACAAGATGATCGAGCATGAGAACCTCGACGTAAGGACCATCACCATGGGAATCAACCTCATGGACTGCATGACCGACGACCTCGACACGCTCAACAGGAACATCTACGACAAGATCACCGGACTGGCCAAGGATCTGGTCTCCGTGGGTAACGAGATCGGACTGGAGTACGGTGTACCGATAGTCAACAAGAGGGTGTCCGTCACGCCCATAGCAATGGTGGGATCCTCCGCCTGCAAGACACCGGACGACTTCGTGACCATCGCCAAGACGTTGGACCGCGCGGCCAAGACCATCGGCGTGAACTTCATCGGAGGATACTCCGCGCTCGTCATGAAAGGAATGACCGCAGCGGACCGTATGCTCATACAGTCCATACCCAAAGCACTCAAGGAGACCGATTTCGTATGCAGCTCCATCAGTGTCGGATCGTCCCGTACCGGTATCAACATGGATGCCGTCAGGATGATGGGTGATATAATCAAAGAGACCGCCGAAGCCACCAAGGATAACGATTCACTCGGATGTGCAAAGCTCGTGGTCTTCTGCAACCCCGCGGACGACAACCCCTTCATGGCAGGCGCCTTCCACGGTGTGACCGAAGGAGATGCCGTACTTAACGTCGGTGTCAGCGGACCCGGTGTGGTCAAGACGGCGGTGGAGAAGGTACGCGGAGAGAACTTCGAAGTCCTCTGCGAGACCATAAAGAAGACCGCATTCAAGGTCACAAGGATCGGACAGTTGGTCGGTAAGGACGCATCCGAGAGACTCGGCATACCGTTCGGTATCCTGGACCTGTCCCTCGCCCCAACTCCCGCCATCGGTGACAGCATCGCCGATATCCTTCAGGGAATGGGTCTGGAACGCGTGGGGGCGCCCGGTACCACCGCCGCATTGGCCATACTCAACGACCAGGTGAAGAAGGGAGGTGTAATGGCATCATCCTATGTCGGAGGACTCAGCGGAGCGTTCATCCCGGTCAGCGAGGACCAGAGCATGGCCGATGCCGCAGAGATGGGCGCACTCACCCTGGAGAAGCTGGAGGCGATGACCTGTGTATGTTCCGTCGGTCTGGATATGATCGCCATACCCGGAAACACCTCCGCGGCCACCATCTCCGGAATAATCGCAGACGAGATGGCCATCGGTATGATCAACAACAAGACCACCGCGGTACGTCTGATCCCCGTCATAGGAAAGGATGTGGGCGACCAGGCGGAGTTCGGAGGTCTGTTGGGTTCCGCACCCATCATGCCCGTGAACAAGTACGGATGCGAGGAGTTCGTCAACCGCGGCGGAAGGATCCCTGCACCCATACACAGTTTCAAGAACTGATCCCTTTTCATGAGGATGATGCCGGGGGTTCCACCCCGGCATCAGAAATCATACACATCATCCGAGGAGTCCTCGGAGTTCATGCGGTTGAGTTTGTGAGGATTCTCTTCCTCCCCGTCATCGTCGACGAACATACTGTCCTTGTCACGGATGATGACCCCGCTGTCCGTCACCAGGAAGACGGTACGATCGAAGATGTCCGTTCCGTGTACGAGATCCGTGGACCCCGTAAAATCCCTCAGGGCGATCCTGTCCGCATCGTCACAGACACACACGGCCATCTTTGCGGTACGGCGGAAACGACCGCTGCCGGTGAGTTGGGTGTATGTACGGACGTTCTGCTTCAGGAACCTTCCGTTCGACACCAGGATGATGATATTATCGACGATATATTCAGGACCGAGACGCTCGCATCTGCGAAGTATCTCCGGAAGCCCTTCGAACATGGCGCCTACATCGCATCCAATGCGCTCCCCCGGATCCGTATCCAATTCCGATATGGGCATCGGTCCGATCACCGCCCCGCCGGTGGGTACGATCACGGCCCTGACATCCGCATCCATACCGGCGATCTGTATGCAATCGCTGCACGATCTGATGAAATCGCATTCCTTTCCGTAGTCCTCATCGGATATGTTTTCCGTACCATCCAAGATGAATACGAGATTCAACACGCGAGAGATACCGTCGTCATACATCGCCATGAACTCCTCTATGCCCCAGATGTATTTTAGATGATTCGAACGCACCACTGCATCATATGTGCAGAGATTCGCTATCCTCCGGGCTGAGCCTTCCCAGTCTCCTGGCCAGTCTGCACCTATCTAAACGAATGATTTC
>JAEDGA010000049.1 GCA_016297775.1 Candidatus Methanomethylophilaceae archaeon
CGGACTCACGGATCTCCTTGAAATCCTGGACACCTATCGGCAGAGCTCTGACCATACATCGTTTGATATGGCCTACTCCTTAAATAGACTTATGATTAAACACGGTGTTCGGAGCAAACCATCGAAAAAAAAACCTTCAATAAAGCATACGTTGCCCCCATGCATCTCTCCAATCCCTCCTCACGACACTTAGATAAAGATGATACGCTCGTTGTTTAATACATATCTTTTTATAGAAGAACAATAATACTACATTCAGATGTTAACTAAAAGTTAACAACTAGGTGGTGAAAGAGATGGACATCGACATGATCCTCAACATGGTGAGTAACCCCACCAGAAGGAGGATCTTGGAGACCCTGACCAAAGGGCCGAGCTATCCGCTCCAGCTCTCTAGGGAGATCGGGGTGAGCCAGCAGGCGATAATGAAGAATCTGGATCTGTTGGAGCGCAACGGGATGGTCATCAGCCACCAAGTGAGTAGCACCATGGGACCTTCGAGGGCGGTGTACGAACCTACCACAGAGTTCACCGTGGTGATCGACATGCGCAAATGCATGTTCTCTGCGGGAGTGAAGGAAGAGAGCACAGAAGAAGAGGAGATTCCGGAAACAGGAACGCTGGAGGAACTGAGATCCCAGATAGCCAGAATGGATGAGGAGATCGAGGAGTTGGAGAGGAGGAGGTCCTCGCTCATCAACAGAAGACAGAACATGATCTCCTTCGCTATGTCCATGCTTGACGGCGATGGGTTCACCAACCTCCACAGAGACCTGATGTATCGGATGCTGAACAACCCCGGCATCCCGGAGAAGGACGTCATAAGGATGATGTCCCAGAGGGAGGACATCGAACAAAGTATGTGTGACATCGCGGAGGCGATGAGACACTGAAAGAACCACAATAAAAGGAGGATATTGCAATGACTAACGAAAAGGCACTCAAGGTCGCCGAACTCAAGTCCGGCGAGACGGGAAGAGGCGTGGCAAGGATTGACCCGGAAGTTATGGAGATCCTCGGAATCAAGGTCGGGGACATCATAGAGATCGACGGGTCCAAGAAGACCGCGGTCAAGGCCCTCAGAGGAGGACCGGAGGATACCAACAAGGGGATCATACGCATCGACGGATCCACCAGAAGGAACGCTGGCACAGGTATCGACGAGAGAGTGGACATAAAGAAGATCACCGCGAAGAATGCGGAGAAGATCACATTCGCCCCCACCGAACAACTCAGGATACAGGGCGGAGAGGAATATCTCAGACAGGTGATGGAAGGGCGTGTATTCACAAAAGGGGATACGATCACCCTCAATGTCATGGGTAACAAGATAGACCTCGTGGTGAACTCGTTCGCACCTTCCGGAGAGGCGGCGATGATGACCTCCACGACACAGGTGAAGATCAACGAGAAGCCCGCTACCGGCAATGGGGAGATCCCACAGGTGTCGTACGACGACATAGGCGGTCTAAATGATGAGATAAAGAAGATCAGGGAGATGGTCGAACTTCCGCTCAGACATCCGGAGCTCTTCAAGAGGCTGGGTGTGGAAGCACCCAAGGGTGTGCTCCTCCACGGACCGCCAGGAACCGGTAAGACCATGCTGGCTAAGGCAGTGGCAGGAGAGACCAGCAGCAACTTCACCTACATCGGAGGACCGGAGGTTGTGAGCAAGTTCTACGGTGAATCCGAGGAGAAGCTCAGGGAGATCTTCAAAGAGGCCGAGGAGAACGCACCCAGCATCATATTCATCGATGAGATCGACTCCCTCGCACCCAAGAGGGACGAGGTGTCCGGAGAGACCGAGAGACGTATCGTCGCCCAGATGCTGGCACTGATGGACGGACTGAAATCGCGCGGCAAAGTGGTCGTGATAGGTGCCACCAACAGACCCAACTCCATAGACGAGGCCCTGAGGAGACCCGGAAGGTTCGACAGGGAGATCGAGATCAGTATCCCGGACAGGGATGGAAGATTCGATATCCTTCAGATACACACCAGGGGGATGCCTCTGGCGGAAGATGTGGACCTCGGAAAACTTGCCGATCTCACCCACGGATATGCGGGTGCCGACCTCAGCGCGCTCACCAAGGAGGCTGCCATGGCCGCACTCAGACGTGTGCTGCCCGACGTGAATCTGGAAGCGGAGGAGATCCCGTCCGAGACGCTCAACAAGATCGAAGTGAAATGGGACGATTTCGTCTCCGCACTCAGAGAGATGCAACCCTCCACGATGAGAGAGGTGCTGATCGAGAAACCCAACGTGAAGTGGGACGACATAGGTGCCCTGGAGGATGCCAAACAGGAGCTGAAGGAGGCCGTGGAATGGCCGCTGAAGTACAGCAAGGTGTTCAGCCACATGAACGCCAAACCCCCAAGGGGGATACTGATGTACGGTCCACCCGGAACCGGTAAGACCATGCTCGCAAAGGCCGTGGCCACCGAATCCGAGGCGAACTTCATCTCCGTGAAAGGTCCGGAGTTCCTCAGCAAATGGGTAGGAGAATCCGAGAAGGCCGTGAGGGAGACGTTCAGGAAGGCCAGACAGGCCGCACCCTGTGTGATCTTCATGGATGAGATCGATTCCATCACCTCCGAGAGAGGTACCGGATCGGACAGCAACGTCACCGAGAGGGTGATCTCCCAGCTCCTGACGGAGATGGATGGGTTGTCCGCACTGCACGACGTGGTGGTCATCGCGGCAACCAACAGGCCGGACATCATAGACCCAGCACTGCTGAGACCCGGAAGATTCGACAAGTGCATCTACATCGGGACCCCCGACACGGAATCCAGGAAGAAGATCTTCGAGATCCACACCAGGAGCAAACCGCTTGCGGACGATGTGGATACTGAACAGCTCGCCAAGGATTCCGAAGGATACACCGGAGCGGACATATCCGCAGTCTGCAACGAGGCGGTCATGATCGCGGTGAGGAGACTGGTGGAATCCGGAAGGATGCCCACTGACGAGGAGATCGCCGCATGCAAAGTGGACATGGCCGACTTCAAGTCCGCGATGGAAAAGATCGGACCCAAGGTAAGGAACGAACTGAAACAGTACTCAATGAACAAGGAGGTGTGAACATGAGCAATCTATGGGATAGCATATTCGGAGACTTCGGCGACATCGAGAAGAGGTTCGACGAGATGTTCGCAGAACTCTCCAGAGGAAGAGGGAAGACATACGGATACACGATGTACCAGGGGCCTGACGGCATCCCCCATGTGAGGGAGTACGGCAACGCTGTGGGGGAATATTCCCCTAGGCTGTCCGGTACCGCCGTCGAGCCGTTCACGGACATCGTCAGGAACGGCAACGAGGTCATCGTGACCGTGGAGCTCCCCGGAGTGAGGAAGGAGGACATAGTACTCGAGGGTACCGACAACGCACTGAGCATCAGCGTGGATACGGAGTCCAAGAAGTATTCGAGGACGATCCCCCTGCCCTGCGAGGTGACCCAGGATTCCGCCAGAGCGGAATACAACAACGGTATACTCGAGGTCAGGCTGACCTCCAAGGGAAGCCTCACCAACGGCAGACGTATCGCCATCGCCTGATCGTAAAAAGGCGGGCCCGCAAGGGTCCGCCCACCTCCGTCACCGGAGGAGAATTGTTTTCTCGAAGAAAATATAATAATAATGACGAAGCGATTCCGTATGCGTATGAGCAGGGAGGATCTGATAAACACGACCCGCGCCATACTGGCGAAGGCCGGATACGATGTTTCTTCAGCTCTGGCTCTGCGCAGCATCTGTTTCGACGTGGTCGGCAGGAAGAAGGACAAACTCCTCATCATCAAAATACTCAGTAACGTCGATGCATTTTCCAGAGACAACGCGGATGAGATGAAAATTCTCGCGGATGCGCTATGTGCCAGTCCCCTTCTGATCGGGGAGAGGTCCAGCTCCGGTGAGTTGGAACCGGGTATCGTGTACAGCAGATTCAACATCCCCATCCTGTCGAACGAGACGCTTGCGGATCACCTTCTGGAGGAGGTCCCTCCATTCATATTCGCAGCCCCCGGCGGATTGTATGTCAAACTGGACAGTGCACTCCTCAGGAGCATAAGAGAGGAAAGAGGGATAAGTCTCGGAGCACTGGCAGAGATCGCGGGAGTATCCAGACGCACCATCCAGATGTACGAGACCGGCATGGGTGCCATGATCGATGCGGCCATGCGTCTGGAGGAATACCTGGACGTCCCCATCATAGAGCCGGTGGATCCTTTCGAATACAAGCACGGGGAACGCAAAGGAGAGTACGAGCTCAGCGGGGATCAGCGTACGGACTCCATAATCCTCAATCACCTTCTGGACATAGGCTACTCGGTCACCCCGGTCACCAAGAGCCCGTTCGAAGCTCTCAGCAGGGACAAGAAGATGGTCATACTCACCAGCACGGATTCCGACATGGAACGTGTACTCCAAAAATTACGCATAGCATCCGATATCTCGCGCATATCCGGAAGGCCGTCCGTCATGATCGTGGAGAAGGACCGCGGATTGGAGGATGTGCGTTTCACCGCGGTAGTCACCAAGGACGAACTCAAGAAAATAGACGACAAGAACGATCTCACAGATATGGTCATGTCCAGGAGCAGAGCGGAATGATCCATACCGAGATGAATGGATGCAGGATAGACATCCTGCCGATCATCAAGGGGTTGGTATCGGAATACGACCGTGTGAAAGGCCATATCACCGATGATTACGACTGTATCGCAGTATCGTTGAGCATAGAGGACATAGAGATCTACGGGAACCCCGCATTGAAGGATCTGGAATACGATCCGTCGGATTTCGATTCCGTCTATGCACACTTCCTCGGGAAATTCGGGGAGATCGATGTACCTGTACCCGCATACAGGGCCGTAACGGATGCTTGCAAGGAGAAAGGACTTGTTCCATTCCCATTGGAGATGTGCGACGAGGATTTCACCAAAGCATACTGCAATTGTGTAAAGATAGGCGATATGCTGAAGGAGAAACGTCTCCTGAAGAAGGCTATGAAACACGGATTCGACATGGCGTCCCCGGAAACATTCGTCAAAGAATGGGACACGATGATGTCCGCCATGAAAGGACATAACGCACTGGCACTCCTACGCGAGGAACATATGGCGAAGGAAATCGCCGACCTCACCAAATACAAAAGATCGATCCTCGCCGTCATAGAACTCGAAAGGGTGGACGGCGTCATACAGGAACTCGGAGAGATCAATGCCCTGTGACGAATGCAATAGACAGCGTGTACTGGGTCATAGGTTCTGCGCAATATGCGGTTCGGACCTTTCGAAACCCAACGATTCGGAACCGTGTCCCTACTGCGGACTTTACAAGGAGAATGGGGAGAGATTCTGCGGAGTATGCGGATACGATCTGTCATCCATCGGAACCCACATCGGATGCGCCGAATGTGAAGAATCCTTACGGAAAGGGTACGGATTCTGCAGAGGCTGCGGAAGGAAGCTGCCCGGGAAGGAGAGCAGAAGACTGAGACCCACCACGGCGATGGCGGGCATCGTCATGTTCGCCATACTGTCCGTATTGGCAGTGGAACTCGTGACCGGATACGTGAAACTCCCGTTTGTCCTGGACAGACTCTACGATCTGTCCTATCCCATCTACATCATCACCCCTGCGATCACGGATCTTTTCGATATAGGCGGAATACTGCTACAGACGTTGTTCGTCGCAGAACTGATCATCGTCACCGTATCGATAGGGTATATGGTGTACAGAACATATTCTTCATTCGGATCATCCAAGAAGGACTACGAATCCATAAGGGATACACCCCTCTTCGACATGGCGTTGCTCAACGGCCTCCTGTTGGTATTCCAGGTGGCATACGTGATGATCTGCATGAGACTGGGAATATCGTTGGATTCGATAGAATTTGATGATGTGGCAAAGAGCATGTTCTCCCTGATGCACGCATCCGTCTATGAGGAATTCCTATGTCGTATCTGCATGCTGGGTCTTCCCATCGCCTTCGTCATGATACTCACTGGAAGGAATGATGTTCCTGCATACAGATACCTCCTCGGCGGATTCGGATTCGAGAGATGGATGATTGTCTTTGTTATATTCTCGGCCGTGATGTTCGGTGCCGGCCACCTGACCAACTGGGGAACATGGAAGTTCATACCTACATTCCTCTTCGGACTTCTGACGGCATACCTGTTCATAAGATACGGCGTATACGCATCCATCACGTTGCATTTCCTCACGGATTACAACAGTGCGGGAGAATGGCTCACCGGCGATCCCAACCTCACGATAGCTCTCATTCTCCTGATCGCAAGCCTGCTGGCACTTAGCTCCGTACCACATTACGTCAGGAAGCTGAAAGGCTTCGCATGCAATATGGTATCATCCCAGAAGAGAGGTTAACCTGTCCAAGGAATCTACGGCGGAATCCAGACTGCGGGACTCGATGATGTAGTTGCCTCTGTAATTACCCAGTTTCTTCAACACGTGTTCGAAATCGATGGTACCTTCACCGATGGTGCTGTGCTGATCGGACGTACCGTCGTTGTCATGTATGTGGATGTTGACGAACCTGTCCCCCAACGAATCTATGATGTCGTCGATCTGGCCGGTGGTGTTGGCATGACCTATGTCGAAACATATGGGCATATTGGTCCCCTCGACAAGCTCCGACATCTCCCCCGCGGTATGACCCAGCATGAATGGCATCGAAGGCATGTTCTCCACCGCCAGGATGACACCATATTCCTCGGATATCCTGTCGAGTGTCCTGATGGATCTCTTGGCGTTGAAGATGGCCCTATCCTCCATATCGGGAACGGCCAAGGAATACAATCCCGGATGGAACGTGACGGTACGCATACCCATGTTCACGGCGTACTCCACCATGTTCAATATCTCGGTGACGGATGTCTCTCTGACCCTTTCGTTGAGCGATGCGATGTTTATGTCACAGATGGGTGCGTGTATGGAGAAGGTCATATCGTAATTCTCCATCACCATAGCCAATCCGGGTGCGATGACCGGAAGATGATGTTCCGCCTCGGAGAAGATCTCCCAATGTTTGAAGAACTTGGACACACCCTCGATGACATCCTCGAAAGGATATGCGGAGAATGAGGTGGATGACACCCCGATCATCTCAACACCTCCTCGCCGTCCACGGTCTCCGGGGCGACCTTATCGATCAACCCAATGATATCATCATCCTCAATGGTCACCTTTATCGTACCGAGGATTGCCTTAGGCTCTATGAAGGACACTTTGCCCATATAGGCCACCTGTTTGTTCAGGTGCAATACTATCCTGTTCTGCCCCTTGCGTCCGCGCATCATCACGGAGCGGGTGGCATCGAGGATCTTCTGTTTGCGGATCCAATATGCCAGATTGTCCAATGAATCGCAAGTGGCTACATAGCCGTCATCGTTCTCCCCCACGACCGCATCGGGGAATATCCGCTCGATGGCAGCCCTAACCTTATCTGGATCCTCGCTGGGGAATACCGGACAGACTATGTTGACAGTGGTCATAGTGAGTAATCTCCCAAAAGGTATAACATGGTTCCCATGGACCTCACAGCAGAGGATAGGGACTGGCACAATCCCTGTGATGTGTTCAACATACCCTCGTACGAACGATAAGTATATTCCCAACCTCCACAAGTACAGTACGATGAGAGAGGAGATACTGTCGGCCGTACAGAGAAGGAACATGTTCCTCGCACCCGATGCTTACAGACTGGTGGAGGAGAACAACGAGCCGATGGCTTTCATCAACAGTATCCTGAATGCGATGAAGGATAATCAGATCTTCATCACCAAACAGGATGTCCTCGACTTCATGTGCGGTGACAAGGGTACGATGAGCGAGGAGAAATACATCAAACCCGTCGTCAAACGCTGTTCCGACATCCATGTCGTCGATAATTCCGATATCACCGGAAAATCCACCTGCACCGGCGTCATGAAGGATTTCTCCAAGTACTTTCAGGATCGTTACAGAACGCTAAAGAGGATAATAGAATCCAACAAGCGTTTCGGACAGTCCATACCTCTGGCCAAGGCCCTGACCTATGACAGGGAGGTCCATGTCGTTGGAATAATATATTCCAAGACCAACTACGACAACAAGAGCATCGGTCTGAAGATAGAGGACGATCAGGGCACCATATGCAATGCATACATACCCGCGGACTGTCCCGCGGCCAAGGACATATTCGTCGAGGACCAGGTCATCGGTATCATCGGAGTTCCCAGAAGGAACAGCAAGGGCAAGAACGACAGACAGCCCGTAGCCTCCATCACCGTAAGGGAGATCATCAATCCGGATGTACCGGAGATGAACAAATGGATCCCTTCGGATTCCACATCCACGGTTGCATTCCTTTCGGATGTCCACATAGGAAGCACCACGTTCCTCGAGAAGAGCTGGAAGAAGATGATCCGTTGGATGAAGGACAACTCGGAGGGTATGGATCTCAATTACATCGTATTTCCGGGCGATGTCGTGGACGGTATCGGAATATTCCCCGACCAGGAGAAGGAACTCAATATAGCGGATATCTACAAACAGTATGAGACCCTGGCAGAATACCTCAAGGACATCCCCGATCACATAAAGATGGTCGTACATCCCGGTAACCACGATGCCGTACGTCCCGCGGAACCTCAGCCTGCACTGAACAAGATCTTCACTGGAACATTCGATTCCAACGTCATACTTTCCGGTAACCCGGTGTACGTGGAGGCAGAGGGCAGGAAGATCCTGACCTATCACGGAAGGAGCATAGATGATTGGGTCTCCAACGTCCAGCAGCTCACATATAACGACCCCATAGCCGTCATGAAGCAGATGATGACCATGAGGCATCTTGCCCCGCTGTACGGTCAGAAGACCGCTCTGGCGCCCGAGGAGAAGGACTACATGGTCATCAACACGGTCCCCGACATATTCGTCTCGGGACACGTTCACGGAGCCGGATACCTCAATTACAGAGGCGTCAGGATGATCAATGCGTCCACATGGCAGGATCAGACCGATTACCAGAAGAACCATAACTTCAACCCGGAACCAGCAATAATGCCGGTGGTACACCTCGGTAATGGTACCGTCAAGATGATGAATTTCAGGAACGCCTGAACGTTCTCTCTTTTACTTGGAAAAAACGAGCGGCATTACGTGATGTTTTTGCATCTTGTTTATA
>JAEDGA010000050.1 GCA_016297775.1 Candidatus Methanomethylophilaceae archaeon
CTCCTGGACGGTTCCATCAGGGAGCCACCGATCAGGATAGAGTGAGATCAGCGGTATGCCGTGCCGATCTCGTACGGCGTCTGCTGATACACATAATAGTTCAGCCAGTTCGTGAACAGGAGCGTGGCCGCCGATCTCCAGCTCATCGGCGGATCGAATGACGGATCGTCGTTCGGGAAGTAGTTACATGGAACATCCACATTCTTCCCCGCTTTGGTGTCGCGTACATACTCATACGCCAATGTGTTGGCGTCATACTCCAGATGTCCGGTTATGAACACCTCCCCCTTGTCGGATATCACGATACCGGGATCACCGTTCCTGGCTGTCGCAGCAACTGACAGGTGCGGACATGCGGATATGTCATCTCTGTTCGGACCTGCGAATCTTGATTGGGGCATACGTATGATATCATCCATGCCTCTCAGCAGGGGATCGTTGGATGATGTGTTCATGTATTCGTACACACCGGATAGTTTCTTGTCGAACACATCCTTTCCTATCCCGTATCTGTATCCGAGACCGGCCATGGATGCCCAGCAGATGTACATGGTGGAGAACACGTGCCCATCGGTCCAATCCATTATGTGTTCCATCTCCTTCCAGAAATCTACGTCTTCGAACCTCATCCTCTCCAACGGGGCCCCGGTGATGATCATACCATCGAAGTATTCCTTCTCGATCTCATCGAACCCTTTATAGAATCTGGACAGATAGTCTGACGATGTGTTCTTGGGGATGTGTGTGGACGGGTGTGTCAGCGTGATGTCTATCTGAAGCGGGGTGTTGGAGAGCAATCTCATCAGTTGGATCTCCGTCTCCGTCTTAGTGGGCATCAGATTGAGTATCGCTATGCGTAACGGCCTTATATCCTGACTTTCCGCACGGTCCGTACTCATGACGAATATGTTCTCATCCTGGAGTGCCCCGTATGCGGGGAGTCCTGCAGGTATGTTGATGGGCATGTGTATGATGATATATTCATGATTTATATTCATTCCTACTAAACAGATAGGAAAGATATATTAATTAGATGAGGATACTGAATATCGATAAAATGAGTGGATATAGATTCGAGACAATGCAGGTACATGCGGGACAGGAGTCTCCCGATCCTACCACCGACTCCAGGGCCGTTCCGATCTACATGACCACAGCCTATGTGTTCAAGGATTCCCAGCAGGCCGCTGGAAGGTTCGCACTGAGTGAACCCGGTAACATTTACACCAGACTGATGAATCCCACCACATCGGTGTTCGAGGAGCGCATGACCAAGCTGGAAGGCGGAATCGGTGCTCTCGCTACTGCGTCTGGATCTGCAGCCATCACACTTGCCGTACAGAACATCGCCCGTGCGGGTGACCACATAGTGTCATCCTCCAACATCTACGGCGGAACATACAACCTGTTCGCCAACACACTGAAGGAACAGGGTATCGATGTGACCTTCGTGGATCCGGCCGATCCGGAGAACTTCGCCCGTGCGATAAAGCCCAACACCAAGCTCCTGTACGGAGAGACATTGGGAAATCCCAATTCGGATGTGTTCGACACCGAGTCCGTGGCGGAGATCGCGCATAAGAACGGCATCCCGCTGATCATGGATGCGACGTTCTCCTCCCCATATCTGTACAGGCCGATAGAGCACGGTGCGGATATCGTCGTGCACTCGGCAACCAAGTTCATCGGAGGACATGGTACCGCGATGGGAGGGATCATAGTGGATGGAGGTAAGTTCGATTGGGCGAACGGCAAGTTCCCCGGACTCTCCGAGCCGAACCCGTCCTACCACGGTATCGTCTTCACCGATGCATGCGGACCGTCCGCATTCATCATCAAGGCGCGTACCACGCTGATGAGGGACCAGGGTGCCACCATATCACCATTCAATTCATTCCTGATGCTCCAGGGATTGGAGACCTTGTCGCTCCGTGTTGAGAGGCACGTACAGAATGCGTTGAAGGTCGTTGAGTTCCTGTCCAAACACCCGAAAGTGGAGCGTGTGAACCACCCCAGCCTTGCGACGGGACGTCAGAAGGAGCTGTATGAGAAGGGATACCCCAACGGAGGAGGTTCGATCTTCACCTTCGAGGTCAAGGGCGGTGCGGAGGAGGCGAAACGCTTCGCGGAATCCATGAAGCTGTTCTCCCTCCTGGCGAACGTGGCCGATCTGAAATCCCTGGTGATACACCCGGCTTCGACCACCCATTCCCAGATGGATGAGGCGGAACTCGCATCAGCCGGTATCAAGCCCAACACCGTCAGGCTCTCCATCGGTACGGAGCACATAGACGATATCCTCGAGGATATCTCTCAGGCCTTGGACAAGGTCTGAGACCGGCCTCAAAGGCCGGAAATTTTTTCTTTCATTCTTTGTGTCATCTCGGTAGGATTGGAGTAATCCTTCGGATCCATCGGTTCGCCGAACACGATACGGAGCTTCCTCCTCCTTCCGAGTCTGAACACCTTAGGATACTTCTTGTGACGCGGGAATATCTCGAATGAACCATCCATCCTCACGGGCAGGATCTTCCTTCCGGTTATCATGGACAGTTCCGCGGCACCGGCCTTGAACGGGAGCATGGAACCGTCGACCGAACGTGCACCCTCGGGGAAGATGAACATTATGTATTTGTCATCGGTGATGCACTCCCTGGCCCTCTGCGTGGCCGGAAGTGTGTTCCCGTATCTGTCGACCGGGATGGCACCGAACATATCGAACAACCAGCGCTCTAGTCTGTTGTCCAACCTTTCTTTGGCGGCCAATCCCGCCACACGGGAGTAGTCTATCCTGCCTTTGGCGGCATTAAGGATCCAGAACGGATCGAGGAAGGATGCGTGGTTGGCACAGATGATATAGTTGCTTCCATCCTGGGGGATGTTCTCCAATCCCGATACCTCGAACCTGTACGGGATGGACATCGCCTTGGTCCAGCGTGCCAGCACCCTGCCGGTCCTCTCGTTCCTGGGGGACGGATATTTGCTGAGGTCCTCGGTTGCAGTGGATTCCTCCATATCGGGGCGCTCTCCGTGCATGAGGTCCCACAGATCCCCCACAGTCCTCGCGGTACCGAAACGGCCTCCGAAGTCCAGGTTGTATCTGGACTCCAAATCACATTTGACGTTGAACAGGGTGATGGAATCCATACCGAGATCCTCGATCAATCTGCTGTCGAAGGTGACCTCCATATCGGGTTTGTATTTCTTTATGATGGCGCACAGTCCGTCCTCGGACGTGTCATCATCGATCCTGGGCTGTTCCATCATCTTGACATCATGCATCTTGAGACCGTCCCTGAGCATGAAACGTCTGATCTTCCCGACGGATGTCTTGGGTATGCTCTCTATGAAGTGCACCTCGGCAACGTGGTACATCGACGGTGATACGGCGGAGGTATCCATGATCATCTTCTTTATCTCCGCTTTTCCGTGATCGGTGTATCCGTCGTCCTGTATGAATATATGGATCTCCTCGCATCCGTCGTCCGTTGGTATGCCACAGCATGCAAGGTTGTACTTGTTCTCCAGTGCTTTCAGATAGTAGTTGTCCACATCCTGCGCGGATACCTTCTTTCCGCTGCGGAGGACTATGCTCTCCTTGATACGCCCAACGATGTGGAGTCTGTTCTTCTCGTCGATGTATCCCCTGTCGCCGGTACGGAACCATCCGTCATCGAACGCGGCCGCGGTGGCCTCGGGATTCCTGAAGTATCCTTTCATGATCAGGTCGGTCCTGACCTGGATCTCTCCAATACCTTCGGTGTCTATGTCCTGGATCCTCACGTTCACGCCCTCGACCGATCCGACCGTACCCGTGTATCCATACTTCACGCGATCGGAAGCGGCTATGGCAACGATCGGGATGTTGGTCTCGGTGGTTGCATAGAAGTTGACCCATTC
The DNA here is from genome assembly GCA_016297775.1 of Candidatus Methanomethylophilaceae archaeon. Taxonomy (GTDB): domain Archaea; phylum Thermoplasmatota; class Thermoplasmata; order Methanomassiliicoccales; family Methanomethylophilaceae; genus SIG5. Next base: position 3,901 of record JAEDGA010000050.1, read on the forward strand.
GAGACCCATGGCCGCAAAGAACTTCGCCGTGGAATCTTTGCACGGGGATGCTCCCGTGATGATCGACCTGATGTTCTCTCCAAGGAATTGCGAGTATATCCCGTGGAACACCTTCTTTCCAAGTCTTATTCCGGTCTTCTTCCTGAAGAACGCGGAGAATCTGAACGCCGTCTTGAATATCCAATATATGAAACGGCTCTTCTGACGTATCTTCTCGAACGTCTTCTGTTCCATGATATCGAAGACTGCGGGTACGGTCAGAAAGTGTGTGGGTTCGAAGTGGTGCAATCCTTCGAGGTAGCGGAGCGGGGACACGTTCTCCAGGAAGTCCAGTTCGGCACCCCAGAAGAACGCCACAAATGCGGATACGTATCCGGCGATGTGATTCAGCGGCAGTACGTAGAAGTAGGCGATCCTTCCCGGTATGCCGTCGAGACCGACGATCTTGCTGTCGATCTCCATCGCACGCATTATCGAATGATAGGTGATCTCGACACCTTTCATCTCCCCGGTGGTACCGGAGGAGAACAGTATCAGCATTACATCCGTATCCTTATCGGCCGTATTCTCGATCACCTTGGCCGGACTCTTGTTGACATGAGTAAGTGTGGTCTTGTTCTCATCGATGACGAACATTACCATCCCGGCGGTCACGGTATCGCGGATCTCGGAGAAATGTTTCCTGGTGGATACGACGGCAACCGGGTCGGACAGTGCAAGAAGGCGTTCGATCTCTTCCATGGGCAGGGAATAATCAATCAGAACGGATGTGGCACCCATGTAGGGCAGTGCCATGGCGACGATGATATAGAATGGTGACGGGGGTGCAATCATTACCACTCTGTCGCCGGCCACGATACCGTAGCTTTCCAATGTCCTCACGGTCGATAGAACCTGTTCCATGACATCGGAATATTTGAACTCCAATTGTTCCCCGTTATCGTACAGGTACTTGAATGCCATGAACTTCCCGAACCTCTCAGCAGTGGAGTCGAGAAGTTCTACGAAATCCGCCTGTCCAAAACGGAGGTCTCTGTCATAAGGTATTATCTCGAAATCCGCCGACTGACTCTTCCTCATTGTGCACCGCCATCCATTATGTCATGCCATATGTTAATTGTAACGCTCGTTCGACATAGCCAGATGTTTATTGCTCTGTAGGCCGGGCATCATTCCCGCCATCGTGTTCCCTGGATATGGCGCATAGCACGATGGCACCTATCACGCATGCCGCCATCACGATCCACATCATCCTGAACTCCTCGGGGAGTTTGGACTGTATGATGAAGTACGAAATCGTGGACATGACCGAACCTCCCGCGAACAGGAAGGTGTTCATTGCCGCGGTCACGGTACCGGACATGGAAATGGGGAAGCATTCCTTCACCTGTGTGAAGGAGACGGTCATGAATCCTCCGAACAGACCCAGTAGGAAGTTGACAGCCAGCCAGAATACGTAGGAGTCTATCTCTCCCGCGGTCAGACAGAGGGGCAACCATATCAGCAGGAACAACAGATTCCCCACTATCATGGTACGTTTGGTGGATCCGTTCCTGGATGAGATGTATCTGCCCACGATTATGGCACCGATCATCTTACCGATACCTATGGCGGTGACGAACCATGCCACGTCGAACACGAATGAGTACACCGATCTGTAGTATGATACGGCCCAGGTACCCTGGTATGTGATTATCACGCCGTACATCAGCATATATGCCAATGCGGGTGCCCAGAACCTCCTTCCGGACAGTACGGTGATGCGCAGCGCCTTCAACGTGGGCATCGGCGGTTCCTTAGGGGCCTCGGGATGTACATCCGAGGGACGGTTCCTGATGAACAGAAGACACACCATCGAAAGTATGGCGGTTATCACTCCCATGACGAGGAACACGTTCCTCCATCCGATGGCATCGTTGAGCATGCTCAGGGGCGCACCCGCGGCTATGGCTCCCACGTTACCGACTGCGATGACCGTACCGGTAAGTACTGCGAAGTCCGTCTTCGGGAACCATACGGCTATTATCTTGATCAGAGGTATGTAGACTACGGCCATACCGCACGCGATCAACGCCTTACCGATGATCGCATCCGTAAAGGTGGTGGCGAATCCCGACAGGAGTGTACCTACGGCCGCGATGGCGAGGAAGATACCGGAGGCCATCCTGGGACCGAGACGATCCGCCATGATACCGCTGGGGATCTGCATTATCAGGTACACGGTGAAGTATGTGGAACTCAGGAGTGCGATGGAACCTCCTATCTCGGAGGTCATGTCGATACCGAGAACGGATACCGATACCCTTTGGAAGTATACGAAGAAATATGCGATCAGCAATATCGTGAAACCTATCCAACCGAAAACGTATCTTTTGTTATTCGTACATTCTTCCATATACGGATCACCATCTGTCCTTGTATTCCGTGAAACAATCAAGACAGAGGATCCTTCCGTTCTGCAATCTTGCAAGGTCCTCGCGTACGGGTTCGCAGCATCCTTCACAGACGACGCTGGCGAACATCCTCGCCTTCTCGGGTACGTCGAACTTCGGTTCGCATATTCTGAACACTTTCTCTGCAGGGTCATTCAATATCATATCGATAAGTTTCTCTTTATCCATCGACCTGTCGAATTTCGCCGCGACCAGCCTGACGGATCTCGATGTGCGTCTGTCGAAGAATGAATATGCGGGTTTTCCGCGCATGCGCATGATCATGTTGCCCTTTCCTAGGGTGCACGACAGGAGACACTGGATGGCATCGATGCCGCAGGAATCGTTCTCGGTAACGCAGACGAGATCCTCATCCTCTATGCGTTCCAGGTCTATGCCGAGGATGTCGCACGCGACCTCACATGCCCTGTATCCGATGGCGAGACCTCCACAGGCATGTCCGTGGAATTCTATGCATCTTCTCCAAAGCTCTTCTATCATGTGTCGGTGTATATGGTATCATGTATAATGGTATTACGAATGGATCGATTCGTAACATTACAGAATAATGTGCATCATGTTACGTTAATTGCTGAATATTCACCGTTCCGAATACCACCTTATTTATATACACGAGGTAGAGGGGATATCATGACGCCCATGGTGACTTACAGGTGCGGGATATGCGGAAAGATAGTTCAGGAGGAATTTCCCTCCGATGGGACACTGTCCTGTTGCGGACAGGCGATGGACAGACTCGAACCGCGTTCGGCCGACACATCCCTGGAGAAACACGTCCCTTACATAGAAAGGCGTGACGGCGGTGTCCTTGTGAGGATAGGTAAGGATGCGAAGCATCCGATGACCCCTGAACATTACATCGTGTACATCGAGATTGAGGCCGACGGCATCGTCATGCGCAGATACCTCCATCCGGGTGACGAACCGGAGGCCTTCTTCCCTACGGACGCTTCGGACATCAGAGCTTCGGAGGTATGCAACATCCACGGCCTGTGGGTATCCTGAATGTCATATAACGGCGGGGCGGTGCATTCAGCGCTCAGTGTACCGTTCCGCCGCCGTTCTTCCTTTCGATATCCGATACGGCATCGGGGTATCCCTGTTCCGCCGATGCCCTCAGCAATTCGTCCGCTCTGGATTCGGATCTTGCCATCCCGATGCCGTCCCTGTACATCAGGGACAGGTTGTACTGTGCAGCGGGATTGCCCTGATCCGCACTCCTTCTGTACCAATCCGCGGCTTTTTCGAAGGATTGTTCCACACCCTCCCCGTATTGATACATTACGCCCAGGCTGTATTGTGCGTATGCGTTGTCCTGTTCCGCACTCCGGGTATAGAATTCGGCAGCCTTTTCGAAGGATTGCTCCACTCCGCACCCCCTGTAATATGACAACCCCAGATTGCACTGGGCATCCGCATTCCCCTGTTCCGCGGCCTTGGCGAACCATGCCGCCGCAGCCTCATATGATTGGGGTACGATGTCCCCGTTGAAGTATGCCACTCCCAACGCGGACTGTGCATCCGCACAACCGTTCCCTGCGGACATCACGAACCATCTTATCGCCTCTTCAGGGGATTGTTCCGTACCTCTTCCGGTCCTGTACATCCATGCGAGATGGAACTGTGCATCGGCATTGCCTTTCTCCGCAGCTCTGGTGTACCATTCGAGCGCGTCGATATCGGATACTTCCGTACCGATGCCGTACTCATACATCTGTCCCAGGTAGAACTGTGCGGATTCGTGGCCGTTCTCTCCGGCCATCGTGAACCATCTGATCGTTTCCGGATAGGATTGCTCCGCACCCTCGCCGTAATAGTGCATCCATCCCATGTGGAACTGTGCATCGACATGACCGTTCTCTGCGGCCATCGTGAACCATCTGAGGGCCTCCTCATACGATTTCTCCACACCGTCACCGTTGAAATATGATATTCCGAGGTGGTATTGTGCGGATATGTCGCCCTTCTCCGCAAGGATACGGCATCCTTCATCAATCATGTTCCGTATGATGTTACGATAAGGGTATAATCATGTCGATTGCTCGGAATTCTTCAACAGGAGCTGTATCTTGACATTGTCGGCAAAACCCTTCACCTGGAAATTGATGCTCATCTCGCCTCCGGTTATACCCCAGTCCAATGTCGTGGACTGATGGGATCCATAGGTATCGGTGTAATAGTAGTATATGCCGGGATTATCGATACTGCCGAGTGTCTGATTGAATTCTATACCGTTGAACTTGAGGTCCAAAGTTTTATTGGGATTGGACGTACTGGATGTGGTCACCTTAAGGCAGTAGTATGTGTTGGCCGGGATCTTGATGGTGATAGCGTTCTTTCCACCCTCGGTCCAATTGTCGCCGGAACTCGATGACGGTGGCAGGATGTTGACGGCTCCGTCACATCCCTCGTCGATATCGGATGGATCGGTGGGCACCAAGGTCGCTTTGCCGTTAAGATCGGGATTTTTCTCGGAATTGTTCTCTTCGATGACCTTGTCCTCCACTTCGTTGGCGAGAGGATATATCTCCACGATACCGTCGGTGAATATGGATGAGGACTCGAGCGAGACGGAGAACGCAGGCTGTATCATCAACGTCAGCATTGCGATAACTATTGTGACAATAGGCACAACGTATTTGATCCGTCTCACCTCCATGCGATATATGTCCCTGTATTCATGCGTAGGACTCTTTCAAATCTTATTGTCATGTCTTTATTTATGGTTCCTCGACGAATCGTGTGGGTAACCACGTTCACACAGGTGTAGTCGG